>JAFUIK010000030.1 GCA_017473955.1 Ruminococcus sp. | reverse complement strand
AGCAACAACCTCATAACCCTCTGCTGAGAACATCTGTCTGAATGCAAGTCTACCGATTCTACCAAAACCGTTAATACCTACTTTTACTGCCATTGGAATTACCTCCTAAAAATGTGTTAACTTTGGATTATACCAACGTATATACCTTTATTATTTTACTACTAATCACAATATAAATCAAGTAGTATTTACCAATTGATAAATTTTTGTCAAAATATATAAATTACCCTTGCTTTGTTCGTTTCTTTTGCTTATTATCATAGATTTCGCTGAATATCGCCGAAGCGATAACGAGCACTGCACCAACAATAGTTGAAGCAGTTATATCTTCCCTTAATACAAGTGCTGAAAGCAATACCGCTACAACAGGGTCTATGTAAGCAAAAATAGCGACATTTTGGCTTGTTACATTAGGAAGTGACTTAAAATACAAGGTGTATGTAACACCCGTGTGTACAACACCTACAACTATCAACAGCACTATTGTAGTCACCGAAAACTTAAGTTCACTTGCCCTGGTTGTAAACAAGCAGTATATGAACATAACGACAGTTGAGGATGCAAACTGAGTTATAGCTTTATCAAGCGGTTCGATTTTATCAAGACGTTTGTTTATAATTACAGTTATAGCATACACTACAGCCGCACCTACCCCAAGCAAAACGCCAATTAAATCTCGACTACTCACTCCACTTTGCTCAAACACACCCGACACGCACACTACTCCGAAGAGTGCAGTCATAACGCACAACACCTTTGTTACAGTAAGTCGTTCTTTAAATACCAAAGGAGATAACAGCACAACAATCATCGGACCTAAGTTATAACAGATAGTCGATGTCGCAACACTGGTGTAGTTATAAGACTCAAACAGCAAAATCCAGTTAAGTCCTAGCAACGCACCATTTACACACAGCTCTAAAAGATTGCCTTTAAGTCCATTTATATCGACTTTTTTGTGCATCAACACTTTTATTAACAGCAAAAACAGCATGCCGACAATTGAGCGATCAAACGCTACTACCCCACTGTTAAGCGGAATCATTTTAACAAATATGCCGATTGAACCCCAAATAAAAAACGCTGATGCCAAAAGTAATTTTGCTTTACCCTTTTCTTTCATAAAAATCTCCAAAATTTGGCACCCTCAACGAGAGTGCCAAATACTTACTTTTGATATAATTTCTTAGTCTGATAACAAGGCTCACAAGTGAGATTAATGCCAAGCTTTTTAAACATCATAGTGTCAACCTGTGACAGAATAACAGAAGAATGAGCCTCACAATTTCTGAGCTTTTCAAGCTGACCGAGTGCTTTTTTAGCATCATCGCTTGTAGCGGCAGAAATAGAAAGGGCGATTAACACCTCGTCGATATGAAGTCGTGGGTTAACGTTACCAAGGTGGTTAACCTTTAAATGCTGGATAGGCTCAATAACCTCAGGTGAAATGAGATGCACACTGTCATCAATTTTGCCAAGGATTTTGAGTGCATTTAAAAGCATAGCCGCACACGCACCCAAAAGCTCAGAAGTTTTACCCGTTACAATTGTGCCGTCACTAAGCTCAATAGCCGCTGCAGGAGCGTTGGTTTCCTCAGCTTTATTAAGAGCAGGAGCGATAACAGCTCTGTCAGCACTTGTAAGCTTTGACTGCTTCATAATCAGTTCAAGAGCGTACACCTCGTTGTCAGGAGAATTACCCTTTTTATTATTACACATAGCATTGTAATATCTGCGAATAATCTCCTGATTAGCTGCTTCGATTACAGCTTCATTATTGACAATACAGTTACCAACCATATTAACACCCATATCGGTTGGTGATTTATAAGGCGACTCACCTAAAATCTGCTCGAAAATAGTATTTAAAACAGGAAAAATCTCAATATCACGGTTATAGTTAACAGTAGTCTCGTTATATGCTTCAAGGTGGAACGGGTCAATCATATTAACGTCATTAAGGTCAGCAGTAGCCGCTTCGTAAGCAACATTCACAGGATGCTTAAGCGGTAAATTCCAGATAGGAAATGTCTCAAACTTTGCATAACCGCAGTTAACACCTCGCTTATGCTCGTGATAAAGCTGAGAAAGACAAACGGCCATTTTACCACTACCAGGACCCGGAGCAGTAACAACAACAAGCTCTCGCTCTGTTTCTATAAAATCGTTTCTGCCGTAGCCGTCATCACTTACGATAAGGTCGATATCCTGTGGATAACGCTCGATAGAATAGTGATGATAAACCTTGATTCCGTTTAGCTCAAGCTTTTTCTGGAATTTTTGAGCTGCGAGCTGGTCAGCGTAACGAGTCAGCACAACACTGCCGACATAAAGTCCGATATTACGAAAAACGTCAATAAGTCTTAATGTATCAAGGTCATAAGTGATACCAAGGTCACCTCTGACTTTATTCTTTTCAATATCGTCAGCGTTAACAACAATAACTATCTCTGCCTGGTCCTTAAGCTGTAACAGCATCTGAAGCTTACTGTCAGGCTTAAACCCCGGCAACACTCGTGCAGCGTGGTAATCATCAAACAGCTTACCGCCGAATTCAAGGTACAGCTTTCCACCGAATTTGGAAATTCTGTCACGGATGTGCTGGGACTGCATACTCAAATATTTGTCATTATCGAAGCCAATCTTCATCTTATTCACCTGCTAGATATAAAAATACATTATTAGGTATATCATAGAAACACCAAAAAATTATAGTAAAAAAAGAAAAATAACTATTTTTTTATAAATGACAACGGCATCTGCCCGAAAAACAGACAGACACCGTTGCATTTAACCGATTTTATTCTATTTTAGAATTAATTATTTTTTCTTGAAGCATTTTTTGTCAAAGCTCGGATTAAACTGATAGTAATTCTTCGAATCAAGTCTGTCAGTTAAAATTCGCAGATTTTCACCAAAACGCTGATAATGCACTACTTCTCTCGCTCTTAAAAAGCGAATAGGGTCTTTTACATCATAATCATCACAGAAGCGTAGAATATTATCGTAGGTTGTACGAGCTTTTTGCTCAGCGGCAAGGTCTTCATGAAGGTCGGTTATAGGGTCGCCCTTAGACTGGATATATGCCGCTGTGAACGGAACACCCGCAGCAGATGCAGGATAAACTCCGGTTGTATGGTCAACAAAATAAGCATCAAAGCCGTTCTTCTTGATTTCCTCTTCAGATAAATCCTTTGTTAGCTGATAAACGATAGCACCAATCATTTCCAGGTGGTTTAATTCTTCCGTACCGATGTCAGTAAGTGTAGCCTTTAACTCTTGAATAGGCATTGTGAATCTCTGTGATAAATATCTAAGAGATGCTCCGAGCTCTCCATCAGGGCCGCCGTACTGACTGATAATCATTTTAGCAAGCTGAGCGTTAGGACGTTTTATTTTAACTGGATATTGCAACTGTTTTTCATATACAAACA
Source organism: Ruminococcus sp. (assembly GCA_017473955.1). GTDB lineage: Bacteria > Bacillota > Clostridia > Oscillospirales > Acutalibacteraceae > Ruminococcoides. Next base: position 67,985 of record JAFUIK010000030.1, on the reverse strand, counting down.
TCAGTCATCCTCCTCTATATCCCACGGCCAAGGATTTTTGACCCATAAGAATTTATTGCCGTTGTCAGAGCTAGCTTTGAGCGGACCAAAGCGACTTTCATAATCCTTAATCATAGGCTTCAAAAGTGCTTCGTACTCAGCATATTTGCTTAGTGCCATTTCATCTTTAGGATGCGTATCAAGGTAAAGCTCTAGGTCTTTTAACACAAATTTGTATGTGCCGATTTTTTTGAGCATTATTTCACGTTGTGTCATCTAAATCCCTCGCAATCCTTAGGGCAGAACGGCTTGTTTAGAGCTTCAAAAATCGTTCCGCACTCATAGCCTTGTGCAGGGCTGTACATTTTCGGTGAATACTGCTGAAACGGTACATATGCCATAGCGTACGATGTATCATCAGGGAACTTGCGAATTCCGTACTGAGACATCATTTTTTCAATTGTATCCAAAATTATTTCTCCTTATAATTCTTTGACCTGCTATAAGCAAGCCTATTACATAATATGCATCCACCTCATATGCGGTTAATAACAATGTTAATAAAGCAATCACAATATATCATCAAGTACTACTTTCACCCCTTAAGACACAAAAAAGAGCAGGTCTTTCGACCTGCTCAATTCTATTGAGTTTATGCAAAAATTATGGATTCCAAGTTCCTACGTTCTTCTTTCCATAAGAATCAGGATCTGAGATATAGTAACCAATCTTAGCATTTGTAGTATCAATCATAATATCTACAGTCTGGTTAGCGTCGCCGCCTGCACCGTTGTTGAAGATAATATTCTGGTAAATATCAGGATCAATGGTAACCTTGTAAACATCCTGACCCATATCATTCTTGCTGTCCCATGTCATCTGAGCACCCGGCCATGTCATGTTAGCAGCACCCCAACAATAGTAGTTAACCTTACTCCAACCAACGTTGTTTGTGAAGTAAATGTCAATTTTGTCAGGCTTTGGAGGCTCAACGTCTTCGTCATAATCCTTGATTGTCTCATAAGCAGCCTCAAATGCATCATAAGCTTCGTCAATAAGCTCAGGATCAGCAGCTGAGTTGAGAGTTACTGACTTATACTTATCAAGTGCAGCACCTGCAGCAATATAGCCTTCATCATTGCCATAAACGTCAGATGGAAGTGCAATATATTTCGCTGAAAGTGTGTTGTACATTTCGATGAGGTCAGCGAATGTGTGGTCACCTACAACAGGTGTGTCACCGCCGATTACCTTACCTACTGATTCAAAGCCAGGAAGCTTAGCAAGGTAAAGCTGGATATATGTAGCGTCCATTACAGTTACTTCGCCAGACTCGTCAGTATCAGCAGCCTTAAATGCATTAGGAACTAAATCCTGAAGCTTAGCAAGATAGAGCTGAATTGAAGTTGCGTCCATAACGTTGATATCTTTGTTTAAATCGGTGTCACCGATTGTGATTGAATCGCCAGGAACGTCAGGGTCTGAACCATCATAGAGGTAAACAACGTTTGTAACGCCTGCCTTGAAGAAGTTAGAAGCGTTAGCAGGTGTGATATAGCCGCCGAGCTCAGGCTTAGCGTTTGTACTATACATACCGTTTGAAGTAATTCTTGTGTAATCCTTAGTTACATCAGGAGCAATCTGCTTACCTGTTGCAAGGTCAATGTAGCTTGTTACAACTGAGCAAGAGAAGGTTAAGATTTTATCCTTAATCCAAGCTTCACCTGAAACTTCGTAACCAGCTTCACCCTGACCAGGCTCCTGCTGTACACCGCTTACTGATGTAGATGGGTGGAACATTACACGACAAGACTTAACATTTGGAATAGTAACTGTGTACCAGTTATCACCAAGAGAAGGATCCTTTGTCATGTTACCTGCTTTGTTATCTGTCCACTTACCTAAAGGCTCTTCTGTTGAAGTGTCATAGTAAGCGTAGCACTGAATTGTTGTGCTTGACCAGTTTGGATGTGAATTGTAGAAGTGAACTACTGTCTGAGTATGTGTAAGCTCATTGTAGTAGTAATTAAACTCAAGTGGAGCTGATGCATCAAACTTACCTACTGTACCTGCAGGATACTTTGATGTATCAAGTGAATAACCCTGTACACCTGTAGCAGGAATTGAGAAGTCTGCACCGTCGTGGAGTCTGTACTTAATGTATGGACGAACTCTCTGACCTGTTGTTGAATCAAGGAAGTTAACTGTTAAGTAGTTAGACTCTGTGAATCTTGTGTAGTAGAACTTAACAGTAACATTCTCGCCTGCAACAGCTGTACCTGAAAGTACGCCTGATGTGCTCTCGTAAGAATCGAGTTCGTGGTCAAAGAGAATATCTGTGTCTGTGATAGCACGATATGTCTGACCAACCTTATACTTAGCTACGTTCTCTTTAGCAAGTGTGTAAGAACCTGATGCTGAATCGCGAACATAGTGCTGAGCTGTAAGAGTAGCATAACCTTCAGCAGGCTTAGTATATGTGCCCTGAACGAGGATAGCACCTGTCTGTGCAGGAGCTGTATAAGTACCTGTTGCTGTGCCGAGTGAATCAACACCCGCTTTTTCAGCATTAGCAACAACTGTCCAAGTACCTGAAGGAAGATTAACTGTCTTTGACTCTGTTTTGCTGTTATTCATAATAACAAGAGCCTTGCTCCACTGTCCAGCCTTTGTGTTGCTGATAGTATAAGCAACAGGGTTAGAAGCAGAAACTGTAGTAATACCATCAGCGACATTGTCGTTAAATGGAGCGAATGCGTTACGAATCTTTAAGAGACCTGCGTAGTAATCAGCTTCATTTCCCCAAGTTTCAAGACGTGTCCAGTCAATAGCGTTAATCTTATCAGATGTACGATAAGAGTTAGCGTCACCGTACTTTGAACGAGCAAACTCAGTACCAGCATTCATAAATGGAAGACCCTGTGCTGTCATAACAGAAACAAGACCGAGCTTAAGCTGGTTAGCAACCTCAGGATAGTATGTGTTAGCACTGTCAAAGTTAGTGTTATAAAGACCTTCATCATCCTTACCTGTTACGAACCTGTAGCCGTATTTACTTCTAAGGTCGTCAACGTTTGTTCTTAAAAGCTTATCGTAGAATGTGAGGTTATCGTGGTTATCAAGGTAGTTGAGTGCTTTTGAAGTAGCTTGTGTGTTAAAGTATGTGAAGTTACCTTTAGCAGCATCAAGGATAGCTGCATTAGTTGTGTCACCCTGAGCAAAAGCACCAGTTGTACCTGTGTGGTTAGATTCAGAACCCTTGAGGTTCTCTGAATATGTCTGGTTAAAACCGCCGATACGGTCGTTTAAGAGCTTGAAGTTAGCATTTGTAGCACCGTTTGAGATACCAGCGTCGCCACCTGCCCAAGGCTCACCGTACATAAGAATTCTTGAATCAATCTTATCGAGCTCAGCTCTCGCTGCGTTCAATGTGTTGCAGTCAAGTGCACCCATAAGGTCGAAACGGAAGCCGTCGATGTGGTACTCTTCTACCCAGTACTTTAATGACTCAACAACGTACTTGCTTGTCATAGCCTTCTCTGTTGAAAGACAGTTACCAAGACCTGAACCGTTGTAGTAGTTCTGGGAGTCAGACATTCTGTGGTAGTACTTAGGAACAGTTCTTGCAAGAGCTGAGCCTTCGAGTACGTATGTGTGGTTATAAACAACGTCCATTACAACAGCAATGCCTCTGTCGTGGCAAGCCTGTACGAGCTGTTTGAACTCCTTGATTCTTGCGTTACCATCGTAGCAATCAGTAGCGTAAGCACCGTCAGGAACGTTGAAGTTTACAGGGTTATAACCCCAGTTACGCTGTGGGTCAGAGTTTGTTTCATCAATACCTGAGAAGTCAGCGATTGGTAAAAGCTGAACACAGTTGATGCCTTTTTCAACAAGGTAGTCAACGCAAGTTGCGATATCGCCCTCGCCATTAACAGTTGTATTACCTTCAGCAAAAGCGAGGTACTTACCCTTGTACTCATCTGAAACACCTGAAGAAGCGTCAATTGAGAAATCACGAACGTGAACTTCCCAAACAGAAGCCTGAGCTGCTGAATCGAAAAGCACGTGCTCATCATCTTCCCAACCCTCAGGGTCAGTAGAATCAAGGTCAACTACCATTGAACGCTCACCGTTAGCACCAACAGCAGTAGCGTAAGGGTCCTGTGTTTCAGTTGTTGAACCGTCGATTGTGAGAAGGTATGTATAGAATACATCCTTATAATCGCCTTCAAGTGTCAATGTCCATACACCTGTTGTAGCGTTTTTAGTCATAGCGTGTGTGCCTAAAACGCTAGCACCTGACTCAGCGTCAGTACCTGTTGAGTAAAGCTTGACCATAACTGCTGTTGCAGTTGGAGACCAAACCTTAAAAGTAGTGGACGCAGGTGAGTATGTAGCACCGAGGCCCTGTTCGTTTTTAGCTGCTTGAGCATAATCCTCTAAGTAGCTTTGGTTGTGATATTCTGTCTGAGCGATGTCAACTTCAGCAGCAGAAATGCCTACACTTACTGAAGAAACGAGCATCAACAAAGCAAGAACACATGAAATAATACTGCGTAATTTCATTAAAATTCCTCTCTTTCCAAAAATTAACCGCATAATTTCAGTTGTAGATATTATACCACACCCATATCAAATAATAAATATATTTGTGGAAATTTCACAAACACTTTTTGCACAATCTTTTTATCAATTCTTTGTATATATATAACAAAAAAATAGTCGCTACCCCTACTTTTTAAAAATACAACAGCAAGTTCTACGCTATATTATAAAAAAGCAAGAATAACGACTATGGTAATTTTTACATATGTATGTCAGTAAAGCCAACACCAAAGGCCGTACCAAGCGAAATACAGATTGAATTCTCAACCTCGTTAAAATAAAGAGCGTTTGCAGTACCGTCGTGAACAAGTCTTACTTTAACCTCTTTGTGAAGCATACCCGACAAATCCTCGTTCAAAAGCTTCGCGTAATCATTCGAAAGCTGTGTAAGCTTTGCGTAGCCACCACGCTCAGCGTTTAATACCCCGCCCGCATTATAATTAGCAATACTTATAATTATCTCTTTTGAAAGCTGATAATCATTACAGCACTGCTTGTAGGTATCTATTATAGTTTTAACAAGGTGCTTGTGAAGCTTTAAAGCTTCCTCCCAAGCGTCTTCATTATCTTTGACACTTCCCACATATTTGGACTTTACACTATCAAAAGCGTTAAAGCCTCTGATTTCTCCTACACCTTTGCTTATTACACATCGTTTAAGATTAGTGTGTCCAAAGTCAAAAACAAGAGAGGTAGTGTTGTCTTTCATAAGCTGAGCACAGCCCATAACTCCGACATACGTTCCGTTATCAAACAGCATAATGTTGTACGGCTTCTCATTAGCCAAATCAAAAATATGCTGTATGCGTTCTTTAAATCGTCTACCCAACATAGAGCTTGCGAGTCCTCCGACAAATATCACTGTGTCAAGCTCACGTAAATACCGCCAATGTATGTCTTCCCAATCAAGACGGGCATCACGATTCTCTTGCTCGCCTTTTTTCAGTGCTAAGAGCAAAAGACCTAACCTGTCTCCGAATTTTTCTGCGATTCGATTAGCCATACTATTATACTTTACATCCTGACTCACTAACGCTTTGTCAAGCAGACGAGGCAACATATAGTCCTCATAATCAGATATATCAATATGATAATCGCTCGCTACACTTTTAATCTCATCAATAACGAGCTGTGTTGAGAATATTTCACGGAAGGTCTTCCCGTCTACTGAATCGTCAATTCCGTATATTGGGACTTTTTTCAATACAGCTTTATTAAGAGAACACAATGGTGTTAGATATTCGGTTTTACCATCGTCAAGATAAGACAGGAAAGGATTCTTCATAATTTGCTCCTAAACTCTCAAAATCAGCTACCTGCTGATTCATATGCTTTAATACCCTTGTTCCATATAAATACGGAAATCATAAACAACACAACTGACGCTATTACTGTTCCGCCGATACAAAACAGCGGATTTTCTCCTGTTAAAAAGTAGCTTGCAGGATAAAATGCAGTAAAAGCAAACGGCACTATATATGTAATAAATGTGCGTACAAACTTATTATATATTGTTGTAGGATATTTTGAAAAGTCATTTGTCATATAAAACATATGTGTAATATGACCCGATGCCTTTGTCCAGAACGAAATTGCCGATGTCGCAATCTTTATAGCAGTGTAAATCAAAGTTGCAAACACAACCGCTACTATAAACAGCGGTATCATATACCATGTTATCGTGAGCTTTAGTTGAATCATACTGTAAACCATCAGTATAAGTCCTATGAGCAATTCACCGAAAGCATCAACACAGAATTTCTCACATATTACATAAAACAAGCTGTTAATAGGACGTGTAAGATATTTATCAAAATCGCCTTTTCTGACAATGAAATATCCGACACTCCAAAGATTATCGAAAAGCAGATGATCTAAGCCCTTTGGTATGAGTGAAAAACCGTAGATAAACAAAATCTCGTTAAATTCCCAACCGACAAGGTTAGGGATACCACTGAAAATGATACCCAAAAACGCAATCTGGATAACCTGCCCAAGCAAAAAGCTGATTGCTCCCGTCAAGAAATCCACCTTGTATTCCATAAGGTTTTTCATATACTGAGCAACAAAAATTCGATGAAGTCTTAGCATTCTTCTCATACTTTAACCTCCCTGCGAACAAAGTCGCTTTACAGCGTGATTCCAGACTACTTTTGATAGAACAACCATTACGCTCAACCAAAACACCTGCATTAATATTTTCAGTGCAATCTCCTGCCCTGAATACATACCCATATAAATCATAACAGGTGTGTAAGACAAGGACGAAAACGGCAAAAAATTCAAAACCTTTGCTAACGCCTCAGGCATAAACGCAAGCGGAATTGTAGCACCTGAAAGGAAATTGATGATACATTCTTTTAAAATATCAGCACCCCACAGGTTCTTTAGATAAAACGCCATAAAACCGTAGCTTACATTAAAATAGAAAGAAATCAGGTAAGCGAGCACCAAGCTCACTACATAAAGTAAAAAATGAGTAATATCAAACTGGCAAGCACCCGTTATATACCAGCGATAAGCCTCAACACCCACTACAAGCGGAGCAAAAATAAACAACACGTTGATTATCTTGTTGCCCAGCTCCTGAAATAAAAAGCACATATCAAACGAGCACGGCTTTATCATTCGCATAGCAATTGAGCCGTCACGAATTTCAGTAGCTATTGCGTATGTTCCATCGGAATACGTCAGGTAACCTGTCAAAAACGTTATAAACAAGTACACAACCATATCTTCCATAGTAAAGCCCATAAAAGTTTCGCTGTTGCTACTTTGAAAAACTGCTTTCCATACAAAAAACATAATAAAGCAAGACATAATCTCGCCAATTAAAAAGCAGAAAAAGTTAGCTCTGTATGCTACTGATTCAAGCATACCTGCTCGTGTAAACGGACGGTAAGTGCGTATAAACTTCTTAAACCTCATCTATACTCACTTCCTGTCTGTAAATTCTGCGGATAATCTCCTCGATATCAGCGTCTTTCAAGTTAATGTCCTTGACGTGCACCTTAGACAGTGTGTATGAGAGCATATTTTCAACAGAAACTGCATCACTGTTAAATCGAACAGATACAGCAGTACCCTCGTTTTTAACTTCAATATCATCATCTTTGAGTTTTAAATCAATAACATAATGAAGCTTTGAAATATCATCAGTGTGATTAAGTTCAAAACAAAGGTCACGCATCTGACCAAACTCGTGCTTTAGGTCAGAAATCTCACCATCGAACACCTTTTTACCTTTGTCAATCATAACAATACGATTACAAAGCATTTCGATATCAGCCAAATCGTGAGTTGTAAGAATAACAGTTGTGCCCTCTTCGGCATTTATCTTCTGGATAGCATTTCTGATATTATCCTTAACAACCACGTCAAGACCGATAGTCGGCTCATCCAAAAACAAAACCTTTGGGTTATGTAAAAGCGAAGCCGCGATATCAGCTCTCATACGCTGACCTAGAGAAAGCGTTCTTACGGGACTTGAGATAAAATCATCAAGCTCTAAAACCTCATTTAAAAACGCCATACGCTTTTTAAATTCATTGTCAGGTACTTCATATATTTCCTTTAAAACAGAGTAAGTTTCTCTTAAAGCTAAATCCCACCATAGCTGTGTACGCTGACCGAAAACAACGCCTATTTCTTTAACATACTTCTGTCTGTTTGCCTGTGGAATATGCCCGTTAATCTCACAAGTACCCGATGTCGGTGTCAGAATACCTGTAAGCATTTTAATCACTGTACTTTTGCCGGCTCCGTTTGGTCCGATAAATCCCAGCATCTCACCTTTATCTACGTGAAAGCTGATGCCGTCAACCGCTTTGATTATCTCGTTATTTGGTCTAAAAAGTGCTTTAACACTTCCCTTTAAGCCCGGCTCCTTAATCGTCTTTTTAAATTCTTTTCTTAAATCGTTTACATAAATCAATACTCTTACCTCCCTTGAGGCTAAACATAAATAGCACTTAAAACTTCCTTTTAAAAAAGCCGTAGAAAACACTTTGCAACCCGCATTTTGCAACCCTCAAAACTAAAAGTGTGTAAACTTCGGTCACACACATACCGAAAAGCACGGCTTTTTACACCATAAAGCTTTATATTTTCTATAAGACACGAAATAATTTCCACACTAAAATCAGAGCAGAAAACAGCAGACTCCAATACTGTTTTTAATACAAAGCTAATACGGTAAGTATAGTGTATCACAACACAAAACGACTTTTCAATAATATTTCTCATTTTTTATCAATGACTATGTCGAATAAATATGAGATAAAATGTCGAAATATCCATTCTTTTGTAACCTGTATTACATTTATGTCAAATGTCTTGCATTTGGTAATTTTTGGTGATAAAATGTCACCGTGACATTTTATCACTAGCAAGAGGTCCATATGGTAGAATACAAATTACAAACGCAAACAACTCTTATCAGTGACTCAACCACATTGACATCTTACGGCATACTCGCCTTTTGCGGTAAAAGGCTTGTCGCTACCGTAAAAGATATATCAAGCGATAAAAGTGCTGTTGAAAAGCTGATACAAAAATTCAATACTCACGGCTTGTCACTTTGTCATCTGGAGCAAGCGGTAGAAGATTATTTATATAATCTCGATATCAACTGATACTTTCGTTTTGTCAAAAACTGTGGTACAATGGGTGTGGTGATACTATGATATGTAATCTATGCCCAAGAAAATGCAACGCACAGCGTTGTGATAATACAGCAACAGGTTTTTGCAAATGCAACAGCGAAATGAAAGTAGCTAAAATTGCTCCCCATTTATGGGAAGAACCGTGCATCAGTGGCAAGAATGGTTGTGGTGCCGTTTTTTTCTCAGGCTGTACACTAAAATGTGTATACTGTCAGAATTACGAGATTTCCCACGAAAACAATGGTAAGTACATCACCCCCGAAGCTTTAGCTGATAAGCTGAATGATTTAGAGAACAGTGGTGTGCATACCATTGAGTTCGTGTCTGCAACACAATATGTCGACAAGCTGATTCAAACGCTTGATATTTACAGACCACGGGTGCCGTTAATTTATAATAGTTCGGGTTATGAAAGTGTTGATACATTGAGAAAACTTGAAGGTTATATTGACGTTTATCTTCCTGATTTTAAGTACAGCGATGACATTTTAGCAAAGCGACTTTCAAAATGTGATAACTATACTTCAATTGCTATCGATGCTATCACTGAAATGCTCAGACAATGTCCGTCGGTTTCACTTGACAGAAACGGAATAATAGAGAAAGGCGTTATCATTCGCCACCTTGTACTCCCATCCCACACCAAAAACAGCATTGGTGTGCTCAATATCATCAAAGAAAAATTCAGTGATAAGGTGTTGCTGAGTCTAATGGGACAGTACATTCCGCACGGTGCATCAAATGATTATCCCGACATTGACCGAAAGATAACAAAGCGTGAGTACCAAAAGGTGCTCGACCACCTGCTGGAGCTTGAACTAGACGGCTTTGCACAGGATTTGAAATCCGCCGATAAGTCGTACATCCCCTCTTGGGATTATTGACAAAAAAGCTCATCGCACTTCCGTTTGGGCTACAAAACAAAAAACCGTCCGTAATAATCGGACGGTTTTTGTTCATTATTCTAAATCAAAATTATCTTTCATTGCATTAAAACATTAGATTTCCTAACTTTTTGTCTTTGAACAAAGAAACAAAGAACAATAAGAAACAGTAACACACATTCAGCAAAGCGTATATAAACACTGCAAATATTCATATAATTAACCAAATCAAAAATATTATCACCAAACAAATCCGGTGACACTCTCACTGTTTCATAAAAGACGATATAAGCAATGTTTGAAAGAATTTCGATAAAAAACCAACATACACCAAGAGAAAACAGCAGTGATTTTTCGCGAAATCGAGCAAGGTAAACAATAAAGAGTGCAATTAAAACCACGTCATAAATAATTTTACTCATCATTCTTCCTCCTCAGTGTAATTGCAAGGAATAATACAGCAGGCACACTCAAAGCACTTAACCATATAAAAATTTTCGGGAATTCGTACTGAAAAAGCATATATGAATATGTGCATACAAAGTAACAGCATAGACCAAAAATTGCAATAAGATAGACATAAAATTTCTTATAATCCTTTATCATCATAACAATTAAAGCAATAACTAGTGCAACAGTAACAAGTACCATATTGTCCCCTCCAGCTCCCAATTTGTCTACATTTATTTGACAATATTATATCAACCTTATTCAGACGTGTCAACAAACACCACACTCTATCATACAACTAAAACAAAAAGCCGCCCGAATTAACGGACGGCTGAATTTGCGTAATTAAGTATTTACTTAGCAAAGTCGATTGCTCTGCTCTCGCGGATGATATTAACCTTAATCTGGCCCGGATACTCAAGCTCTTCTTCAATCTTCTTGCAGATATCCCTTGCTAAAGATGCCATATTGTCATCAGTAACAACCTCAGGCTTAACCATAATTCTAATCTCACGGCCTGCCTGAATAGCAAATGAAGTATCAACACCGTTAAATGATGATGCAACCTCTTCGAGCTTCTGCAAACGCTTGATGTAATTCTCAAGGTTTTCTCTTCTAGCTCCCGGACGAGCCGCTGAGATAGCATCGGCAGCCTGTACGATACAAGCAACTACAGTTTTTGCTTCAACGTCACCGTGGTGCGCGTGGATAGCGTGAATAACAGCGTCGCTTTCCTTGTACTTTCTAGCCATATCAACACCGATTTCGATGTGGCTTCCCTCGATTTCGTGGTCAAGTGCCTTACCGATATCGTGTAAAAGACCTGCACGCTTAGCAATAGTTGGGTCCATACCAAGCTCAGATGCGATAATACCAGACAGATAAGCAACCTCGAGTGAGTGGTTTAAAACATTCTGTCCGTAGCTTGTACGGTAGCGTAATCTACCTAAAAGCTTAACGAGTTCAGGATGAACACCGTTTACACCTGACTCAAGCACAGCACGTTCACCCTCGTGCTTGATAGTAGCCTCAACTTCTCTTCTTGCTTTTTCAACCATTTCCTCGACTCTTGCAGGATGAATACGTCCGTCAGAAATGAGCTTTTCAAGAGAAATACGGGCAATTTCACGACGAACAGGCTCGAAGCTTGAAAGTGTGATAGCTTCAGGTGTGTCGTCAATAATAAGGTCAACACCAGTGAGTGTTTCAATAGCACGGATATTTCTACCCTCTCTACCAATGATACGACCCTTCATCTCGTCATTTGGAAGTGGTACTACCGAAACAGTAGCCTCAGCAACCTGATCAGCCGCAAGACGCTGGATAGCAAGAGAGATGATGTTTCTCGCTTTCTTTTCCTGCTCATCCTTGAGCTGCTGCTCGAATTCCATAATCTTCAAGGATTTTTCGTGACTTAACTCATTTTCAAGCTGTGAAAGCAGGTAAGCTTTAGCCTGATCAACCGTATAACCCGAAATCCTCTCGAGCATTTCAAACTGACTTTTCTTGATGGTTTCAACCTCAGCAAGTTTTGCCTCGGCTTCTTTCATTTTCTTTGAAACTTTTTCTTCCTTTAACTCGACGTTATCTAACTTCTTGTCAAGGGTTTCTTCCTTTTGTTGGATGCGTCTTTCCTGACGCTGAACCTCCTTACGACGGTCAGCAAGCTCCTTTTCGCTCTCATTTCTCAAGCGATGGATTTCATCCTTACCCTCTAAGATGGCTTCTTTCTTCTTGGCTTCAGCTGTTTTCATCGCTTCAGAAACGATACGCTTAGCCTCCTGTTCAGCACTGCCAATCTCAGCTTCAGCAACCTTTTTACGGTAAGCTGAGCCAATAATAGCACCAACTACGATGCCAACGATGGCTGTGACAACAGGCAACAGGATCTGTAACCATAAGTCCATTTGATTTGACACCTCCTTGATTTTGTTAGTTAAAAACTAATCAAACTCAACTCATGGGTGCCGTTAATATAAGATATTCAGTTTAAATCTATCACCAAAGAAACACTACAAAAATCTTGAGATGCTTTGAGATGTAAAAGATGATAATAAAAATAATAAAAAATATCTATGAATAACGGCTCTTTAAAGAGTCCAATAAGTGAATAGGAACACCGTCCGTGTGACTTAGTGCTCCAAGCATACAAAAATACGCCTAGGTTAATTCTAATATAGACTTAAACAATTGTCAAGGCAAATTCTGCCTATATCATAAAAATATTTACTAAAGATATCGGGTTACAGAATCCGACCCGAAACCACATATTATCCTTTATCACCTTTAATATTATTGCACGATTTTTGTAATCCAAAAATCATTTTGGTCAACATTTATGAAAAGTAAACAAATTATTGTATAATATGACAAGTAAATTGACAATATTTATAAAAAATGCACTAAAACTTTGTTATAAAAATTGCACTTTTACTTGAATTTGTACTAAAAAAATGATATTATATTCTCGATATATAATGTATTGTTATATTATTCAAATATCATAGAGGAGAGATTTTTCATGAACTATCAGATTTTTGACGAGAGAACCCCTCTTGAACTGTTCCATGGCGGTGACGCTGTTCGTGCGTACGAATTCTTAGGTGCTCACAAAGTTAACTGGGACGGCAAAGACGGTGTTGTTTTCCGTGTTTGGGCTCCAAATGCCCTGACAGTTTCTGTTGTTGGTAATTTCAACAACTGGGACCAGACCGCGAACTATATGTACAAAATCAGTGACGGCGGTGTATGGGAACTTTTCATCGAAGGTCTTTACGACTTCGAAATCTACAAGTACTGTGTAGAAACACCTTGGTTTGAAAAGCTCTTAAAATCCGACCCTTATGCTTTCCATACTCAGACAAGACCTGACAACGCTTCAGTTGTTTATGATTTAAATAACCATATCTGGAATGATGCACAGTGGTTTGAAGAAAAAGCAAAGAAGAACCACTTTGAGGAGCCTCTCAATATTTATGAGGTTCACGCAGGTTCCTGGAGAAAGTATTTAGACGGCAATGTATTCTCTTACGATAAACTCGCTGACGAGCTTATCCCTTACGTTAAGGAAATGGGCTACACTCACATTGAGTTTATGCCTATGACAGAATATCCGTTTGACGGTTCTTGGGGCTATCAGGTAACAGGTTACTTTGCTCCTACCTCCCGCTACGGCAATCCTGACCAGTTCATGACATTTATCGACCGTTGTCATCAGGAAGGTATCGGCGTTATCTTAGACTGGGTACCTGCTCACTTCCCTAAGGACGCTCACGGTTTAGATCGCTTTGATGGAATTCACTGCTATGAGTACGAGGATTCAAGAAAAGGCGAGCACAAAGAGTGGGGTACTTATGTATTCGACTATGCAAGATACGAGGTTATTTCTTTCCTTGTGTCCTCTGCTATGTTCTGGCTTGATAAATATCACATCGACGGTATCCGCGTTGACGCTGTAGCATCAATGCTTTACCTTGACTACAACCGTAACGATGGTGAGTGGGTAGCTAACTGCTTTGGTGGCAGAGAGCAATTAGAGGCTGTTGAATTCTTAAAGAGACTCAACACTGCTGTCCACCTGCATCACCCTACAGTTATGATGATTGCTGAGGAAAGCACATCATGGCCAATGGTTTCAAAGCCTGTATATGACGGTGGTCTTGGCTTTGACTACAAGTGGAATATGGGTTGGATGAATGATATGCTCTCCTACATGTCACTTGACCCACTTTGGAGACCATACCACCACGATAACATCACATTCAGCTTCCTGTATGCATTCTCTGAGCACTTCCTGCTCCCTATCTCTCACGATGAGGTAGTTTACGGTAAGGGCTCTCTCATTAGCAAGATGCCTGGCGATTACAACGATAAGTTCGCAGGTGTCAGAGTTTTCCTTTCATATATGATGGCTCACCCAGGTAAGAAACTCACATTTATGGGTGCTGAGCTTGGTCAGTTTGATGAATGGAATTCAACTGAAGAGCTCCAGTGGGGTCTCTTGCAGTATGAAAGACATCAGCAGTTAAACCAGTTTATCAAGGACTTAAACCGACTCTATCTTGACAACAAATGTATGACAGAGGTTGATTTCTCTTGGGAAGGTTTCAACTGGATTCACCACGATGACTATCAGCAGAGTATCATAGCTTTCCGTCGTATCGACAAAGAAGGCAACTCAATCATCGTTGTATGTAATTTCCAGCCAGTCAGAAGAGAAAACTATTCAATCGGTGTTCCTGATTTTGGTGTTTACAACGTAATCCTCAACACTGATGCTCCTGAGTACGGCGGTTACGATTGCACAGATAACCCTGAGCAGATTCACACATCAGTAGAGCCTATGCACGGTTACGAGCAGTCAATAAAGCTTTGTATCCCTCCAATGGGTGCTTTATACTTAAAATGCGTTGACAAGCGTGAAAATCCACGAGTTAAAGCTGAGAAAGAAGCTCAAGAGAGAGCAAGAATCGCTGCTGAGAAAGCCGCTGCTGAAAAGAAAGCTGCCGCTGCCGCTAAGAGAAAGGCAACTTTAGCAAGAAAGAAAGCTGAAAAAGAAGCTGCTTTAAAAGCTGAGGCTGAAGCTAAAGCTAAAGCAGAAGTAAAAGCTGAAGAAAAAGAGCCTGCTAAGAAAGCTCCTGCTAAAAAGGCTCCTGCTAAGAAAACAACTTCTAAAAAAGCTACAAAAGAAGACAAATAATTATTATATGCTATGCTAAACTTCGGGCGGGGCTTAACGCTCCGCCCAAATTATAATAATCACGGAGGTTGACACCATGCGTCCAAAAAAAGAAGTCGTCGCTATGCTTCTTGCCGGTGGACAAGGCTCTCGTCTTGGTGTGCTTACTAAAAAGCTTGCTAAGCCTGCTGTACCTTTCGGAGGCAAATACAGAATCATAGACTTCCCGCTTTCAAACTGCACCAACTCCGGTATCGAAGCAGTAGGTGTACTGACTCAGTATCAGCCACTTATCTTAAACGAATACGTTGGTAATGGTCAGCCGTGGGATTTAGACGGTTTAAACAACGGCGTTACCTGTTTACAGCCTTACGAGTCAAAAGAAGGCTCAGACTGGTATTCAGGTACTGCAAATGCTATTTATCAGAACATCGACTTTGTTGACAGATATGATCCTGAGTATGTAGTTGTACTCTCAGGTGACCATATCTACAAAATGAACTATGCCGATATGATTAAGTTCCACAAAAAGAACAACGCCGCTTGTACCATTGCGGTTATTGATGTTCCGCTTGAGGAAGCTTCACGTTTTGGTATTCTTAACACAAACGAAGACGGCTCTATCTATGAATTTGACGAAAAGCCTGCTGTGCCAAAAAGCACAAACGCTTCTATGGGTATTTACGTTTTCAGTTGGAAAATACTCAAGAAATTCTTAATCGAAGACGAGAAAAACGAAAACTCCAGCAACGACTTTGGTAAAGACGTCCTCCCTGCTATGCTTAACGCAGGCGAGAAAATGATGGCTTATCCGTTTGAGGGTTACTGGAAGGATGTCGGTACAATAGACAGTCTTTGGGAAGCTAATATGGACCTTCTAGACCCTAAGGTTTCCTTAAGCCTCAAAAACGTATACTCAAGAAATCCTATGATGCCACCTCACTATGTCGGCGAAGATGCAGAGATTCAGAACTCTATGATAGCTGATGGTTGTAACGTTAACGGTAAGCTTGAGTTTTCCATCCTCTTCCCTGGTGTTACTATCGGCAAGGGGGCTACAATTAACTCATCTATCATTATGCCGGGTGCTGTAATCGAAGAGGGTGCTAATGTCCAGTTCTCTATTATTTCAGAGAATACAGTTATCAGAAAAAATGCTCAAATTGGTAAGAATCCTGCAGATATGGAAAATCGTGACGATTGGGGCATCACCGTTATCGGTGACGGGCTTACAATCGGTGAAAATGTGGTAATCGAGCCAAAAGCTATGATTGACCACGATGTGGAGGTGTAACAATGGGATCTAACAGAATTTTAGGCTTGATTTTCGCCAACACATTCGAAGAAGGCTTACCTGAACTTACCGCCAGTCGCACAATGGGCTCCGTACCTTTTGGAGGTAAGTACAGACTCATTGACTTTCCACTCTCAAATATGAGCAACTCAGGTATCAACAATGTAGGTATCATCACAAAGAGTAACTTCTTATCCCTTATGGACCATCTTGGTACAGGAAACGCATGGGACCTTGCTAAACGCAGAAGCGGTCTGACAATCCTGCCACCATATAAAGAGCATAACTTCAACGGTATTATAGAAACACTTTATACTCTGCACGGCTTTATTGAGCACGGCAACGAAGAATACGTTCTTATCGACCACGCAGGTTGCGTATCAAACTTCAACTATAGAAAACTGCTCGAATTCCACGAGCAAAAGGGTGCCGACATTACCTTTATCTACACAAAGAGAAGCAGAGATTGCGAGGTACAAGTAGAAGGCACAGCTCTTGATATTGATGAGAGTGGAAGAGTAACAAAGGTATTGTTACCATCTATTTGCCACAGCGATACAACCTATGTTTCAGGTGGTTTTCTTATCAAGAAAGATTTACTTATGAATATGGTCAGAAGTCTTGTTGCTGAAAACAAAAACGATTTCACAAGAGATTTTCTTCAGCCTAATGCAAATAAGCTCAAAATCTACGCTTATGAAAACAAAGGCTACTGTGCAATCATTACCTCAATGAAGGATTACTACAGAGCAAGTATGGAGCTTATGGATCCTCAAGTAAGAGCTCATCTTTTCAACCCGAAACGCCCTATTTATACCAAGGTAAGAGATGATATTCCAAGCCGTTACGGTTTAAGCAGCTCAGTAAAGGGTTCACTGATTGCTCAAGGCTGTACTATTGACGGAATCGTTGAAAATAGTATAATATCTAAGGGCGTTCGCATCGGTAAGGGTGCACGCATCAGAAACTGCATCATTATGCAGGACACAATTATAGGTAACAACGCAGATTTAAGCCACATTATCATTGACAAAGATGTTAATGTCGGCGAAGGTAAAACTATCATCGGATGCGAATCATATCCAATGTATATAGCTAAGCGTTCTGTTATCTAATCTAATTGGAGGCTAGAAATATGAAAATTCTTTATTGTGCAAGTGAAGCCAATCCTTTTGCAGGTAGTGGCGGACTTGCAGATGTAGCCGGCTCACTTCCACACACTTTGTGTAGAAAAGGTCAGGACTGCAGAATCGTTATGCCGCTGTACGGTACTATCCCACAGGACCTTAAAAATCAGATGAACTTCATCACAAACTTCACTGTTCCTGTTGCTTGGCGTCACCAGTACTGTGGTCTTTTCTGGGCAAGATGGAATGACTGTACATACTATTTCATTGACAACGAATACTACTTCAACAGAAACGCTCTTTACGGCTTCTATGATGATGCAGAGAGATTTGCGTTCTTCTCAAGAGCTATTCTTGAAATGTTGCCGTACATCGACTTCCATCCGGACATCATTCACACAAACGACTGGCAGACAGCGTTAGTTCCTGTTTACTATTACCTGTTCTATAGCAAGAATCCTTGGTACCATAACATTAAGAGTGTTTTCACTATTCACAACATTCAGTATCAGGGCAAGTATGGCTGGGAAGTTAATACAGAGTGTGTTGGTATTCCTGAGTCAGAGCAGAAGATTATCGAGATGGATGGCAAGCTCAATATGATGAAAGGTGCTATCGAGTGTGCTACTCGTGTAACTACAGTTTCACCAAGTTACGCTGCCGAAATCAAAGACCCTTGGTACAGCCACGGTCTGCACCACTCACTTAATCGTAACCACTACAAGCTGTGTGGTATCCTAAACGGTATCGACTGTCCAAGCTATGACCCTGCTACTGACTATCAGCTTTACTGCAACTACACCAAAGATAATATGGGCGGTAAAGGCGAATGTAAACGTGCTTTACAGGAAAGACTTAACCTCCCTCAGTCATGGGATACACCAATGGTCGCAATGATTACACGCCTTGTATCACACAAAGGTCTTGACCTTGTACGTGGCGGTATTGAAGACCTCCTAAACACTCAGAAAATGCAGTTCGTTATTCTTGGTTCAGGTGACGAAGAGTACGAACAATTCTTCAGAGATTTGCAGTGGAAGTATCCAGACCGTGTTCGTTTCTGTCAGGGATTTGTTCCTGAGCTTGCAAGAAAGATTTACTCAGGTGCTGATATCTTCCTTATGCCTTCTAAGCAGGAGCCTTGTGGTCTTTCACAGATGATCGCTTTACGCTACGGTACTATTCCGGTTGTCAGAGAAGTTGGCGGTCTTAAGGACTCAGTATTTGACAGCTACGATAACTATGGCAACGGCTTTACATTCAAGAACTACGATATAGCTGATATGTGCAACGCTGTTAAGCGTGCTCTTGCCGGTATTTATGATAATGACGGCTGGCATCAGCTTATGTGGCGTGCTATGATGAGCGACAACAGTTGGGACAGAAGTGCTCAGGATTACATCAACGTATATCAGGACACACTCAACTGGTTATAATTTGATATTAACTTTAGCGACACAGGAAACTGTGTCGCTTTTGTTATGCAAAAATTTACTGTTTTTTTAAATTTACTATTGACTTTGTGAGATTTTAGGTGTAATATATCAACAACATATGAATGATTGTTCATATGTTCATCTGTTAAAACTAACTTTACATAAAGGAGAACAAATATGTCAGAAAGTACACATTCACACCACAATGAACTTTTGAACAAAACCAGAGAAAGTATGCCAAAGCTTGATACAATGTTTGAGCTTGCAGATTTTTTTAAGGTCTTCTCCGATTCAACGCGAATTCGAATTATGAGTGCTTTGTTTCAGGGTGAGCTGTCAGTTTGCTGTATTGCGGAAATCCTTAATATGGAGCAATCAACTATCTCCCACCAGCTTAGAATACTCAGAAGAGAAAATCTGGTTAAAGTTCGAAAAGACGGTAAACAAAGCTACTATTCTTTAGCTGATGAGCACATAAGACTTATTTTTGAAATGGGTCTTGAACACATTGGAGAATAATTATGAAACACGAATTTTTATTAGAGGGGTTAAACTGTGCACATTGTGCAGGTAAAATCGAAGAAAAGATTAAAAGTGACGGTAGGTTTACTGATACAACCTTCACCTTTGCTACAAAGCTTTTGACACTTAGCAGTGAGCTTTCAAACACTAAAGCAGAGATACAGAAAATCGTTGACAGTATTGAAGATGGTGTTACCGTAATAGAACGAAACACCTTAAATAATAAAAACAGTAACAAAAACAATAAAACTGAAAAGGTTCTGCTAATAACCTCAACCATAATATGTATATCGGTATTTGTATTGCATTTGTTTTCTGTTGAAAATATTGCGTTGATTATTCTTTCCTGTGTTAGTGCTCTTATGGCAGGATACAAGGTTTTTATAAAGGGCTTCAAGTCGATAATAAAGCTCAAAATTGATGAAACTACCTTGCTCACAATCGCAGTAATCGCCGCAATGATTTTAGGTGAGTACGTTGAAGCGTGTGCAGTAACAGTTCTTTTTGCATTAGGCGAATGGTTTGAAGCTGTTGCTGTCGGTAAATCAAGACGTGATATAGCTAAGCTGTCAGAAATAAAAGAGGACTTCGCTTATATTGAAAATCCCGATGGCTCACTTTCTCAAAAACGTGCTGAAAATATTGAAGTCGGCACCGAAATTTTCATCAAGCCTTATTCAAGAATTCCGCTTGATTGCACAGTTACAGACGGTTCATCTTATGTTGATTCGTCAGCACTCACAGGCGAAAGTCTTCCTATAAAAGCAGAATGTGGCACAACGCTTTTGTCAGGTATGATAAACGGCGAAAACTCCCTGAAAGCTAAAACAACAAAAGCGTATTTTGACAGTGCCGCTACGAGAATTTTAAAGCTCGTTGAGGACTCTGCAAAAAACAAAGGCGAAACAGATAAGCTGATTTCTCGTTTTGCCAGTGTCTATACACCCGCGATTATAATTATAGCTCTGCTTATTGCAGTAATTCCAAGTCTTGTTACAGGCGACTATTCAACGTGGATATACCGTTCGCTGGTGTGCCTTGTATCATCCTGTCCTTGTGCTATCGTTATTTCCGTACCGCTTGCCTACTATGCAGGTATCGGCGGTGCATCAAAACGCGGTGTGCTTATTAAAGGTGGCAAATACATAGAAGCTCTTGCAAAAGCTAACACCTTCGTCTTTGACAAAACAGGTACATTAACTACAGGCAAAATGTCTGTCACAAAAGTAACAGCGTATGAGGGCTACAGCGAGAACGAGGTGCTTAAAATCGCCGCATCGGTAGAAAGCATGTCAAGCCACCCTATTGCTTTAGCGATTGTAGGTTACGCAAATAAAAACGGCATCTCCCCTGCACCTCTGACCGATTATCGTGAAAAAGCAGGCTTTGGTGTATCGGCTGTAATGGACGGAAAAATCGTTTCCTGTGGAGGTTTTGATGAAAAAGAAAAGGGTGCTGTAGTTTTTGTTGACTCTACCCCTATCGGTGTCATCAGAGTTTGCGACACAATAAGAGAAGAAGCACCAAATGTGCTCTTAAATCTTAAAAAGCTGGGTATTAAAAATATAAAGATGCTTACAGGCGACAACGAAAAATCCGCACAAGCTGTTTCAAATCAGCTACAAAACATCAAATACAACGCAGGGCTGTTACCACACGATAAAGTAAACCTTGTCAAAACCGAAATTGATAATGGTAATACCTGTGTATTTGTCGGAGACGGTATCAACGACGCTCCTGTTATGGCTATATCAAATTGTGGCGTAGCTATGGGATTGGGCAGTGAAGCGGCAATCGAGTCTGCCGATATGGTGCTCTCAAGTGGTGATTTAGTCAGACTCCCTGACGCAGTAAAAATCAGTCGCAAAACTATGAATATAGTTAAAACTAATATCGTTTTCGCGTTAGTATTCAAAGCTATTGTAATCATACTCGCAGCTCTGGGTATAGCTCCTATGTGGCTCGCAGTATTTGCAGACACAGGTGTAAGTGTGCTGTGCGTTCTTAACTCAACAAGATTATTGAAGTAAAAAACAGCAGAGGTGTTTGCCTCTGCTGTAACTTTTATCAGTAATCTTCTACGTCAAATTCTCGGTCCTTATAATAATATTTTCTGTCTTCATCAGTAATCATTCTTAAAACCTTACAAGGATTTCCAACCGCTACGGTATCACTTGGTATATCTTTTGTAACAACACTGCCGGAGCCAATGACACAGTTGTCGCCAATTTTAACTCCCGGATTAATAACAACATTTGCTCCAATCCAAACGTTGTTGCCAATAGCTATCTCATCAGCATATTCATATCTTCTTCGTGATAGATAATGTATTGGGTGTCCTGCCGTTGTGATGCAAACATTCGGACCTATAAGCACGTTGTTTCCTATAATAACCTTCGCACAATCAAGTACAGTTAGGTTATAGTTAGAATAAAAACCATCGCCGATGTACATATTTGTACCATAATCACATCGAAAAGGTGGTTCAATGTATATATTCTCAGACGCATTCGGAAGTAGCTCTTTTAAATACTCTGCCCTCTTGTCTACATCAAGCGGGTCACAAGTATTAATTCTATAACACAAAGCCTTTGCTCTCTGGCGTTCTTCAAACAATCCATCTTCATTTGATAAGTAAGGCAAGCCATTTAACATTCTATCTTTATGATTCATAAAATCACCTCGACTTAGATTTTACCATACGTTTTTTGTCTATTCAAGCATTTAAAAAGCTATTGATTTTATAATCCGTTTGTGATATAATAATTGTCAACGCAAGCCGTATTATTATTTCGTATGAATAAGCGAGCAACAGGCCCTGTACGAACGTGTGCTGTGAACCATGTCAGGCGGGGAACCGAGCAGCATTAAGCAGATTTCGTGTTGCGATGCAGTAAGTCTGTTGTTCACTTATTTGTACGAGGGGCCGATTTCGGCTACGGCTTGCTTTTTTATTAGGGAGTGAGACTATGTATCAGGTGCTATATCGTAAGTACAGACCATCAACCTTTGAGGATGTCGTTGGACAGCCTCAGGTTACGGTTACTCTGAAAAACGAATTAAAATCCGGCAGAATTAACCATGCCTACCTGTTCACAGGCTCACGCGGTACAGGCAAAACTACCTGTGCGAAAATCCTGGCTAAAGCCGTTAACTGTTTAGATCTTGACGATTCAAATCCTTGTGGTGTTTGTGAAAACTGCAGAGGTATTGAATCAGGCGAGATTTTAGATGTTGTTGAAATGGATGCCGCGTCCAACCGTAAAATCGACAACATCCGTGATATTATTGACGAAGTCGCATTCACTCCGTCAAAAGCTAAATATCGTGTTTACATCATAGACGAAGTTCATATGCTCACAACAGAGGCGTTCAACGCCCTCTTAAAAACGCTCGAAGAACCACCGAAACACGTTATCTTTATCTTAGCTACAACTGAGGTTCATAAGCTTCCAGCGACTATCACATCACGTTGTCAACGTTTTGATTTTCACAGAATTAAACCTAAGGACATCGCATACAGATTAGGAATAATCGCAAACGCTGAAAATATAGCGTTAACAGATGAAGCGGCTATGCTGATTTCCGTTATTGCTGACGGTGCGTTGCGTGATGCCATTTCACTGCTCGACCGTTGTATCGGCATAGCAGAAAATGAAGTCACCGCCGATGTAGTCAGAGAAGCCGCAGGTTTGGCGAGCAAAAACTATCTGTTTGAAATGTGCACTTGCACTATCAATAAAAATCCGTCAAAGGCTCTCTCAATCATCGACAGACTATACGGTGAGTCTAAAGACGTCGCCCGACTATGTGACGAGCTTATCGCACATTTTCGCAGTCTTATGATGATAAAAACGGTCAAAAACCCACGCGAGATGCTGGCTTTCTCCGACAGAGAATTCGAAGCCGCTCAGTCACAATGTGACTATTTATCCTTAGCAGACATTGTATACTCAATGGATGTACTCTCCCGTGCTTTTGAGCGTATGAGCAAGGGTACTAACAATCGTACTGAACTTGAAATGGCTATTGTAAAGCTTTGCTCTCCTGAACTAGATGCGACAACAGAAGCGTTAACCACTCGTATCGCTTCTTTGGAAAAAGCGGTAAAGCTTTTACAAAGCACAAGTGTCAATATAGCTGAAGCTCCAATTATCTCTACACCTACCCCTGCTTATACACCTGCTCCAGCTACTGAAACAAAAGCTGAAGTCGTTGCTGAAAAAGAAGCTGAACAAAACACTGATGAATCAACAGCAGATATAAAAAAGGAAACTGAAACACTTCCTGAAAAAACACAGGAAACACCAGAAAAACTCTCTCCTGCTCCTGCAGTTGAGCCAAATGATGTTGCTGTGCAACAATCGGTTGAGAAAGAAGAACCAATTGCACCTCAACCTACTGTTGAGCAACCTAAGAAAACAGCGGTTGACTTAAACTCTGTTTACGAAAACGCACAACCTATGCTTGAGTGGCCTGACGTTATCAACCACTTAAAGCAATATTCGCGTGCCGTATCCGCCGCATTTGAAGGTTCAAACGCCTACGTCAGCGGCAACTATCTTTTGATAGAAGCTGAACAAGAAATTGCATTCCAGCTTTTAAAGAAATCATCACAGCGTGACAACATCCGCAAGGCGGTTTCTGAAATCACAGGAAAAACCTACAAGTTAGGTCCATATAAAAAGCCCGAGGTCAAAGAAAAAAAAGACGATGTGCTTTCTAGCTTCATCGCTAATCTTAAAAACTCAGGCATAAACGTTACTGAAGAATAATTCGTGTTAAAGAAAGGAAGATATATATGAAAGCTAGATTACCACAGGGCTACGGCGGTGGCGGTGCAGGAAACTTACAGCAACTCGCTCGTCAGGCTCAGAAAATGCAGGACCAGATGGCAACTGCAACCGAGGAATTAAACGCTAAAGAATACGAGGCTACAGCAGGCGGTAACGCAGTTAAGGTTACTGTTACAGGTGAAATGGAAGTTAAAGCTATCGAAATCCAGCCTGAGGTTGTTGACCCTGAGGATGTAGAAATGCTTTCTGACCTTGTTATGGCTGCTGTTAACGAAGCTCTTCGTGCCGCAAGTAAAGACAAGGAAGAAACTATGGAAAAAATCTCAGGCGGCCTTAACTTAGGTGCTATGGGTATGGGCGGTTTGTTTTAATGGCTAGCTATAATGTAGCTCCGCTGTCTAAGCTGATTGAGCAATTTGAGCGACTGCCGGGTATTGGCTCAAAAACAGCACAACGCCTTGCATACTTTGTTTTAAATATGGAAAAATCGCAGGCACAGGAATTTTCAACCGCTATTATTGATGCACATGAAAAAATCCGTTACTGCGAAATATGCTGTAACTTCTCTGATCAGGAGCTCTGCCCTGTTTGCAGAAATAGCACAAGAGATAAATCCGTCATCTGCGTTGTCGAAACTCCAAGGGATGCTATCGCACTTGAGAACACTCACGAGTATGACGGCGTATATCACGTGCTTCACGGTGCTATTTCTCCACTCAACGGAGTCGGTCCTGACCAGCTGTATATTAAGCAGTTATTAAACAGACTTTCTGACGACACGGTAAAGGAAGTTATCATGGCAACTAACCCGACTGTTGAGGGCGAAGCTACCGCTATGTATTTAAGCAGACTTCTAAAGCCTATGGGCATAAAAGTCACACGCCTTGCCTACGGTATACCTGTCGGTGGTGACCTTGAATACGCTGACGAGGTAACTTTAGCAAGAGCCTTAGAAGGCAGGAATGAACTTTAATGAAAGAAAGCACTAAAACTATCGCTCAAAATAAAAAAGCCTTTCACGACTATTTTGTTGAGGAAAAATATGAAGCAGGCATTGAGCTGTGCGGCACTGAGGTCAAGTCATTAAGACAAGGCAGAGTTAACCTAAAAGACTGTTGGTGCAACATTGTTGAGGGCGAGATTTTCGTCAACTCGATGCACATATCTCCTTATGAGCGAGGAAATATATTTAATAAAGACCCACTACGCGTCAGAAAGCTTCTGATGCACAAGCGTGAGATAAACAAGCTCATCGGTCTTATAAAGCAGGACGGCTATTCCCTTATTCCTCTCTCTCTTTACTTCAAAGGTAGCAGAGTTAAGGTAGAGCTCGGACTGTGCAGAGGTAAAAAGCTCTACGATAAGCGTGAAGCTATGGCTCAAAAAGCCGCTAAACGCGACATTGAACGAGCTATGAAAGAGCGTTCGAGAATGTAACTTTCATTTTTCAACAAATGTATTTTCATTTATTTGTTATAATATTGCAGTATCCAACGATACTGCCACACATGGGGATGTAAAGGTTTCGACGGGGATCACAAACCTTGGTAAGCGAGTAGTGGTGGGGCACCACTTTAAAAGCTCTAACTAAAAAAATAAACAACAACAATAAAGTTGCTTTAGCTGCTTAATGCAGCTCGCTCCCCTATTGAGTACCACGGCAATAGGCTGAGCGTCGACTAGTGGTTACTGTGAACAGCCCACGCCTTTAAGCTGTCACACATAAAAGGCTACTAAATTACTAAGCCTGTTGTTGGGCGTAGTAGTGAGGGAATGTTAATACATCAACTGCACTCGGAGAAAGCCTTGGGGCGAGGTTTTCGGACAGGAGTTCGATTCTCCTCATCTCCACCATGAAAAAGACCGCGACTGTAATCGTCGCGGTCTTTTTCAGCTAAATCCATCTTTCAAATGTGTGAAATATTGCTTCGCAATATAAAATATGCTATCGCGTGTGAAATTCGCCTATAGGCGAGCTGATGGATTTAATTTCACTTTCTGCAAAGCAGAAAATTTCACAATTACGAAAGTAATTATTTCACTTTTGTCGTAGACAAATATTTCACAAATATTATCGCAATCGTATATACGGTTGCGACTTTTTCATTGTATGCGTTTAAATAGGAACTCACGCTATTATTCTGTTTTCCTTGGACAATCGCTAACTGTACACTCGCTGCAATTAACACTATCCGATGTACAGCAAAGCAGGTAGTCACACTCATCACAGCAACATTCGATCAGAATTCCGTTTTCATCAAGGTGTTTTCCGTTGCCTTTGCAGTCTTCCCCGTTGTTTCCCGGAGTAAGCACTACCCCCGTAACATCTATAATCATATCATCACCTCTAACACAACTATACCATATATGGTCCATAAAGTCCATATATGGTCGTTTTATCTCTTTCAGAATGTATACACTAATAGTAGTACATTTTGAGGTGATTTTATGGATACACGTAAAGCAGTTGCAAACAGATTACTACAGTTATGTGAAGAAAAGAATTTATCTGTTAATGCTTTAGCAAGAATCTCTGCTGTTCCGCCATCAACACTCAAGAACATCATCAATGGCGGTAGTCAAAACGCTGGTGTAGTTACACTCAAAAAACTCTGTGATGGCTTAGAGATTTCTCTTTACGATTTCTTCAATACCGACACATTCAAAACATTGGAACAAGAGATTAAGTAAAAATGGATAACAGGATTAAAGATTTACGAGAAGACCGAGACCTCACTCAAACACAAGTCGCAAAGGCTATCGGCATCACTCAAAGAAAATACAGCTATATAGAAACAGGCACTCAACAGCTTACTGACGAAATACTCGTGAAGCTTGCAAGATTTTACGGTGTTACTGTAGACTATATTCTCAAATTATCAGATTAATAAATCTATCATCAATGGGGTATCAGAAACGATACCCCTGTTTTTCGTCTATGTTAATTACATCAGAGATTATCATCAATTTTTTTACCTACACACGTTTAGTAAAAAAGCTGGTATTCCAACACAAAATCGTTGAAAGAAAATTCCATCTGTGCTAAAATTTAAGTGATTATTAGCCAACGCTTAGCTTTTGTGTAAAGGGGACAGACTATGCAGAATAAATACAATGCTTTCATCTCTTACAAACACTCCGAACTTGACAACCGTATCGCCTCAGATATTCAACATCACCTTGAACGATTCAGAATTCCGAGGAGTATAAGGAAAAGTTCGAAAGTCAGAAAAATTGACAGGATTTTTCGCGACAAAGAGGAGCTTACTTTAACAAGTGATTTATCCACTACTATAGAAAATGCACTCAACAACTCTGAGCATCTAATTGTAATCTGTTCTAAAGAAACAAAAAATTCGGTGTGGGTTCAACGTGAAATTGAGTTCTTTCTAAAAAAGCACTCTCATAACGACATTATGACGGTTGTAACCGAGGGTGAACCAGCTGAAGTGGTTCCTGAAATCCTTCAGAAAAAAGTCGTTAAAACAACCGACGCCAACGGAAACAGCAAATTTAAAACCGTGCCAACTGAATTTTTGGCATGTGATTATCGTGGAGATATCAAACAAGCAAGAAAAGTGGAGCTACCGCGACTAGTAGCAGCTATGCTAAACTGTAGCTACGACGACCTTGTTCAGCGTCAAAAGCAATACAGAAAGAAAAAAACCAGAGCGATTATTTCGATAATCGGTGCGTTACTCTTAACACTTACTATATTTTTTGCATGGAGCACCTTTAGAATAAACAAAAATTACGAAGAGAGTCTCCTAAATCAATCCAACTATCTTGCGTCGGAATCCAAAAAGCTATTTGATGACGGGGACCGACTTTCAGCAGCCTTACTCGCTCTTGAGGCTTTACCATCTGAAGATTTCAATCGACCTGTCTCTAACAAAGCAGTAAATGCACTCAGCCAAGCTCTTTTTGCTTATCGTCCGCCTAATTCACCTAGTATGGAAATCAAAAACTCATTCAACCACGAAGGCGAAATAAAAATGTTTGAAGTTAATGCTGAGAATAATAGGCTCGCTGTTGTACACAGCACATCATGTGCCGCTCTGTGGGATTTATCCAGCAACTCTCAAATCAATTCTTACTCTTATAGCAACTATGTTAAAAACATCGCTTTTGCACCAAATGGTGATTTATTTTTGCTTTCCGACAAGCTTTACTGCTATGATAGTAAAAACGGTAAAGAAATTTGGTCATATTCTGACCAAAACAACTATTCAGGTTCAAATTTTGTGTTATCTAGAGACGGTAATACTTTAGTGCTTAACGCAGTAGAATTCCTGTTAATCATTGACCCTGAAGACGGCAAAATAATTAAAACTCTTGAGATGCCAAACACCGATAGCGATTGGACAACTGTCACCGAAATAAACATTTCCCCAAACTCAAAATATATTGTAGGTGCTCTTAAATTTAACAGTAAAAACCACATCGCAGTATGGGATATAGAAAGTGGAAAATGTAAATACAACAAATTGGAGTTAGAACATATTTATCAGTTTGAGTTCATAGATAACACGACTCTATCTGCTATTACTACAAGAGACTTGGTTAATACCAGCGGAAGTATTACTAACGAAGCCGGTATGACCAGTCATCTTTTGATAGAAGAATTCATAGACATAATAACAGTTAATACGGACACCGATAGTCTGTGGAAAGATAGCTACAGCTTTTGTTCAGAGCATTGTGGTGAACACATAAAAAGCAACACATATATTGATGTTGACAATCACACTACCAACGCACTTTTTTGTGCTATAGGTAACAAATGTCGCATCCTTGATACCGAAAGCGGAGAATTACTTGAAGAATTGGAGTTTTCCGACCCGATTGTCTCTATTAATGTATACGACGATTATCTTGAATGTGCTCTTTCTAACGGTGCATACGCAAAATGCGTCTATGGTCTTAAAACACCTTTGCTTAGAGAATGCTATGTAGATAACATAGAACTTGCGTACGTCAGCAATGCTTATGATATTGTTGTACAAGATGATTCTACACAGGCATATATGTACACTGCTGATGTATACGACGACTCGTGGCAAGTCTTAAAAGGATGTGATACCGGAATCCAAAAAACGCGTGATACTATCCAGATTGGTGATAAAATTCTAGCCTACACAAGCTACTATGATGAACAAACACACGAAAAGATTTACTGCTTTGACACCTCATCAAAGTCACTTTTATGGCAGATAGATGTTTATAACTTCAAAAGTTTTATTCCTACAGAAGAAAACGAGTGTATGATTCTTGCAGATGGAGTTATATCAAAACTGAATATTAAAAACGGAAAACTGAATCCAATTAGTATTGATGTAAAAATTTCTGGTAACAACGCTTGTTACACAAACTCAAAGCTATATTTTATAGGCGAAGATGAAAAAATTAGTATCAAATACGAATATATATTCAGTTACGATTTGTTAAGCGGAAAAACAGAGCGTTTTAGTCAGGAAATACCTGCATACAAATACAAATCTCTCTACGCTTATCCTGACCACGGTTTGTTCTATTTATATAATACAAACAATGAATTTTTGCTCTATAATAACTCAACCATACAAACATCTGACGACGTGCTTTTTCAGCTTAACAATAAAGATTACAAACCTAAGTTTAAATACTGTGACAAAACTGCGATATCAATGGAGGACTCCGTTATTGTCCTTATGGATGAACAGCAAATCTTTGTTTGTGACACAAATCTCAATTGCAAATATACAATCCCGATGTATGAAAAAATCCCAGTAGATATGATGATTCACAATGGCGAATTGCTAGTCGTTTACGATAATAACACTTTATACCGATACGACCTTGCGACTTCAAACGTTTTGGGTGCTCTTGATATCTATGCTAAAAAGATCTATGATGATTTCGAGTGGAATTTTTACGGTGATGACAGACTTGCGATAAAAATAGATCAGCAACTTAATTTAATTGATATTGAAAAATGGGAATTATACTCGCACGTTGATTTCTGTACCGGATTTGTTCCTGAATCAGAGATTGCATTAGTGCTGGGCTACACAGAAGATACAAGCCGTTCGGTAGGCTATTTCAAAATATATAGTCCAACTGAGTTGATAGAAAAAGCTGAGAAACTGTTATCTGGCTATTCTCTGACAGAAAAACAGCTTTCAGATTACGGATTGCGTTAATTCTCTTTCAGTTTTTGTTTTATGCAATAAAACAGTTGTACATTTACTTATATTAGTAAAAACTTATCTCTATAAGATAATACCGACACATTCAAAACATTGTAACAAGAGATTAAATAATTAACGGGGGTATCGTATTATATATGCGATACCCCTATTTTTATATCTATACTACGCTACAGTAACTTTCTACCAATATGATAAAAAGCCACCTTCAAGGTGGCTTTTCGTCTTACTCTATAACTTCTGTTTTCGTTTCAAGACTTTTGTTTTTTACCTCGCGTTTTTGTGTAGCTTCGCCTACCAAAGTATAAATTGTTGAAGCTACAGGAACAGCGAGGAGCATACCTACAGCACCAGCTATTCCACCGCCAATTGTAACAGCCGCTAAAATCCACATACTCGGAAGACTAACGCTGCTGCCCATAACCTTTGGGTAAATAACGTTGCCCTCAATTTGCTGGAGCACGAGAATGAAGATGAGGAAAATCACAGCTTTCACAGGGCTTACGGTCAGTATCATAAAGGCACCGACACCTGCACCAATGAATCCACCAACTACAGGAATAATTGCTGTTACACCAACAAGGGCACCGACCATTGGAGCGTATGGAATTCTGAGTATCAACATACCAATCATACAAAGCACACCCAATATAACTGCCTCAAGCGACTGTCCCGATACAAAATTACGGAAGTTTTTTCCTAAAACTTTTGTTGCGTGAATTGTGAAAGTTGCAACATTTTCAGGCACCCATGCTTTGATAAGTCGTGACACCTGTCTTTTCAGTGTTTCTTTATTAAAAATAATGTATATAGCAAAAACGATTGCGATAAAGAAGTCGTAAATTCCCGAAGCAACTGAGCTGACAGTTCCTACAGCTGTATCAACAATTACACCGCCCTGACTCTTAATCCAGTTCTGTAGGTTATTTAGAGTTTTGCTCCAGTCGATATCGAGCAAAAGCTTGCCAAGCGGTAACTGGGCGATTTCCTCTTCAGTCATATGACTTATTTTGTCAATAAAGTTAAGTGCCCCATCTACAATTACTGAAACTGCATCTACCAACTCAGGTATAACTAACCATACTACACCCGCCAAAATACCAAGAATCAAAATCAATGATATTGCAAACGAAATGACGGTTTTCATTTTAGGACAGTTGAACTTTTTACATTTTGAAAATAGTAGCTTCTCAAAAAAACTCATAGGCACGTTTATGATTAACGCAATAACAAGGCCGATGATAAGCGGCATAATAAGACTCACTATCCAAGAAAATGCATCACGTACCATATCTAAATTTTTCAATGCGAAAACTATAGCGATACAAACCGCGGCAATGCCTACTATAAAATAGGTAAGCCTTCTTCTTTTCTTAGGTGTTAAATCCAAAAAAATCATCTCCTATATACGTATATAATAAATAAGCATACTTACATATTCTATCAAAACAGTTTAAATGATTGGCAAATAATTTGCAACACAAATATTCAAACAACCAAAACAGTTAACAGCTTATTAACAAAAAATTCATAATCAGGTATTGACAATCTCGTGCTTCAACTGTATTATTGTACTAGTGAGGTAATACACTTACTTTTTTGGAGGTGATTTAATGGAGTGGACTCTCGATAAAATAAAACCATTATGCCCGCAAATTTGCGAACAGGTTTGCCTGCAGATTGCTTTGGGTGAATTCAAACCTGGTGAAAAAATGTTCTCTGTTAGAGAAACTGCACTCAACGCAGGAGTAAACCCTAACACAGTGCAAAAAGCTTTTGAAAAGCTGGAGCAGGACGGTATCCTGTACTCAGTGCGAGGCTCAGGCTGGTTTGTGTGCGAAGATATAACAAACGCCAAGGAAACCTTAGACAATCTGGTTTATAAGAAAACCGAGGACTACTTTACATCATTAAACGCGTTGGGAATGGACAACAACGCAGTAAAAAACTATGTTAAGGAGTGGGACAATGAGTGAACTTCTAAGATGTGAAAATCTCACAAAGAAATACGCGAACACTACTGCACTCAATGGTATAAATCTTACCCTTGAAAGCGGAAAAATAGTCGGTTTACTTGGACCTAACGGTTCAGGCAAAACCACATTGATTAAGCTAATCAACGGGCTTTTAACACCTACTGAGGGTACAATTTTAATCAACGGCAAGACACCTGGGGTTGAAACAAAACGCGAGGTAGCTTACCTGCCTGATAACTCTTACTTGAACTCTTGGATGACAGTTAAACAAATTATTGATTACTTCAAGGACTTTTACGAGGATTTCAGAGAGGATGTTGCTTACACAATGCTCAATAAGCTTGGCATCACTCCTGACGTCAAGTTAAAAACTCTTTCTAAGGGTAACAAGGAAAAGGTTTGCCTTATTCTTGTAATGAGCAGAAACGCAAAGCTTTATGTGCTTGACGAGCCAATCGCAGGTGTTGACCCTGCCGCAAGAGATTACGTAATCTCTACAATAATCAACAACTACAATCCTGAGGCGACAGTTCTAATATCGACTCACCTTATTTCTGACATCGAAGAAGTGCTCGACGAAGCAATTTTCATTCAAAACGGTGACATTCTTCTCCAGAAGACCATTGATGAAATCCGAGAAGAAAACGGCAAGAGCGTTGATGCACTCTTTAGGGAGGTATTCAGATGGTAAAGAATTTATTTAAACACGAAATATACGCATACCTGCGTGTTATACTCCCAATGCATATGATACTTTTAGGTGTCGCAATTATCGGAAGATTTATACAGCTTTTTGATAACAACTCAACAGCATACAATATTGTTTTCTGGTCATCAGTTGTTGCATTTTGTATCGGTGTTGTAGCTTGCATTATGCTTACCTTGGTTTTTGGTATCAGAAGATTTTACACAAATCTTTTCTCAAACGAAGGCTATCTATCCTTCACTCTCCCTGTAACAACACCACAGCACATCTGGGTTAAAAATATTGTTGCTATAATTTCTCAGTTCTCAAGTCTTATAATGGTACTAATATCTTGTTGTGTCATTTCTTTAGGCGATGTATGTGTTGAAGTATTCAAAGCAGCGGGATATCTTATCAAGGAGTTTTATCAGGAATTCAATTACCATACAATTCTTTACATAATCGAATTAGTCTTAGCATTAATTATTTCGGCTTCTGCAGTGTATATGCTGTTCTACGCTTGTATTGCACTTGGCCAGCGTGCTAAGAAAAACCGCGTCGCTGCTGCTGTTGGTATCTTCTTTATCTACTACCTCATTATGCAGGTGCTTGCTACTATCTTCATCATAGTTGTAAGCGTATTCTATGAACAGCTTAGAATTGATGAGCTACTTCAATATCTGTTTGATCACCCGATATTAACAAACCATCTCGGCAATGGTGTAGTTATAGTTATCAATTCAATCGGATTGATTATCTTTTACGCTATCACAAAGAGCACAATCAAGAACAAGCTCAATCTTGAGTAAGAAAGGGGTATGGATATGAAAAACAAAAGAAAATTCTTAGTGATGATTTTAGCACTTCTTATTATGTGTCTGTGCCTTACAGGTTGTGACGAGCTTGATGATATGAGAGCAAAGCAGGCTTTCTGGACAACAGAGCTTGACAGAACGTCTATCACCTACAACAATACAGAATACAAAGCACTCGATCTTCGCGGCTCATACGGAAATCCGCTTTATAATGTTAATGCTTCAGAACAAGTTTCTATTACAGAAAAAGATGTGCCTGTTCTGCTTTCAAATAGTTACGGTATGTCCGGTGATATCAGCAAAAACGAGGTTTTTATCCAAACTTGGTTATATGATGAAACCACATACAGTTCTAATGAAGCCCTTTACTGTAGAGCTGATATGTATGACAGTGTTTCAAAAACTATCGCAGATGGTATTGAATATACAAATTACGGTACCGGCTTCTTTAAGTGGAACGAAAAAGAAATGCAGAACGAATGGATTTATCACTACTTTACAGAAGAAGAAACTGAAGCTATGGACAAGGTTTTAGACGAAGTAAAGCCTGTATATCACAGCAACATACAAATTGAAGGCTACTATGTTACTGCAATCGACAAAGTCAGCGAAGACAAACTGTTTGGCAGCTATAATTACGAGCTTTACGCAGATGATTCAGGTAATTACTTTATTCTCAAATTAGCAGAATTCAGCGATGATTATTCTTATTACGAGGTTCCAACGGAGCTTTCTCCGATTTTTGAAAACATTGAAAATATGGTATATCAGGAAACTTTTGTTCCAAGTGCATCTATACACTAAATAATAATAAACAGAGCTAAAATGTTAGGCACTCACAAACAGTGAGTGCCTATTGTTATGTTACCATATTAATACTGTAGAGAAATCAGTAGCAGAAATTTTTAAACAGCATTACACTCCCAACGCACACTTAAGATAATCAAATGAATGATTCCTAAGATTTAGAAGAATCTTCTCAGTTTCCTTTTCAAATGGCTGTGTAATATCTGTGATGCTTAACTTTTGTTCGCTGTCAATCCACCTGTGAGATAAATCAAACAGCTCACAAATATCACTCAAACGTGAGTTCACCTCGCCTGCCATAGAAACAGGAAGGGTTGAAGTAAAAAACGGTATGCCATAGTTTATAGCAAAAGCTGTGCCATGGAACGAATTAGTCACAACATAAGACGCGTTTTTGTAGCAAGCTAAAAACTCCGCAGGTCCGGCGTACGCAAGATTCTTTCCTTGATGCAAAACCACCTGCTTTTTTGATGGCTTAATGTTAACCACCTTTAAGCCTGTTTTACGCTGTAATCGTGCTGTTATTTCGCGTAATAGCGGTGTTTCAATCATATAGTAAGTTAGTATATATCCGTCTTTCGGAAGTTTCAAACCAGCCTCTGCGTACTCGTTCCACTCGTATTTTGTGAGCAGAAATGTCGGGTCAAGCACAGATGTTGCGGACTTTGCTGAAGAATTAACCCTTTTTATCTGAGATAAAATATCGTTGGCTGTTTTTTCTCTCACTGAAAGAGCATCGAACTCGCTGAAATATGGAGCAATCTCCTCCACCCTATCTGCACTTAACTTTCGCTCTCCAAAAGAAGACGCGAAAGTCACCTTGCGTTTGTGCTCAAACGGTAGAAAGTATGTTTTATCATCGCCTGTGATATTACGATTAAAAAGCTGGTCCGAGCCTGACAACACAACATCGTATTCCTGCGACGCCTTTGACACTTCGTCTGTTGTCAAGCAAACCTTATCCGATACATTCATCAAAGAGAAAAAACGCATAAAGCTCTCAGCCTTACGTTTTGCCATATTCGGATACAGCACAGCGTTAACCAATATAGATAATATCTCTTTAGGAGATTTTGCGTTTTTAAGCTTTCTGACATGCAAAGTACGTTCAGTATATTCAGGTCTGTAGTCAATCATCTCGGTTTCAACACCGAGCTTTTTTATACCCTTTTCTGTTGCAAAAGCCTGCAAGGCTGTGCCGTAATTTGTTGCTCTGTGAAATGTCAATATACCTATTTTCACGCTTATCTCCCCTAAATCGTGTTGTGCTATTATTGTAAAATAGAAATATACATCGGTCAAGTTAAAATACTGTAACATAAGCTATCCGAAATTTTGAACAAACAAAATCGGGGAACCCAAAAGGATTCCCCGACAAAATTGTTTATTTAATCAAGTGTGTATGTTCTCAGAAATGAACCTAATCAGATAGCGATAATTTCTGCCTGATTATACACTACCATACCAGTAGGAGTAGCACCCTTTACTGTGATTGTGTAATCAACATACTCACAACCTGACAATGTAAACTCTGTTTCAGTTGTGCCGTAAGTAACAGACTTACCTTCGCTCTCAACGATAACCCAATACTTGTATGTGCCATCAACTTCGTTCCAATCAACTACGAGAGTATCATCAAGAAGAGATGCATCAACAACAAGTCTTTCGTCCTCTAATGTAGAAGCATACTGTACTGTATCATAAACTACCTTACCGTCAATGTAGTAAGCCAGCTGACAAGTATAGATAGTGCCTGACTTGAGGTTTGGAATTGTGTATGTGTTACCTGTTGTAGAAGCGTAGCATACGAGGTTATCTTCGTCTGTTCCGTAGTAGATCCAAGTCTTTGTAGACTCAGGAACATCCCAAGAAAGTGTAATTGAGTTGATACCTTCTTCTAATGTTGATGTGAATGAGTAAGCATCTGTACAAGCAGTTACTACATCAGCGTCAGCAGCTCTTGTGATAGTACCGTCATCAAATGAAGCAACAACATATACATCATACTCAGTCTCAACCTTACGGTTAACAACTGTCTGTGAAGTTTCAGTTGTCTTACCATAGCATACGCCATCTACAAATACCCAGTAGTAAGCAACACCGTCAGCAGCATCCCAAGAAATTGTGAATGATTTAGTTGTAGTTTCGTCAACCTTAACGCCCTCAACCTTTGTGATCTTCTCAACAGGTGTTGTTGGTTCTTCAGTTGGAGCAACCTGTGTATATACACCAGTTACGTAGCTCTTAACTTCAGTGTCACCAACCATACCGGCTACTAAATAATAATATGTTGTATCTGGCTCAAGACCTTCAACTGTATATGAAGAATCAAGTTCTTCTGTCTGGTATACAAGCTCTAAACCAGCGTCTGTACCAAAGTAAACATTTACTGATGAAGCACCCTTTACAGTCCAGCTAACAGTAATTGTGTCATGTGTGTGGTTCCAACTTGTTGTACAAGAGAATGGCTCTGTTGGCTCCTCTGTTGGCTCCTCTGTTGGCTCCTCTGTTGGCTCCTCTGTTGGCTCTTCTGTTGGTTCCTCTGTTGGTTCCTCTGTTGGTTCCTCTGTTGGTTCCTCTGTTGGTTCCTCTGTTGGCTCTACAGTTGGGAAGATAACGTCAATGTTCTCAGAACCTACTGCATTACCATTATCCCATGTCATATAGTAGCAAATGCCATCATAGAAACCTTCTTTAATATCAGGAGTCTTGTCAAGAGAACCTGAACCGTCATCCTTAATACCAGTAACAAGGAATCCTTCTACATCTGCAGGAACCTCTGCAAAATAAACGTCGTATGTACCGTCGTTGTCGTAGAATTCCATTGCTGTACCAGGATATTCTGTGTCAGCTGCCTGTGCACTACCCCAGTAATGAATCTTAACATCTGTCCACAACCAGTTGTTCTGGAAGTAGATTGTAATTGTTTCAATTTCTACAGGCTCTGTAGCTTCTGGTTCTGTAGCCTCTGGCTCTGTAGCAGGCTGGTCACCTGTAGCCTCTGGCTCTGTAGCTTCTGGCTCTGTTGGGTCAACAGGAACTTCCTTAGGAATTACTGTGAAGTAGAAGTATGACCAATCTGCATTACCTTCAGCTCTAAAGTAAAGTGTACCCTCGCCAGCTTTTGCAGCACCGATACTGTAGTTATCGCCGCCATCATTGTACCAAGCTGCGATAGCTGTACCATCGAAGTAAACAACCTTAATTTCGTCGCCCTCTACGAATGTGTAGTTGAGCATATACTCGCCTTCAGCTGCTTCGTTTGCAACGAGCATTCTGTCAGCTGAGTCAGCGTCTACTGTCCAGCAGTCAACGCCGTTTAATGTACCAACAAGATAGTAACCTGCAGGAATAACTACAGGAGGCTCTGTTGCTTCAGGCTCTGTTGCCTCAGGCTCTGTTGCTTCTGGCTCTGTTGCTTCAGGCTCTGTTGCCTCAGGCTGTGTTGGCTCAACTTCTGGCTCTGTTGCTTCTGGCTCTGTTGGAACTTCTGGATATGTAACTGAAAGCTGTGAACTCTCAAGACCGAATGAGAATACATATTCGCCAGCTACAGTTGTAGTGATTTTACAGTTATCATTTACTGATGAGCTGAATGTAAGACCTTCAACTGTGCCTGTTACAGGTGTTGCACAGCTTGTCCATGTGCCTTCTCTTACTACCTTGAACTCGTATGTTGTTTCAGCATCGAGTGTAAGTGTAACATAAGCTGTTGTCTCGCCTTCAGCATTGAGCTTAAACTCGTCAGCAACTGTTGACCAACTGTTGAAAGAACCTACGAGGTAACGGTCTGTAGCAAGTGGGTCAACTGCTGGAACTTCATCAAGAGAGTTGTACCATGTACCAGCTTTTACGTCATAGTAGCAGTTCTCATGGAAGTCAAGATTTTCTGTCTGTGAACCATTATTATTGTTGTTGAAAATAATTTTTGTGTAATCTACATTAAATGTAACTTCATACACATCAAAGCCGTTAACTGTATCTTCTGTCTTTGTCATAAGACTACCAGGCCAAGCTGTGGTTGAGCCACCTTCAACCCAAGCGTGTGCTGAAACTTCAGCCCACTTTGAAGAGTTGATACAGTAAACTGTCTTTGAAACAGGAGCTTCTGTTTCTGCCTCTGTTGGCTCAGCCTCTGGCTCTGTTGCTTCAGGCTCTGTTGGGTCAACTTCTGGCTCTGTTGCGTCTGTATCTGTTGGGTCAACTTCTGGCTCTGTTGCAGGAACAG
Source organism: Ruminococcus sp. (assembly GCA_017473955.1). Lineage (GTDB taxonomy): Bacteria > Bacillota > Clostridia > Oscillospirales > Acutalibacteraceae > Ruminococcoides. The sequence goes on along the minus strand of JAFUIK010000030.1, from coordinate 28,848 downwards.
TTTCTGTGAATGTTGTCCAACCAGATGTAGAACCGTCCCAAGCACCGGATGGAACTTTGAACAGATTATTTGTACCATCGTACTTAAGGTCACCTGTCTGGTTCCACTTGTTATTCCAGTCATTTGCAGTTGTAGACGGATTCATACGGCAGAAGATAACGTTTGTCCAAGAACCACTTGGAACTGTTACCTTATAAATGCCGTCATCATTAGGACATTCTTCCATAGATGCCCATGTGTTGCCTGAACCGAAGAAATAACATGCAAATCTAGCACCGGATGTTTCCCAGTTAGAGTTCGGATCAAGATACAACACTTCGCCACCGGTCATATCAACGCCGGTTTCTGCGACTTCAACATTCCTCGCTGAAACTGCTACTGTAAACATTGATAACAACATTAACATAGCAAGTACGAGCGAAAGAACTCTTTTTGTTGATTTCATTTTAATCACTCTTTCTAAAAATTTTGATGTAAAGTTTTTCCGAGCTTTACTCATAATGATTATACACCAAGCTTTTGTCATTTTATAGTGTAAAAACTACCAAAATTAAGCTTTGTTTTTCTACAATTCGTACAACTACACAAACTTACGCCCCTAGTGTTTGTGCATATTGACTAATGAAACGCTAAAAAAAAGACCACACAAAAACAATGCGGTCTTTCTTTAACGTTTATTTTTCATTATTTGGACTTTTTCTTGTGCAACGCTGACAAAACCATTCCTACACTTTCCTTAAAAACATCGGTTTTGAAGAATAACAAAAGCATAATCACGTTAGGTACAACACAGGAACACAACAAGCCAATTACAAAGGAGAGGTAAACATTACTGACTGACAACAAGTCTACAACCCACTTTGAAACAAAGTATGTAGCAAAGCACGACAGTACTGTTACCAAAAAATATAAAAGTCTTGCAATCAGATACTTGTTCATTTTAGCCTTAAAAACGTGTTTATACACAACATAAGGGTCAAACCACGTTTCTGTCAATAATCTCGAAAACGGGGTTGCAAGAAGAATACCAAACACACCCCACTGAGCACCATACTTAGAAAAAACAGTGGCAAGTGTTACTGATAAAACAACGTTGATTACTGCCATAACAGCAGGTCGCACCCTACCCTGTACAAACAAACCGTTTGAATTCCTATACGCGGTGTTAGGATACTGCATCACACAAAGATAAAGATTGAACACAATAACAATTACAGTAGGCATAATAAACAAATACTGCTCATCAAGCCATATATGTTCAATAAACGGGTTGAGAATAGTTATCAGCGTCGCTGAAACAAAGTTTCCTATCATAAACATTATAAAGCTGAGCTGATTGTGAAGCTTGTGGAGTCGCTCTTTTGTAGCAGTTACCGCAAGATTACCAATACTGGGCACGCAGGAAGCCGAAATCTGACTTATAAGCGTGTTAAGCGTATTGGTGATAAGTCTGTAGTTCGAAAGGATACCTACGATTGTTGTTGGAAAAAATGCCGCTGTAACAATTGTATCGGTTGTCTGCACTGCAACGTTACTTACATTATATATAGCTGTAGCTCCGATGTCCGCTTTAATCTGTTTAGCCTCTTCTTTAGTAAGCGGACCGACCGCCTTTTTCTTTAGCACCGGGAACTGTTTTTCAGCAAGATAAGATATAACGATATTTTTAGCTAAAGTGCAAACGATACTGAACACAAGGTACATCAGGTATTCCTTGAAGATGATGAGAATTGCACTTTCGCAAATGACCTGAACTACAGTAGCGACTATATTTACATACGATACTATACGCTTTTGCTGGTTTGCCTCAAGCAAGGTCGCTTTATAAATAAACAAATATGACGAGGCTGACTGAACAACAAAAAGCATAAATATCAGATGAATGCTCTCTTTGATATCAGGTACATCTTTAACTAAATACTGCAAAAACGGAAGCATCAAAACACCCGCAAGCATAATAACACCCGCGATTATTCTGTAAACCACCTTATAAAACTTCATAATACGTGCAATAGCGTCCTCATCCTTGTTAGCAAGAGGCTTATAAAGTGCAAACGCAATCGCACGATTTATGCCAAGCTCTGCCAGCGAAAACATAAACAGAATATCGTTAAACAATCCTGCCACGCCGTTGTACTGAATACCCAAAGTGTAGATAAATACAGTACGCAAAATAAACTTTGAGCCCGCTGTGAGCAAACGGACGATTATCTCGCTTGAAGCATTTTTTATTGAATTTTTAGAACGTGATTCAGTGTTCATAATTTATCCTCAGTTAATAATTATGGTTATTGTAAAGAATAAGTTTTTATGATATATTAAAAATGTTCAGTAAACATTGGGGGACAAATATGTCAAAAGTAAGAAATAACAGCATTGATGTCGCAAAAGGACTCGGAATAATCCTCGTAGTTATCGGCCATGTTATGTCGCCTGTAATGAGCGGACATTCTGTGATAGAATGGCTATACTCGGTAATCTACACCTTTCATATGCCGTTGTTTTTCTTTGTTTCAGGCTATGTCGCAAAAAAACTCATTACAAAGCCTATAGCTAAAATCGAACTCCTTAAGCAAAGACTGATAAGACTGATGGTGCCATACTGCGTGTGGGCTGCAATTTATTTACCAATGAAAATAGTTATGGCTGAGCACGTGCGTTTTTCAGATGAGTATAAATGGTACTCGTTCTTCCTTGGAAACAACCCGGACGGTCAGTTGTGGTTTTTATATGTTCTGTTTGTGATATCAGTATTTATGATTCTCTTTGTTACAAAGAAAAACATCACAGCGTTCACTATACTGTTTATGATAGGCAGTTTTCTCGCTCCGCTGATACCATACAGCATCGGCTTCACAAGCATTACTCTGACCTTTTCTCTGTATCAAATCGGGTTCTTCTTTTTAGGAACACTGACCGCAGTTAAGTTAGACTACAATAAAGTCACAACTAACACAACAGCTTTTATAGTAAGTACTGTCGTGCTGATTGCTTACAGTGCAGTGTTGTGGATACAAAAGGATGATGTATGGTTTTTGCAGGCAACAGTCGCTTTTTGTGCTGTTTACATTTGTTTGTACCTTAGTAGCCTTATAGCTAAAACAAAAGCAAAAGCACCTTTCATATACTTAGGTAAAAAATCAATGGAAATTTACCTGCTTCACGGGCCGCTACTCGTAGCAGGTCGAATCGTTCTGCCTAAAATTCTACATAACACCTATGTATATATACTAATTTTAAGTATCGTTTCAATAGCGATATCACTTATAATTTCACTTGTTATCAACAAAGTAAAAATCGCCAGACTTCTGCTCTTCGGTTCAAAATAAAACCAAAGGAGAATAACCTATGATATGGTTATGGATAACAGCGTCGTTGATATTATCATATCTCCCGCTAATTAACAAAAAAATAGATTTAGCACACTATATGTGGCTGTTAATTCCTATAGATGCTTACGGTATCAGCATAGCAGGTGCCGTAGTAAAGCCTTATATGGTATTTGCGTTAATGCTACCTATCATTCTGTATGCAAAAAACAAGGGCACTGACTTTGACCTTTCTGCCACTAAAGGTCAGCTTTTAGCAGGCATAATCAGTATTCTGATTATAGTCGTCAATATGATAAACAACAAAGACTCGTATACTATAAAAGCCGCTATAATGACCTTTGTTGTATATATATGTGCTCAGCTTTACGCTTCATCTACTGATAATAAAAACCGCGAACAACTCAGCGATGTATTTATCGCAACTTGTTTTGGTTATGGTATAGTGTATTTAATCGCCCATTTGTGTTTAACAAACAATTTTAATCCGGGCGGACTAATCGCAACCGAACGTTCTGAGGACGGTTTGTTTATGCTGATGTCAAATATGAATCAGGGACAGTATATACAGGTGCTTCGTCTCAGAGGTTTTTCGTCTGACCCTAATATAATGTTCGTGCAGTTTATTTTTGGTATTTGTGCGTGCGTGTCTAGACTTATGAAAAAGTTTAACCTCTACTATGCTTTAACATTTGTTATCTCAATAGTATGTATACTTTTAAGCAGTTCAAGAATGGGACTGCTGTGCTGTATTGTAAGTATCATTATTACAGTATTAGTAACTACGTCACAAATTGAAAACACACGAAAGAAGATACTGAGTATAATAAGTATGCTTTCAATATGTGCGGGGATTTTAATAGTTACAATAACAAGCTGGGGCCAGTCGTTTGTGTCTTCCCTGCTCTCAACATACCAAAATCGCTCAAGACTAACCGACGAATACGGAAGATTTTCAATTTGGAAGGACTGTTTTAAGGTATACTGGGAGAAAGACCCTCTGCTAGGCGTAGGTTTAGGACAGATGGACAACTACACTATGACAGAGCGTATGACTCACAACACGTGGTTGCAGTTTATATGCGAGTGTGGTGTGATTGTCGGTACAATAGCGGTACTTTACTTTTTGGGTACTATGATAATCGGTTGGGCAAAAACAGGATTCCAACACAAAATGGACCCGAATAACACATCTTATCTATCGCTGGTTATCGGTTACACCGTCACAATTATCTCGCTTATGTCAGTTGACAACATAACCTGTAGCTACCTGTGGTTTGGTGCGTTACTGCTGCTGAAAATGGCAAGCTATGTGCCTAAAACTGATCAGCAAAACATTAAAGTAAAAACGCATCCAAAATCTTCTTAGCAAAATTATCCTTCGAGCACTCGGACAAAAGAAAGTTCGGGTGCTTTTCTTTTATCTTTCTGACATCAAGTGCCGCTGTTTTTAATAATGTGTCAGCAATAACAGAAATTTCCGACTCACCTGAGAAAACCATACCACAGGAGCTTTTTTGAACCACCTCGGTACATCCTGTTTTATCAATTGACAACACAGGTACATCCTCCATAATAGCCTGAGCCGAAGCAAGCGAAAAGCCCTCGATAGTAGAAGGCACAAACATAACATCAAAGGAGCCTACAATCTCGTCTATATCTGTTCTGTAGCCTGTAAAAACTATATTGTCGGCTAAACCATACTCAGCGATTTTTCTGTCAAGCTCTGCTTTGAACTCATCATCGCCCTCACGCACACTGCCGATTATTGCAAGTGACACATCATAGCCTCTGTTTTTTAAATTATTTACAACCTCTACAGACAAACGCTGACCTTTTGTAGGCGTAATAAACCCAATTTGAACAATTTTAAGCTCTTTGTTCAAAGTCGGATATTCATCGCACAAATTTTTCCTTACAAGGTTATCGCTGATAGTCTTAACAGGGTTATAAATCGTCTGCTTTTTTTTATCGGATTTCACGTTTTTAATCTGGTCAGCTACACAATCAGAAACAGAAACAATTCTTTTTACGCATTTTCTTGCACTCAAAAAGTTAAGCAATCTAAGCGTTGCACCTGACTGAAACATATGGTGAAGATGCCAAATAACAGTTGTGCCTTTTCCACACATAGCACTCCACGCTAATGCCGCGGGACCGGGAGCATAGAGAATGTCAGGCTTAAGTTTCTTAACGACTTTTCTGCCCATTATACTTGCCTTTATGGTTAAATAAGCAAAGCGTAAAAGACCCTTAAAGCCTTTCTCTCCCTTTGGCATAGTCTGGTCGCCCATTAAGGTGTACTCTATGTTTCGGATTTTAAGTTGCTCTGACAGCTCGCCCTCTTCGGGGATAAGAAAATGTAGCTGATGATAAGGCTGTAACACATCAACAACCTTCAGTGTCATTTCCTGTCCTCCGCCTATTTTGGCGAGCGTTTCCCAAATAAGTATTTTCGACATTTTATTCCTCTAAAGAATTCTAATAAAGAATTATTCAAACACAGATAAAATAATATCCCTGATATCTGTCATCTCGTACTGTGATTTATCAAGTGTTATGCCTTTTGCAGCAATCACTGCGGTTTCGTAACGGTGAGCACCGGGAGAGAGCTTGTGCATAAAGCCTTTTTTCTCAAACAGCTCGTCGCCTAAGTTCCAGTCGGCACCGTACATTTCGTCAAGCTGAAAAATAATTTCAGGATAACGATCGAGATGCTCACCATGGTAGTGGGTATTGGTACGCTTTATCCACTGAAAAGCCGGTGTATTTTCGTCAATCATAACGGTCTTGAGCTTTTCAATAATCTCATCGCACAAAGCATCTTTTTTATCATCATCAGCAATAACTCGAATACCGCCGTAGCTATAATTCTTGAGTGCGGATAAATCACTTAAATAAGCGACTGTTTTGTCCCAATCAAAGTCGTTGCCTGAAGCAAAAATACCTTTCCAAACGGGAACTTTTCTAGCCAGTGCCACTGCCCATTTCGGGAGTCCAAAGCGTGCTACAAAGCCTAAAGCGAACTTTTTTATAAAGCTCTTAAATGAAAATTTCTTTTTCTTTTTATCCGAACCTGCTTTTGGCTCAAGATAAGAAAAGCGGTGGAGCATTTCGTTTACTCTTGCTACATAAACAGGACGGGCACCGTGGCCGTGGTCACTGATAACAAGAAGCGGTGTGTCAGGACAAAGCTCCATAATCTCTTTCAGGTGCTTGTCCATTTTAATATACAAATCACGAATAGCGTACATATGCTCGTTTTCACCCGGATATTCAGGATGATTTTCATCGCAATGACGCCAAAAATCGTGACAAATTCCATCGGTAGTAGAAAAATATGAGAACAGAAAATCACAGTTTTCGTTCTCAATAGCACATTTAGTAAGGCGGAATTCCTCATCTGACTTTCTAAAAAAATCTTCTTTTAAAGCATTAAGTTGAGATTCTGAAGTAAACTTACACTCAGTACCAAGCACCGAAAAATCAGGCTTGTACACAGCTTCCTTGCTACTAGGAATAACGTGCATTTCGCCCTTATAAGGACGAGTTATCATAGTGCCGTTAATCTCCCAGCCTTGCTTTATGTTCATCGGTAAAATAACGGTGGTACTGTAGCCTCTGTTATTTAGCTCATCAAAAAAAGTCTTGCCCTTAAATACCGAATCGTCAAATTCAAACGGCTTATAGGAGTTATCTCTGTCCTTCACATTTACAAAGTTGATAATACCGTGAACGGAAGGGTCAACTCCAGTATAAATTGTAGACCACGCAGGCGTTGTATCAGCAGGAAAAACTGAACGCAAACGCGGATAGTTGTTTTCTTTTAGCATCCCTGACAATGTCGGGAGTAAATCCTCATACTTTTTTACGACATCAAAATCCATACCATCAATGCCGATAACTATAAGCTTATTTATCATAAAAAAAACAGCCTTTCAATCAAATGGAGTCTATAGCATCAATAACCTTTGAGAGCATCTCGTCCTTTTCTATATCACCGCGGATAATCTTAGCATCATACAAATTTGCGATTTCATCATAAAGTGGTTCGCGGATTTCAAGATAAAGCGGGTCAGGGATGTCATCCTTACGTGATAAGCAGGTTTCAACAGGTGTTTTTATATACACAATCAAATCAGGCTTTGGAGCATTTTTCCATTTTTTCTCGATAGTTTCTTTAAGAAAAGCGGTGTCCTTGCCTAAATTAGCGGCATAGGTTACCGCGTTGTCGTAAATATACCTGTCAATAAGCAAGGTGTAACCAAACAGCTTGTTAAGCGTAATGGAAAAGAAAATCTGACACCTAAATTCAAAAGTTGTCAATGCAGTAAAAATTTTATATACGCCTTTCTTTTCGCTCTGCTTACGCATACTCTCAAGGTAAGATTTATAATCGCCACCATAAGGGTTTGAATCCTTTTTCAGCACAAGCTTTTTACCAAGCTTAATAAAAAACGACATAACCTTGATAACGTACGCAGCTCTTACCTTCTTAACTTTTACTCCACGATTTTTGAGTGTATCATAGGCATAATCAACCGAGGTTGATTTACCCGAACCGTCGAGTCCTATAAAACAGATGGTTTTGTTATTCATAATATTACTCCAGATTTTTTGTCAGAAAAGCAAGTACTTCTTTACTCACTTCACTCCAGTTTTCAGGGTCAGCAAGGAAAGATAACTCTCTCTTACCTTCTTTAGATATATCAATAGCACTTGCTAACTCGTTGAGATTATCAATCAGCTTTATCGCATTTTTATCATTTGTCTTTATAAGTGAGAGTTTTGAAAACGAGCGATAAGCCACTACAGGAGTACCGCATGACAGTGCCTCCATTACTGACAGTGGCACGCTTATAACAAACTCGCTTGATTTAGTCGGAAAGAAGTACACATCAGCACAGTTGTAGTAGTCTTCGATATTTTCAACAAAGCCGTGTCTAAGGTCAATACCGCCTTTTCTTAACGCCTTTATAGTGTTTTCATCATCAAACATTCCGCTTGCAATAACAACACAATGATACTTTTTTCTATCAAGCGTGAGCATTTCTTCAAGATATCTGCCACTTGAACAATGTCCGACGTGGAGCACCACAGTCTTGTTGTCAGGTAAACCCAGCTTTTTACACAAAACCTCACGTTTAACAGCAGATGGCTTGAATTTTTCACGATTTATGCCTACAGGGAATGTGTGGACAATACTGCTGTCAAAAGCGTTCTCAACATCTTCCTTGCAAATAGTAAGACAACAGTCAACCACCCTGTGTCTGCGGTTAAGCTCAGCAAATTCTTTGCTCACAGGCTGAACACATACAACACAGATTTTCCCTATAAACGGACGCACAACCCTAAGCATATAATACACAGGCTTAGTCAGTCGTGCAAAAACAAGGGTAACATCGCTTTTAATACCGTTTTTTATGATAGAAAAAACATCTTTAAGCCCTGAAAACTTAACCGTATGCAGTTTTTCGAATTCTCTGGACAGATGGGTAGCAACATTTCGCATACCCTCATTTTCAAGTCCGTTAATCGTGCTGATAATATGTAAATTCATATTTAAAATCCCATTTGCGATTCAAAATTTTCCTGTGCTTTTTTTAGTGTAAATTTTTCATTTATTGCGGCTTTGGCATTAAGCGAAACAAGCTCTAAAGTATCGCTCAAAAGAACATCATCCAGAGCCTGTGCAATATTTTGTGCATCATCACTTTTTAGTACGTAGCCATTAGCTTTATCCAATATAATATCCTTTAGTCCGCCAACGTGAGAACAAAGTGCCGGCACACCCATACTCATACACTCGAGCACTGAATTTGGCACACCCTCGGTTTTGGTTGGAAACAAAAGAAGCTTCCATTTTGGCATAATCTTAAAGAGCTTGTCGTGAAGAAGCCATCCATGGAGCGTAATAAAGCTACTTGCATCAAGCTTTTCAATCAAAGCTTTGCACTCATCGTAAAGTATACCATCACCTACAATATCAAGCGAAAACTCAGGGTGCTTTGAATGAAATATCGAAAAGCCTTCGATGCTTTCAAGCACACACTTACCCGATGCAAGACGGCACAGCATACCCACCTTGTTTTCTCGTTCTGCTGACAACTCAAAGTCGTCAACATAAAGGTGAATTATTTTAGTTTTATCGCTTAAAGCAAGACCTCTGTCAGTCAAAACAGACTCACTCTCTGCACACACAAAATCAGCCTTACTTGCTAAAAAGTCCTGACTTTTCTTAGTGGTTTGTGCCTTCTTCGATGCATTTTCAAGTGAGGTCATACCGTAAAGGAAAAAGTAGGTTTTAACCCTCTTTAGTTTGCAAAGAATCATGGAAGAGAACATTTTGTCTCCTACCCAAAAAAATGCGGTGTCGCCTTTTTTGAGGGTTTTCAAGCCTTTTAAAAACACTTTAAGCTGAAACCAAGCAAAATTTAAAACACGCATTATTTTGCTGTTCTGTTTTTTATATTTGACATTTATAACCTGTGCATCTTTTGTGTTATCCAATGATGATGAAATAATGCTTACCTTGTCAAAGCTCGGAGCGATCACCTTTAAAAACTTGAAAGCAGAAATTTGGGGAGCCTTACTTGGCACAGGGTTCATAAAAACTACCGCATCAGCCATTGTACTCATCCTTTTTGAAGAGCGAATTTTTAAGACGAGAGAACGCCTTAAGCGAGCGTTTCAAGTCCTCAAAATCAGTTAAACCTCGCTTTACTCGGTGTAATATATACCACGGACGGAGGTAGTATTTCTTACGTGCATGAGCACAAAAAGCAACAAGCTCATCAGAACTTAATTCTTCCGTGCTGATAACGCAATTGAGAGTGCCATCTTCTTTAAGATAGTGTGAATATCCCTGCTTTATGTATCCGTTTTCCTTAGCCCAAGCGTAAGCTTCTGTGCCGGGATACGGAATAAGCGGAAAAAACTGCATCGTGTCAGTTTTAAAACGCAGTGCAGCATCAAGTGTACGCTGCATCGTTTCTTTGGTTTCTCCCTTGTTGCCTACCATGTAGCACGCGTGTATCATAAGTCCGGCTTTTTTAGCATTCTTGATATAGTTTTCAATCTGCTCAACTGTGATACCCTTGCGAATATTGTTAAGTATTGTCTGGTCAACGCTTTCTATGCCTGGGATAATGAGCTTGCAACCTGCTTTTTTCATTATCTTCATAGTTTCTAAATCAAGATTTACTCTAGCGTTACACAACCAGCGGATTTTTTTATTCATACCGCTACTAATCATTTTTTCGCAGAACTCAACGGTACGCTTTTTGTTAACAGTAAAGGTATCGTCTTCAATAACAACCTGTTTTACCTCAGGGAAGTTTTTAAGAATGTATTCAAACTCAGCGATAACATTATCAACCGAACGAAGTCTGTACTTATGCCCGTGTAAGGTCTGTGGATATACGCAGTAATTGCACCTTGCAGGACATCCTCGACCTGTAAAAATTTGAATTTCAGGTAAAGCAGACGCAGGAAAAACATAGTCATTGACATCAAGGTATTCTTTGATAAATTCTGATGCAAACGGTATCTCATCCAGATTTTCGATATGCTCAGCATCAGGGTTGTCTATAATCTCGCCGTTTTTTCTGTAAGAAAGACCTTTTACTACGGATAAATCCTCGTTATTATTTATGGCATCAGCAAGATTTTTAATAATAAAGTCATATTCTTTTCTCGCAATGCCGTCTATAGCTTTTGAAAAAGTAAAAGTCTCGTTGACAGTTGCTGACGGATGCGTACCGACAAGTACTGTAAAGCTGTCGGGATACATCTCCTTTACGGCTTCACAAAACTCGCAATCGCTGTATATTGACGGAGTGCTGGTATTAAAAACAAAAAGTCGCACATCCTTGCCTTTTTCCTTAATAATTTCCAGCGATTTTTCTTTATTAAGAAGCTTTGCAGGTGCGTCCAAAAACTCCACCTCGTAGCCACATTTTTTAGAGTAAGCAGCGGCATATATAAGCCACAACGGATAGTAAAGAACACCGCTGTGACCGATGCAAGGACTGCGGGATTCTCTGGAAAACTTGCCGTATTCTGCTTTAAATGGCGGATTTATAAAAAAGATTTTCATACCTAACCCCTAACACTATATTGAACCGTGTTTTTTAATACCTGAAATAATATAAAAAATCATATAGTATACTATTTGAAAAATGTTGAGTCCCATAAACTTGTAGACCCTGTAAGTCATAGCAATCGACTTAAATTTGTTACCTGATTTTGAATTGCGGTCAACTCGATAAATAAGTAACGGCTCGTTAACGCCCCTCGCCTTGCCCCCGTGCTTTAGTATAGAAAGCCAAGTAGCAAAGTCTTCGTGCATATCATCGTGAGCCATCGGATATCTTACCAGCCACTCTTTTTTTACAAGTGCCGATGAGCAGGAAACAACGTTTTGTTTTAAAAGCTTTTTAAAAACAACCTGTTTTGGAACTGTAAATACAAATTCTGATTTAACGGAATTTGTATCAACAAAACCACTTCCTGTGTAGCACAAATCGGTGTCAGGATAAGCCTCGATAAGCTTCACTTGTTTTTCAAGTTTATCAAAAGCCCACATATCGTCGCTGTCAATAAAAGCGACGTAATCGCAAGAAGCCTTTTTTACGCCGAAATTTCGCGTATAAGATACACCAAGATTTTTGTCATTCTTAAAAACGCGGATTCTGTCATCCTTTTTCTCATATTGACACAAAATTTCATACGATTTATCGGTTGAACAATCGTCAATCATTATCAGCTCAAAATCAGAATAGCTCTGCTCTAAAACCGAGTCTATCGCCTGTGATAAAAACCGCTGTGCGTTATATACAGGCATAACCACACTGATTTTTTTTACTACTTCGCCCACTTAGGATACTCCTCCCTCATAATAGTCGGTATAGTAACCTTTTCCGTAGGTTCTTTTGTAGTACTTCTTGTAGTAAGTGTCACCACGCTTACCGCTGAAATTGAGCACGGCACCTAAAATTTTACATCCGCTCTTCTCAAGCTGTGCCTTTGTGTTTTTTGCCTGTCTGTATCTTATTCTGCCTGCACTGATTACCATAACCGCCGCATCACAGAATTTCGCAATAACCGCACTGTCGATAACAAGTCCGAGAGGCGGTGTATCAATAATAACATAATCGTACTCTTCTTTTAATGACTTTAAAAGCTCAACAAATCTGTCACCCATCATAACCTCAACAGGATTAGGACAATGAGGACCTGAAACGATAACGTCAAAATTCTCGAACTGCGTAGAACAAATCACTTCTTCTTTTTGAGCAAGACCTGTGAGATATTCACTCAAGCCCTTAACGCTTCTTGCGTTCGAGTAATTGGAACTGATGACGGATTTACGCAAATCGCAATCAACATAAATAACCTTTTTATTTATGTCTGAAAGTGCCTTTGAAAGCATTAACGATACAGTCGTCTTACCCTCACTTGCATCACAGCTGGTAATATCTATCACTTTATACTCGCTTCCGCAAAACTGCAGGTTTGTTCTGAGCGTCTTAAAAGATTCGTTGACAAAGTAGTTTTCGTAATTATCGATTCTCAGCTCGATGCTTGGCATTATCTGTTCCCCCTTCCCTGTTTTGAGTAATATCTGTGGCGTCGAGCACCGGCTCTGCCATAGTAGACATCTTTTTTGCCGACAGGTCTGTCCTTATCCATATTTGGAATAAGAGCAAGAACACTGAGTGAAAGCTGTTTTTCCAGCATATCAGGGTCGGAAATCTTATCATCAAAGATATATACCAAAGCAAAGACAATATATGTCATAATAAATGCAACCAGTGCAAAAATCACGGTTGTATAAGAAAACTTCGAATTTGAAGGAGTTGTAGGGAGAGTTCCCACGTCAACAACGTTAACCTGATTGAAGCCCATAAGACTGACAATCTGCTCCTTGCCGATTTCACATATAGAGTCAACAATCATTTTTGATTTTTCAGGAGCATCTGAAACAACCGAAATTTCAAGGTAACGTGTATTAGACGGATTTGTAATAGAAATCATCGAATAAAGCTCGTTGTAAGTATCATCAAGTGAACACTCATCAATAACCTGATTTAAAACGGTACGGCTTGTCAAAAGCTTTGTGCAGTCGCTCACAACGCTTAAGGCAAGATTGAAGTCAGAGTTGTAGTCAGAGCCTTTGTCAACATCGCTGTCCTGCCTTAGGATATATATCGAACCGGTAGATTTGTATTGCGGTTCGTAAGTTATGTAATTAAAAGCAAACAAAGAGCCACCGACAACCACCGCCACTAAAATCATAATCCAGAGCTTTGATACGAAAAGGTAAAACAATTCTCTGAATCTAATTGAGCCTTCATTGTTATTCTGCATAATAGCCCCAATCCTTTCAAGTTTTCACAAATTAGCTAAGGCGTGCAAACGCACTACCTCATATTACTTATACGCTATTAAATTATACCAAACTGCACAGATATAGTCAATAAATTTAGCTATATATCAGCATATTTCGTGCATTATTTCAAAGGCGAAAAAAACTTTTTGAAACACTATGAAATTTTCACATATATATTAGATAAATAAACAATTACATTGTGTTTACTTTGATTGACATTTATAACTGTGGGTTGTATAATTTAGAGTGTTTATTGTGAATAACTATGCCATATTTTGTGGTCTTAAAAATCAAACATCGTTTACTGAAAGGAAGTAAATATGAAACCGATTACACAACAAGTTACTTTCAAGAACCACGACGTTGTCAACAAGGTAAGAGCTGACCTCTTAAAAATCATTGATAGCATCTGTCTTGAAAACAACCTTTCTTACTTCGGATTTCGAGATCTGCTGGTTGGTGCAGTTCATTACAACGACTTTATCCCTAACGGTCTTAAGTCAAAAACCGAAATTGGTCTTATGAGAGACGATTACAACAAGCTGTGCGAGATTCTCTACAAAAGAGAAAAAGAGCTTGACATTCAAATTATCGACCGCTACCCAAGCGGTGCGAAGGCTCTTATTATGACTATCGCAAGACCTGTTGCTATTGAGTCGGATGACGCTGTAATCTCCGACCTTGCAACGGTTGAAATCAGTGCTTTCGACTTTTTACCAAATACAGAAGCTGAGCAGAAAATGTACCTAAGAAAGGTTGCGTCCCTTAGAGATAAGTACAACAAGATGGTCAACCTCACTCCTCCTGCTACAACAGTTCCAATGAGCTTGAGAAAGGTTTTCAATCTTTTCTGGGGTACACTTTGCTACGGTACAAAAAATCCTAAGAAAACCTACCGCAAGTTGCTCAAGACAGTCCAAAAATACAAGGACACAAAATATATCACACGTCTTATTCCAAGACGAAGCGTTATGATTGAATACGACAAGGTATTCCCTACACAGCGTATCAAAGTAAACCACGCTGAAATCAACATTCCTAATACATACAACAAATGGACAGTTGAGATTAACGATGCGTTGATGGAACAGACACGCACTATACAGAAAATCGACCTTGTACTACTTAAAGAATTCGACAGAGTTTGTCGAAAGATTGGCGTAGGCTACTTTGTGTGCGGTGGAACAATGCTCGGTCATATGCGTCACGACGGCTTTATTCCGTGGGATGATGATATCGACGTAGGTATGCTTAGAGCCGACTACGACAAATTCCTTAAAGAAGGCGGTAAATATTTAGGCGAAGATTTCTTCTTACAGACAAGAAAATCTGACCCTAAAATTCCTTATCTTTTCTCTAAAATTCGTTTAAACGGCACATCGTACATCACTAATTACAACGAAAAGCGTAACTTCCACAAGGGCATTTGTCTTGATTTGTTCCCGTTTGACTATATTCCAAACTCGTTAAACGAAAGACAGCGTTTTAAAAACAAGGTTTTATTCTGGTCTAATATTCACCACAAGGTTATTAATCGTCACAAGGAAAAAGCTGTTTACGACGAAAAGCCAGCTTCACTGTATGAGTGGTGGGCAAGAGCTTACAATGAGTTTCGACGCAAGCTTGTACACCTTGTACCACTGAAACTGACTCAGGCATTGTACATCAAAAAGGCTACTTACTATAACTCTAAGGCTGAAGAAATGGGACTTACAACTGTTGCATCCTTCTTACCTACTTACACCTACGCTGATGTTAAGGATATGATTCCGTATCAGGACATAGACTTTGAAGGCTTAAAGGTTATGGCTTTGAAGGATATGGATAAGTTCCTTACAATGCAGTACAACGACTATATGAGACTTCCTCTGTTACACCAGCGTGTCGGTCACGACCTCGTTTCATGGCACGTTGATGAAAGCATCGCTAAGAAGTATCACATTTACGACGATTAATTTTATATAATCAAGAGGTAAACTTATGAATACAGTTCTTTTAATGATGGGCGGAAGCGGCACAAGATTCGGTGCTGCTATCCCAAAGCAGTACATTAAGGTTAACGACAGACCAATTTTCTCCTACATTCTCGAGGGCTATAACAAACTCGACTGTGTTGATAAAATCATCATCGTTTCTCACGCTGACTGGGTAGACTATGTTGAAGAAATCGCAAAGGAAATCAAAGTAAATAAGCTCTACAAGGTTGTAACAGGTGGCGACACTCGTTCAGAGTCTGTTAAAAATGGTCTTATCTGTGCAAGTGAATATTCAAAAGATGATGACGTTATTATGATTCACGATGCAACTCACCCTTACGTTGATAAAAAGGGTACACAGGAAGTAATCGAGGGTGTTAAGGAGTTTGGCGGTGCAACACTTGCATCATTCAACTATGACACTGTTTACAAAATGGATGATGAACACATCCTCACAAATATCGAGCCTCGTTTTAATATCGTAGCAGGTGCTTCACCTGAGGCGTTCACTTTCAGGAAAATCTACGATATCTATATGGGTTCTACAAAAGAAGAGCTTGAGAGTATGACCTCAGCAGGTGCTATCGCTCTTCACTACGGCATTAAAATGAAAGTTATCAAAGCGAATGTGATTAACCTAAAAATCACCTATGCTGACGATATGGACTTATTTGTTAAGCTTATCGACAACTACTTCTTCCCAAAGGAGGAAAATTAAATGAGAAACAAATTACTTGACGTTTTAGAAAAGCGTACATTAGGAATTCACTGCGGTATTCCGTCATTCTGCTCAGCTAACAAAATTGTTATTGAGGCTATTATGGATCAGGCTAAGCGTTTTGACGATACTGTTTTAATTGAAGCTACATCAAATCAGGTTAACCAGTTCGGCGGTTATATGGATATGACTTCCGTAGATTTTAGAGAGTATGTCTACAAAATTGCTGACCAGATTGGCTTTGACAAAGATAAAATCATTTTAGGCGGCGACCACTTAGGTCCGCTTCCTTGGTGTAATCTTCCGGCAAGTGAAGCTATGGAGCACGCTAAAAAGCTCGTTTACGATTGTGTTATGGCAGGATATACAAAGGTTCACCTTGACACAAGTATGAAGCTTGGTGATGACCCTGTTGACGAGATGCTCCCTAACGAAGTTATTGCAGAACGCGGTGCTATTCTCTACAAAGAATGTGACAAGGCTTATCAGGAATTATTAAAAGAAAATCCTGATGCAGTTCACCCTGTGTATATTATCGGCTCTGAGGTTCCTATCCCTGGCGGTTCTCAGGAAGAAGAAGATAACTTAAAGGTTACTAATCCTCGAGATTTTGAAAGCACAATTATGGCTTACCGCAGAATGTTTAACAAGCTCGGCTTAAAAGACGCTTGGAATCATATTATCGGTATCGTAGTTCAGCCTGGTGTTGAATTTGGCAACACTGACATTCATACATACAATCGTCTTGATGCTGTTAAGCTTTGCAACAGATTAAAGAAGTACCCTGACATCGTGTTCGAGGGTCATTCAACCGACTATCAGCCACCTGTAAAACTTAGGGAAATGGTTGAAGACGGTATCGCTATTATTAAGGTTGGTCCGGCTTTGACAAACGCTGTGAGAGAAGCTATTTTCGCTCTTTCTATGATTGAAAAAGAGCTTATTGATGACGAAGCTCAGCGTGCTAACTTCATTGAGGTTTTAGAGCAGGTTATGCTGGATGAACCTTCCAACTGGATCAAACACTACCACGGCACAGAGAAACAGCAGGCAATCGCAAGAAAGTACAGCTTCTCTGACCGTTCAAGATATTATTTCACACACGATAAGGTTCTCGCTGCTCAGGAAAAGCTGTTCGAAAATCTTTCAAACGTTGAAATTCCGCTCCCTGTACTCCACCAGTATATGCCGTTACAGTACTCTAAAGTCAGAGATGGTAAGCTTTCATGTACTCCGCGTGAGCTTGCAAAAGATGCCGTTGTTTGCGTAGTAGAGGACTACAACTACGCCGTAAAGTGCAACTATATGGCTAATCCTATGATGTAATTGAAAGAAGGTTTTTATAAATGAAAGCTGCTGTTTTACATGCTAATAAAGACATCAGATTTGACGAAATACCAACTCCTGTAGCTGAAAAAGGCACCGTACTTGTTAAGGTTGTCGCTACAGGTATCTGTGGTTCTGACCTCCCACGAGTTCATGACCATGCTGCTCATAACTACCCTATCATTTTAGGTCACGAGTTTTCAGGCTATGTTGCCGAGGTTGGCGAGGGTGTTACTTCAGTTTCTAAAGACGACCATGTTGTTGGTATTCCGCTTGTTCCTTGTATGGAGTGTGAGGACTGCAAAAATGGCAACTACTCACTTTGCAAGCACTATAGCTTTGTAGGCTCACGTCAGAACGGCTCTATGGCTGAGTATGTTCTCTTACCTGAAAGTAACGTTATGAAGATTGATAAATCAATTCCTTTCGAAGTTGCTGCTTTCTTCGAACCATCAACTGTTGCTATCCACGCTTTGTATCAGGCAGATTACAAAGACGGCGGTACTGTTGCAGTTTTAGGCGGTGGTAACATCGGACTTTTCACTTTACAATGGATTAAGATTTTCGGTGCAAAAAAAGTTGTAGTCATTGATGTTGACCACGACAGACTTAAGGACTCTTTAAACTTAGGTGCTGATGCTGTTGTTGCTCTTTGTGACGAAGATTACAAAGACCAGTTAAATAAGCTAACTGACAACCGCGGTTTTGACTATGTGTTTGTTTCAACAGGCTCAACTGATGCTATGAAGCTCGCGTTTGAAATCGCAGGAAACAAAGCTCACCTTTGCTTTATCGGCACTCCTACAAAGGAGATGACTTTCTCTGTTAAAGAGTGGGAGAATATGAACCGCAAGGAGTTCTACCTCACAGGCTCATGGATGTCTTACTCAAAGCCGTTCCCTGGCAAAGAGTGGGAAATGACTGACAAGCATTTTGCTATCGGTGACTTAAAGGTAACTGACAGTATGATTTTTGAGCAATATCCGCTTGATAAAACTATGGAGGCATTCAACCTTTTCACTATACCTGGCAAGGTAAAGGGTAAGGTTCAGATTATCGACAAATAATCTATAAAGTAGTGTTATGGCTAGTAATATTAAAGAGCGTATCTATAAATTTGATAATATCAAGCTGTTAACTATCGTGCTCGTTGTAGTTGGTCACGTTATTGAGGGCTATGTTAATAAGTCCGATATGTTCAAAAGCTTGTTTTTATTCATTTATTCGTTCCATATGCCGTTGTTTATTTACCTCAGCGGTTTGTTTCAAAAGCGTTTTTCCGATGACAATAAGCTGAGAATTAACAAGATTGCGTTTTATGTAGCCTTGGGCTTTTTGCTTAAACTCATAAACGCTCTTGCTAAAATGGCAAACGGCAAAGAGTTTTCAATAAACTTTTTCGGCGGAGCAAGTATCGACTGGTATCTGTTTGTACTGTCGATGTTTATGGTAACAGCGTACTTAACACGCAAAATCCACCCTGCCGTTATGCTGACTGTGTCTTTTGTCTTAGGCTGTGTCAGCGGTTACTTCGACTTTATCGACGACACGCTTTATTTATCGCGATATTTTGTATTCCTGCCGATATACCTACTCGGCTACTATATGACACCACAGCTTCTCATCAAAATTGAGAAAAACTATGCCGTAAAAGCCGTTAGTGGCTTATTTATGCTGCTGTACTTTGTTCTGTGCTTTAGAAATCTCGAGCTTTTATACAAATTAAGACGACTGTTCACGGGAAAAAACCCGTTCTCAACTGTTTTAATTGATGGTTGCGGTTTTGAGCATAGACTTATGTGCTACGGCATTTCGATTATGCTGTGTATGGCGGTGTTCTGTTTCATTCCTAACATCAAGGTGCCTATCATCTCAAATATGGGAGCGAATACCTTAGCTGTGTATTTTTGGCACAGACCGCTATTATATCTTCTTAGTGCAACACCGTTCTTTGAGCTGATTATCAGCCTCGGCGACCCACTGTATAAGATAATACTTTTAAGCTTTGGTGTTATATTTGCACTACTATTATCCTTCAACGTGTTTATGATACCGCTAAATACTTTGGGCAAGCTTATAAATAAGCTGAAACCGGCTTGGTGTTATGTAGTAATATTTGCACCGTTTTTAGCAGGACTGCTTACTATTTACAAAGAGCTTCCCTCTTACTTTTCTTACCTTGTAGGTAAAGTCAAAAACTAAACAATATACAAAAACCGCACAGCAATTCAAAATGCTGTGCGGTAATTTTTTGCATATAAACTTTAAATCATATCTGCGATATCGTAGATGAGCTTTTCAGACTTTTCCCAGCCAAGACAAGGGTCAGTAATACTTTTACCATAAACACCACCGTCAACAGACTGGCTACCGTCCTCAAGGTAGCTTTCAATCATAAAGCCTTTTACCATAGCTTTAATGTCAGCGTTATGGCGAGCCGAATGTAAAACTTCCTTGCAAATGCGTGACTGCTCAAAAGGATTTTTCGCAGAATTAGAATGGTTAGCATCAACAACTAACGCAAGGTTCTTAACTCCACGCTGTGTATACATTTCGTGCAGCAGCTCTAAATCCTCGTAGTGATAGTTTGGCATCATCTTGCCGTGCTTGTTAACATAACCTCTTAAAATAGCGTGAGCAAGCTCGTTACCTGAGGTCTTAACCTGCCAGCCTCTGAACACGAATGTGTGTCCATGCTGAGCAGCCTCAATAGAATTAAGCATAACCGAGTAGTCACCGCTGGTTGGGTTTTTCATACCAACAGGAACAGAAATACCGCTACTTACCAATCTGTGTTCCTGATTTTCAACAGAACGTGCACCAATTGCTACATATGACATAAGGTCATCAAGATAGCGATAATTCGCAGGATAGAGCATCTCGTCTGCCGTAGACATACCATACTCAGTGAGCACGCGAGAATGAAGCTCTCTAATTGCTAAGATACCCTTAAATGTATCAGGCTTTGAGTTAGGGTCAGGCTGGTGGAACATACCCTTGTAGCCACTGCCGTTGGTTCTAGGCTTGTTAGTATAAATTCTAGGGATAAGAATCAGCTTGTCTTTAACCTCTTGTTGTACCTTGTTAAGTCTTTCAACATATTCGAGTACCGCGTCTTCTCTGTCAGCAGAGCAAGGGCCGATAATAAGTACTAATTTATCAGACTTACCCTTAAAAATCTCTGCAACCTCTTTATCAATCTGCTCTTTTCTCTCTACCGCCTTCATAGACAGCGGATATGCTTCTTTAACTTCCATAGGAATAGGGAGTTTCTTTTCGAAAATCATTGACATTTGCATTCCCTCCAAACACAAAAAATGATACCGCAAAATCAGCTGTTTGTCAATAATTTATCAATAACAGCTATGACTCTGCGGTATTAAAATCATCTCATTAACTTGTCCCACAAAACGATATCGCCACTACTAAGGGAGCGTTTTACATCAATTACACGTTGGTTTTTACTACCACGAAATTGCAGTGAAATATCTTTTTGCTCCTCAATATACGGACCGTCAACCAGTACATCAATGTATGACAACATCTCGTCTGTAAACTTACCCCTCGCTCTGCTGACAGATAAAAGGTGTTTGTCAAAAAGGTAACCTGTGTAGCACCAGATATCTTTATTAGGGAACCTTGTTTTAACTTTTCGTAAAAACAAGGTCAAAGCCTCCTGATTTTCTATTTCAAATGGCTCGCCACCAAGTAGCGACAAGCCATTCACAAAATCAGGCTCAAGATAATCTAAGATAAGATTTTCAGTTGCTTCGGTAAATTTTTCTCCATAAGAAAAATCCCAAGTTTCTTTATTAAAGCAATTCTTGCAATGGTGAGTGCATCCCGACACAAAAAGCGAAACTCTCACTCCTACACCATTTGCAATATCACGTTTTTTTATCGTTGCATAATTCATCAGATGTGTAGCACTCTTTCCTGAATTTCCTGAGTTCTGCCCTGATTCCAATATTGTGTTCCGATATAACCACAAGTACGTCGAGCTACATTCATAGTATCTTGGTCACGGTTTCCACAGTTAGGACACTCCCAGACTAGCTTTCCGTCGTCCTTTACGATTCTGATTTCGCCGTCAAAGCCGCATTTCTGACAGTAGTCACTCTTTGTGTTAAGCTCTGCGTACATAATATTATCGTAAATGAAACGGATAATCTGGAGCACAGCATCAATGTTCTGTTGCATATTAGGAACTTCAACATAGCTGATTGCACCGCCAGTTGATAATGCCTGAAACTTTGACTCAAACATCAGTTTATCAAAAGCGTCGATTTCTTCCGTGACGTGAACGTGGTAGCTGTTTGTGATATATGCTTTGTCTGTAACACCTTCAATAACGCCGAAACGCTTTTGTAAGCATTTTGCGAATTTATAGGTTGTGCTCTCAAGCGGTGTGCCGTAAATACCAAAAGCTATAGTAGTTTCAGCCTTCCATTTATCACACGCCTTGTTCATATACTTCATAATATCAATAGCAAAGTCAGTTACCGACGGGTCAGTATGTGACTTGCCTGTCATATAGCGTACACACTCACAAAGTCCCGCATATCCAAGCGAAATTGTTGAGTAACCGCCGTAGAGAAGCTTGTCGATAGGCTCGCCTTTTTTAAGTCTTGCAATTGCACCATCCTGCCACAAAATCGGTGCGGCATCACTTAATGTGCCCTTTAATCTGTTATGACGACACATCAAAGCACGATAGCAAAGCTGTAATCTCTCGTCAAATATCTTCCAGAATTTGTCGATGTCCTTGCCACTGGACAGAGCAACGTCAACAAGGTTTATAGTTACAACACCTTGATTAAATCTGCCGTAGAACTGGTACTCACCTTTATCATTTTTCCACGGAGTAAGAGCACTTCGGCAACCCATAACCGGAAAGCAGTTACCTTCTTTAAGGCTCTTCATAACCTTTTCTGAAATATAATCAGGCACCAAACGCTTTGCAGTACATTTAGCCGCAAGCTCTGTTAAATACCAGTACTTTGAATCAGGGGTGATATTATCCTCTTCAAGAACATAAATCAGCTTAGGAAATGCAGGAGTGACGTAAACACCCTTTTCGTTCTTAACACCCTGATATCTCTGCTGTAAAACCTCCTCGATAATTAAAGCGAGGTCAGCCTTTTCCTGCTCGTTGTTAGCCTCGTTAAGATACATAAAAACTGTTACGAACGGAGCCTGTCCGTTAGTTGTGAGCAGAGTTACAACCTGATACTGGATAGTTTGTACACCACGGTTGATTTCCTCTCTAAGGCGTTTTTCAACAACCTGAGAAAGCTTTTCCTCGCTAACATCAACACCTATGAAGGAGTATTCCTCCTCAACCTGTTTTCTGATTTTCTTTCGGCTGACTTCAACAAACGGAGCTAAATGTGTCAGAGAAATACTCTGACCGCCATACTGGTTTGACGCAACCTGTGCGATAATCTGTGTAGCGATGTTGCAAGCTGTTGAAAAGCTGTGAGGCTTTTCAATCATTGTACCGCTGATTACAGTTCCGTTTTGGAGCATATCCTCTAAGTTAACGAGGTCACAGTTATGCATATGCTGAGCATAGTAGTCAGTATCGTGGAAGTGAATAATTCCATCTTCGTGTGCCTTAACAATATCTTCAGGAAGCAGAATACGCATAGTGATATCCTTGCTTACTTCACCTGCCATATAATCACGCTGAACGGAATTAACGGTAGGATTTTTGTTAGAATTCTCCTGCTTAGCTTCCTCATTGTTACACTCAATAAGTGTCAAAATCTGGTTATCGGTTGTGTTAGCAACACGAGCAAGATTACGAGTGTAGCGATATCTGATGTAGCGTTTAGCTGTTTCATAGGCACCGCACTTCATAATCTCAAGCTCAACAAGCTCTTGAATTTCCTCGACAGAAAGTGCACGCGAAATACACTCACCTGTGTTCTTGATAGTAATAGCGATATTTTTAATCTGCTCGTCAGTAAGTTCTCTGCCGTTATCGTTAGCTTCATCAGCCTTAGTAATAGCTGCGATAATTTTCTCAATATTAAACTCAGCTTCGCTGCCGTTACGCTTAATAATCTTCATACTATTTCCTCCTTGTTAATATTTATGGTTTCTGTTTTTATTTCACTAGATATTGTAACGTATTTTTAGTATAGCAACTATATATTGTGTGGTCAAGTGTATTTTGTCATTTTTATGTTTACATTTTAGTAATTTATCTAAGAAGAATTATAGTTCCCTTAAAATAGCAAATCCCAAGCACAAAACTTGGGACAAGAGTTAAATATTACCGATAAGCTCATTAACAACAGCGGATGCTATGATTAGTCCTGCACTTGCCGGCACAAAAGCCGAGCTTGCAGGCACGGGCTTTCCGTTTTCAATTACCTTTTCAACGCTGGTTGGCTCCTCCTTTGAGTAAACCACCTTCAGCTTTTTTATGCCGTTACGCTTACACAGGTTACGCATAGCCCTAGCTAGCGGACAAACGCTTGTTTTATATATGTCGCTTAGCTCTAACATCTCAGGATGAAGCTTGTTACCTGTGCCCATCGACGAGATAAGCGGAATCTTTTTATCCTGAGCAATTT
Organism: Ruminococcus sp.; assembly: GCA_017473955.1. GTDB lineage: Bacteria > Bacillota > Clostridia > Oscillospirales > Acutalibacteraceae > Ruminococcoides. The sequence continues at coordinate 4,522 of JAFUIK010000030.1, read as the reverse complement.
TTGCGAGCTCTAGTTTTGCGGACACGGTATCAATCGCATCAACAATATAATCATATTGTGCAAAATCAAACTCACTTGAGTTTTCCGGCAAAAAGAACGTGTTCCTTTCTTGGACTTTACAAAGTGGATTGATAGACAAAATACGCTCTTTTGCGACATCGACCTTGAATCTACCGACAGTTTCCTGCGTCGCTAAAATTTGTCGATTAATATTCGAAATTGACACAGTATCACTATCAACTACAGTAATAGCTCCCACAAAGCTTCGAGCAAGGGCCTCAATTACATAACCGCCAACTCCACCTACACCGAACACTATAACGTGGGAGCTTTTGAGCTTTTCTAAAGCCTTATCACCTATTAACATTTGTGTGCGTGAATACATATCTTTCATAGAGCACCACCCGATTAATATATTGATAGTATAGCACATAAGAAAGGTATATTCAAATAGGTGTTGAAAAACGGCGATTAATTTAGTAAAATATCTTATAGTAAAGCGAGGTAGCTATGAATATTTACAAAATTGCGGACCTTAACATCGGGGTCGAGAGCAAATACGACTTTACAAATAAATATATGAAGGACTATCTTATAAGTGACACCAAGGTTGACTTCACCGTTAAGGTTACTGATGAGATGCGTGAATATGAAAAGAGCATTGCTATTGAAGATATTCCTGAGCCTTACTACGAGCTGACGGCAATTTTACGTTCAATCTGTGAAATTATTCTGGACAAATATAACGGCTTCTTTCTTCACTGCTCCTGCCTTGAATATGAGGGCAAAGCTGTTATTTTCACCGCAAAAAGTGGTACAGGTAAATCAACTCACACAAGGCTTTGGCGTGAAATACTGGGCGATAAGGTTACTATGATTAACGATGACAAGCCGATTGTCCGATATTTAAACAGGGAGTTCATCATTTACGGCACTCCTTGGAACGGCAAGCACTCGCTGTCTAATAACATTAAAGCACCGATAAAAGCAATTTACTATCTGCATCAGGCTGAAGAGAACAGGGTTGTAAAATGCGACCCGATAAGCTCAATCTCCAAGCTGTTATCGCAGACAATTCTCCCTGACAACACGGAAAATATGCACTCGCTTCTTTCTATGCTTGAAAGGTTAGTTACTGATATTCCAATGTTTGATTTATACTGCAATATTTCAGAAGATGCGGTACACACAGTTTTAAATTCTTTAAACGAAATATAACGCACTTAAAAAGCGACGGCACGTGATAGTACCGTCGCTATATTTATATTCTTACTTTGTCATAAAGAGCACACCCAAGGTGTTAGGACCACAGTGTGAAGAAATTGTACAAGAAGCACGGGTAACGTGAACTTCGTCAAAAATATTCTTTTCTACAAGTGCACTCTTAACGCTCTCGACTAACTCTTCATCACAGCCTGCGTGAGTTACAAAAGCACGAGCAGTATCAACCTCGCCGTACTTAGTGATTATATCGTTCATATAATCAATGCAGACCTTGTTAAACTTGCCTCTGTATTTCTTATTAACGCCCATCTTACCATGCTCAGTGGTTGAAACCTCGATACAAGGCTTTAAACCGAGCAGGTTAGCACCGAAAGCTTCGATAGCAGAGCATCTGCCACCAGCAGCTAAGAAGTCGAGCTTATCAATAACGAAGCTAGCGTGGCTCTTGTGAACCATCTCACTTACAGCTTCTGCTACTTCCTGAGCACTCTTTCCCTGCTCAATAAGCTCAGCAGCCTTGATTACTAAAAGGCCAGTGCCTGTACTTAAATTGCAGGAATCAACAACATGTACTCTGCCGTCAAATTCAGCAGCAGCGAGCTTAGAAGACTGATGTGTAACAGAAAGGCTTGAGCCTAAGCTGATGTGAACAATGTCATAGCCCTCATCAATGTACTTGCTGAAAATGTCAGTATATTCACCAACACTCATAGCGGCAGTACGTGGAAGCTCCTTAGTCTTGTAAAAATGGTCATATATTTCCTCAGGAGTGATAGTTTCCCAGTCATCATAAGTGTTGTCACCAAGGTTGATGTGCAGCGGGATATCATGAACCTTATATTTAGCAATCAGCTCCTTGTTGAGGTCACAAGTTCTGTCCGCAGTTAAAACAACTTTATTACCCATATTTATCTTTACCTCCCTATTGTTATAAAACAAAAATGATGATATACTACTATTATAATGATTATTCATTAAATTTCAATACACGGTGAACAATTATGGTCAAAAAATTTACTTTTAACAACCCTATTTACACAGGAGCAGTTGTTGCTGATATTAAAGCATCAAGCGACACACTTCCTTATTTTGAGCACAAAAACAACAGTTTTCTTTACACAATGAGTGATACAACCGCTGTTTACGGCTTAGGTGAAGCAGTTAGAGGTATCAACAAACGTGGTTGGATATACGAAGGCTACTGTTCTGATGACCCTTGTCATACCGAGGACAAACGTTCGCTTTACGGAGCTCACAACTTCCTCATTATTGATGATAAATCAAACGGCGGTGACCGTTTCGGTGTTTTCTTCGATTATCCGGCACGAATCACCTTTGATATTGGATATACTGACACAAGCACCTTGACTGTAAGCACAGAAAAGGACGATATCGACGTTTACATTATTGAGGGCGAATCTTTAAGAAAAATCGTTAAAAACTTCCGCTCAATTATTGGTATGAGCTACATAGCTCCTAAATGGGCTTTCGGCTTTATGCAAAGCAGATGGAGCTATTTTACAAAAGATGATGTAATAAGAATCGCTGACTCTTACAAAGAAGCCAACATTCCGCTCGATGCTATTTTCCTTGACATCGACTATATGGAGAGATACAAGGACTTCACAATTAACGACGAGCGTTTCCCTGACTTTGAAAATTTGGTTTCATATATGAAATCGCGTGGCATCCGCCTTGTGCCGATTATTGATGCGGCTGTTAAAGTTGAAGACGGCTACGATGTTTATGAAGAAGGCAAGGCAAAGGGATATTTTTGCAAAGATGAAAACGGCGATGATTACATTGTAGGCGTTTGGCCTGGCAAAACTGTATTCCCTGATTTCTTAAATGATGAAGTAGGAAAATGGTTTGGCGACAAGTACAAGCTCCTCACAGATATGGGAATTGAAGGCTTCTGGAATGATATGAACGAACCTGCAATTTTCTATTCAGAAAAAGGTGTCGAAAGAGCTTTCGAGGAAATTGAAAAGTACAAACAAATTTCTCTTGATGCCAATACTTTCTTTGACTGCCGTGACGTTTTTGCTAAGCTTTCCAACTCACAGGAAGACTACAACGCATTCTACCACAACTACAACGGCAAAAAGTATAAGCACAACGATATTCACAACCTCTATGGCTATTTTATGACAAAATCTGCATCCGACAGCTTTGCACGCCATAATCCTGACAAACGTACACTTATGTTCTCCCGTGCATCATATATCGGTGCTCACCGCTATGGCGGTATCTGGACAGGCGATAACCACTCATGGTGGTCACACATCCTGCTGTGCTTAAAGCAGATGCCGTCGCTTAATATGTGCGGTTTCTTATACACAGGATGTGATATGGGTGGCTTCAATGGCAATTGCACAAGAGATTTGTTGCTCCGTTGGCTTTCTCTTTCAATCTTTACCCCGCTTTTCAGAAACCACTCAGCTTGCGGCACGAAAGATCAAGAGTGCTTCGCTTTCGGCGATACAAAAGATTTCAAAAATATCGTTGATTTAAGATACAGACTTGTTCCTTACATTTACAGCGAATATATGAAAGCTGTTCTCAATAATGATATGTACATCCGTCCGCTTTCATTCGATTACGAAAATGACGAAATGGCTAAAAACATCGAGGACCAGCTTATGGTCGGCGAGTCAATTATGATTGCTCCTGTTTACACACAGAACGCTAACGGCAGATACGTATACATTCCTGAAAATATGACTCAGCTTAAATTAAACGCTGATGGAACATTAACTCAGAGCAAAATCGAAAAAGGACATCACTACATTAATGTAGCACTTAACGAGATTGTTTTCTTCATTAAAGACGGCTACTGTGTACCGCTATGCGACAGAGCAGACAACGTTGAGAGCATCGATGAAAACAGCATCAAGCTTTACGGCACAGGCAAATCATACGAGCTTTACACTGATGACGGTTATACAACCACTCCAACACTCGACTCAATTAAAATAATAGGTAAATAAACAAAAAAACAAGGCACTCATAAAGAGTGCCTTGAAATTATTAGGAATAATTAAGCGATGATTTCGCCGTCAACTGTGCCTACGATACCGGCAGCGTTTGACTCATCTGTATCAATGTGCATAGCAGGGGCAAAGTTAGGATGTACACGGCAAACAACGTCACCAAATACGAGCTTTCTGCCTTCGCCGCCAACTGCTACAGAAACAATCTGCTTATCCTTAACGCCAAACTCTTCTGCAGCCTCAGGGGTTAAGTGAATGTGTCTTTTAGCAACGATGATACCGTTCTCGATTTCAACTTCACCCTT
>JAFUIK010000029.1 GCA_017473955.1 Ruminococcus sp. | reverse complement strand
AGCTGTTCGAAAGAATCAGAGATAAGGACGATTATCCTGATAAAAGAGAAGTTACAGGCATTGACTTTGGCGAGTGCTTCAAGCACAACGGCATTTCAATGGAATGTAAAACAAGACTTAAAGACGGTAGAACAGGTGAGTATTTTGACAACCCTGTTACTGTCGGCTATATGTACTATCTTAAACTGCATCACCTCGTTGATGATAAGATTCACGCACGTTCAACAGGTCCTTACTCACTCGTTACTCAGCAGCCACTCGGCGGTAAAGCTCAGTTTGGTGGTCAGCGTTTCGGTGAGATGGAAGTTTGGGCACTTGAGGCTTACGGTGCTGCTTATACACTTCAGGAAATCCTCACAGTTAAGTCTGACGACGTTGTAGGACGTGTTAAGACCTACGAAGCTATCGTTAAGGGTCAGAACATCCCAACTCCTGGTATCCCTGAGTCATTCAAGGTACTTATCAAGGAGCTCCAGTCACTGTCCCTTGATGTTCGAGTTCTTGACAAGGACGGCGGTGAGATTGACCTTAAGCAGAAGTTCGACGAGGACGAGGAAACAATGGTTGTAGTAGCTGATGACGATGAGACCTTAAACGAGGCTGAGGTTATGACTACACTCGATGGCTTCCAGCTTGATGAGGACTCAGAAGAGGGCAATATGTTTGACGAGTCATCAATTTTCGATGATACAGACGATATGCTCGAATTCGACGACTACGGCACTGACGAAATGTAAGGAGGAGCAAACTAATGGATAACAATGTATTTGATTCAATTAAAATAGGCCTTGCTTCCCCTGACCAAATCAGAGCGTGGTCACATGGCGAAGTTAAAAAGCCTGAGACAATTAACTATCGTACTTTAAAACCAGAGCGTGACGGTCTGTTCTGCGAGCGTATTTTCGGACCTACAAAGGACTGGGAATGTCACTGTGGTAAGTACAAGAGAATCAGATTTAAGGGCAAGGTTTGTGACCGTTGCGGTGTTGAAGTTACACGTGCAAAGGTCAGAAGAGAAAGAATGGGACACATCGAGCTTGCAGCTCCTGTATCACATATCTGGTACTTCAAGGGTATCCCTTCACGTATCTCCCTTATGCTTGACATCTCTCCTCGTGCTCTTGAAAAGGTACTTTACTTTGCATCATATATCGTAACTGATCCGGGTGACTGCCGTGAGCTTGCTAAGATGCAGTTCTTAAACGAGCAGGAATACCGTGATATGCGTGAAAAATACGAGGACGACTTCAAGGCATCTATGGGTGCTGAGGCTATCAAGGAACTCTTAGAGCAGATTGATCTTGAGGCTCTTTCAGTTGAGCTTAAAGAAGAGCTTGAGGGTGCTACAGGTCAGAAGAAGGTTAGACTTCAGAAGCGTCTTGAGGTTGTTGAGGCATTCAGAATGTCAGGCAACCGCCCAGAGTGGATGATTTTAGACGTTGTTCCTGTTATTCCGCCTGATATCAGACCTATGGTACAGCTCGACGGTGGCCGTTTTGCGACTTCTGACTTAAACGACCTTTACAGACGAGTTATCAACAGAAACAACCGTTTAAGAAGACTTTTAGAGCTTGAAGCTCCTGACATTATTATTAGAAACGAAAAGAGAATGTTACAGGAAGCTGTTGACGCCCTTATTGATAACGGCAGACGCGGCAGACCTGTTACCGGCCCTAACAACCGTGCTTTAAAATCCCTTTCTGATATGTTAAAGGGTAAGCAGGGACGATTCCGTCAGAACCTTCTTGGTAAGCGTGTTGACTATTCGGGTCGTTCTGTTATCGTTGTTGGTCCTGAGCTCAAGATGTATCAGTGCGGTCTTCCTAAGGAGATGGCACTCGAGCTCTTTAAACCATTCGTTATGAAACGCCTTGTTGAAACAAAGGCTGTTCAAAATATCAAAGCTGCAAGAAAAGCAGTTGAGCGTGCTAAACCTGAGGTTTGGGATGCACTCGAGGTTGTAATCAAGGGTCACCCTGTACTCCTTAACCGTGCTCCTACACTTCATAGACTTGGTATTCAGGCATTTGAGCCTGTACTCGTTGAGGGTCGTGCTCTCAAGCTTCATCCGCTCGTTTGTACAGCGTACAACGCTGACTTCGACGGTGACCAGATGGCTGTTCACGTTCCGCTTTCTGCAGAAGCACAGGCTGAGGCTAGATTCCTTATGTTTGCTGCAGGTAACTTGTTAAAACCATCAGACGGACGTCCTGTTGCTGTTCCTACACAGGATATGATTTTAGGTTCTTACTATCTCACACTTGATAAAGATGGTGAGCCTGGTGAGGGCAAGGTGTTCCGCGATATCGACGAAGCTATGATGGCTTATCAGGCAGGTTATTTAACACTCCATTCTAAGATTAAGGTCAGAAGAACTTTAAATATTGATGGCGTAGAAAAAACAGGTATCGTAGATACTACAGTTGGTAAGATCATCTTCAACCGTCCTATCCCACAGGATTTAGGCTTTGTTGACAGAACTGATCCTGCTAATACATTCAAGTTCGAAATCGACTTCCTTGTTGGTAAGAAACAGCTTGGTAAGATTATCGATGCTTGTATTAAAATCCACGGCACTGAGATTACTTCTGTTGTTCTTGATGAAATCAAGGCTCAGGGCTACAAGTACTCAACTCGTGGTGCTATCACAGTAGCTGTTTGTGACGCTAAAATCCCACCTGAGAAGAAAGAAATCATTGCTAAAGCAGAGGCTGACGTTGATGCTATCCGCGATGAGTATATGATGGGTCTTCGTTCAGATGAAGAGCGTTACGAAGAAGTTCTCAAAATTTGGGAGAAAGCTACTAACGATGTTACTGCTAAGCTTCAGAGTAACCTCGACAGATACAACCCAATCTTTATGATGGCAGACTCCGGTGCTCGAGGCAGTATGTCACAGATTCGTCAGCTTGCAGGTATGCGTGGTCTTATCGCGAATACATCAGGTAAGACTATCGAAATTCCAATTCGAGCTAACTACCGTGAAGGTCTTAACATCTTAGAATACTTTATTTCATCCCGTGGTGCTCGTAAAGGTCTTGCCGATACAGCTCTTAGAACTGCTGACTCAGGTTACCTTACTCGTCGTCTTGTTGACGTATCTCAGGATGTTATTATCCGTGAGGACGATTGCGGTGCTACTGAGGGTCTTGAAGTATTCGATATCAAAGCAGGCAAGCAGACAATCGAGGGCTTACACGAGCGTCTTATCGGTCGTTACCTTGTTGAGGACTTCTGCGACGAAAATGGCAACGTTCTTGTTTCTAAGGACGTTATGATGGGCGACGAAGAAGCTGACATTATTTGCAACTCAGGTGTTGAGAAGATTGAAATTCGTTCAATCCTTGGTTGTCAGTCTAAGTACGGCGTATGTAAGAAGTGCTACGGCTCTAACCTTGCAAACGGTCAGCCTGTAACAGTCGGTGAGGCTGTTGGTATTATCGCTGCTCAGTCTATCGGTGAGCCTGGTACTCAGCTTACAATGAGAACCTTCCATACCGGTGGTGTTGCGTCAGCAGAAGATATCACACAGGGTCTTCCAAGAGTTGAAGAGCTCTTTGAGTCACGTAAACCTAAGTCACTTGCTATCATCAGCGAAATCGACGGTGAAGTTAGATTTGAAGATATCAAAAACAACCGTCACGCTGTTGTATATAATAAGGAAACAAGCGAAGAGAGAGCATACCTCATCCCATTCGGATTCAGAGTTGCTGTTGAAGAGGGTCAGCAGATTAACAAGGGTGACAAAATCACCGACGGTGCTGTTAACCCACACGATATTCTTGATATCCTTGGCACAAAGGCTGTACAGGACTACCTCATTTCAGAGGTACAGAGTACTTACCGCTTACAGGGTGTTGATATCAACGATAAGCACATCGAGGTAATCGTAAGACAGATGCTCAAGAAGGTTAAGATTGACGATGCAGGTTCAACAGACTTTATGCCTGGTCAGATGTATAACCGTAACGAGGTTATTCACGCTAACAAGGTTATTCGTCAGCGTATCGCAAATGGCGAAGAGGGTCTTACTGAAGCAACATGGACACAGCTCCTCCTCGGTATCACAAAGGCTTCTCTTGCTACTGACAGCTTCCTTTCAGCCGCATCATTCCAGGAAACAACTCGTGTTCTTACTGATGCTGCTATCAAGGGTAAGGTTGACCCACTCATTGGTCTTAAGGAAAACGTTCTTATCGGTAAGCTCGTTCCTGCAGGTACAGGTATGGCTAGATATAACAACGTTGAGCTCGAGGAAAACTTCATTCCAACAGCTCCAACAGCTCCAATCGAGTAAATTTAATAAACAATTTAGGGAGAGCGAAAAAGCTCTCCCTTTTTGTTCAAAAATCAACGGCTCAGGGATTAGTCCTGAGCCGTTTGTTAATTATATGATTTTTGGGTTATTAGTTCTGTAAACAAGATAATCAAGATTTGTTTTATAATAATCAGCTAATACGATTAATAGATTGAGAGGTATCTCACGTTCGCCTCGTTCGTACTTAGAATACAGTGACTGGTCGCACATAAGGATTCTTGCAATCTCTTTTTGTGTTAGGTCATTATCCTCACGCAAATCTTTAATTCTCAATTTCATAACATCACCGAGAAAATTATAAAATAGTACATATAGTCCTATTGACTTTTAGGACAAATAGTCCTAAAATATACCTATAATATTTATGTATAAGGATGGGCGGATGAAATATGTTACAAAACTTAGATTTAAAAAAATATATTAACACAGTATATGAATTGGAAAAGTCTTTGTACAAACAAGAGTATTTAAGGAAAGAGTTAAGTAAGGTTGCAAGAGTTTATTCTAAAGACGCATACATTGTTAACGCTGCCAATAATCCGCATGTGTCTGAATATGATTATAAGAAGATTATATCAGAGTTTAGTTACGATGATCAAAGAGAGCTTCAAAGTAAATATACAAAAGTTAAGGCATTTAAGTCACACGAGAAATTTTCTGAGCACTTTGTTATTTCTGATTTGTTTGGTTTACCATTGATGGTAGCTTTGGTTTTATTAGTGTTATCTTTTATAGTTGTTATGGCTGTAAAAGATGTTGGTTTGTTTAGTAGATGGTTTTTTGAAGAATTAGGAGAATCGTTTGTAATATCGCTAGTAATATCTTTGCTTGCGTTTGTAGCAGTGTCACTTTTTATAAGTTTTGGTGGTGTTTTCGGTTGTATTAACACCAACAGGGCAATAGATAAGGAGAATAGACAAATCGCTATTGAAAATCAAAGAATAGTTGCAGCAAATAATCTTTCATATAACGGTAGATTAAAAGAAAAATCAAAATATGATGAAGAAATGCGTTATTTAACCAATGTTACAATTAAGGAAACCAGAGAGTTGCTTAACAACTATTATAGTATGGGAATTGTTTATCATAAATATCAGAATCTGACGGCGATAGCTTCATTTAACGAGTATCTAAAATCAGGTCGTTGTACAACTCTTGTTGGACATGAGGGGGCATATAATATATTTGAAGAAGAAATAAGACTGGATAGGATTTTAACAAAACTGGATATCATTATAGAGAAACTTGAGCAGATTAAGCAAAATCAGTATATGTTATATGTTGCAATAAAAGATGCTCAGAATACAAGCGAAAATATATTGAGAGAATTAAAAACAATAAAAAATCAAAATGTGGATATCTTAAATCAAGCTGGTGTTATTGCTGAAAACTCATACATAACAGCATGTAATTCACAAATTACAGCACAAAACACTGAGTTTTTAAAATGGTACCATGTTCTTAGTAGCTAATAGTAAACGGCTCAGGGATTAGTCCTGAGCCGTTAAAATTTGTTTCATAATAAAGTTTATACAATCTTCTCAAATGCATCCTTGCCGTGTTTACACAGCGGGCAGATAAAGTCATCAGGCAGTTCTTCGCCTTCGTACACATAACCGCAAACTTTGCATACCCAGCCTTTTGACTTTTTTTCTGGCTTTGGTTTTACGTTTTTATGGTAATATGCGTAGGTCATTGTCGGCTTGTCGGAGAGAACCTTAGCTTCTGTTACCTCACAAATGAAAAGTGTGTGCGAATCAAGGTCAACTTCTTGTTCAACTTTAAGTGAGAAAAACGCATTTGAATAGTTAGGCTGGATAACAAGACCGTTTTCACTGCGATGAAGATTAGGTGATACAAATTTCTCGACATCTCTGCCACTTTGGAAGCCAAAGTATTCAAAGATTGCAAACGGAGTTTCCTCTGTCAGACAGTTTACGTTCATCACGCCTGTGTTTTTAACCATATCGTGGGTGAGGTTAGCTTTGTTGATTGTGACAGCTACTCTGAGCTTTTTATCAGTGAGCTGAGTAACTGCGTTGACAATACAGCCATTGTCTTTGTCGCCCTCTCTGGCTGTGACAATATACAGGCCGTAGCCGATATTAAAAAGTGCGGTAGGATTGATTTTGTTGCTCATAGTGTGCCTCCGTAAATATTTATATATATAATTGTATATAATATGGGCAATTTAGTCAATAATATTGTGTCGCATTTTTGCTTTGTAAATCCCATTTAAAACCTAGAAAAAATTGTTGACAAAAGGGTTACATTTGTGGTATTATCGTTAATCGTGGGATAGGATGCATTATGGGGTTTTAGAGTTAGTAAAAACTCTTAAAACAAGCGGATTTTATGTGTGTTTTTAGTGCAAATCCTACAAGTTTTTATGTTGCGTGTTTTCTACTGCTTAAAGCAGATAGTTGACATATAGCAAAAGTTTAGCTTTTGCAGTTAATTTTCTTATAACTTTGGAAAGGAGGAAAATGTAATGCCAACCTTTAATCAGTTAGTTCGTAAGGGCAGACAGGTAAGCGTAAAGAAATCTACAGCTCCTGCACTCTTAAAGGGCTGGAACTCACAGAAGAACAGAGCTATTGACCAGCAGTCACCACAGAAGCGTGGCGTTTGTACTGCAGTAAAGACAGCTACTCCTAAGAAGCCTAACTCAGCTCTCAGAAAGATTGCCAGAGTAAGACTTTCAAACGGTATCGAAGTCAGTTCCTACATCCCTGGCGTTGGCCACAACCTTCAGGAGCACTCCGTTGTTCTTATTCGTGGCGGACGTGTTAAGGACTTACCTGGTGTACGTTACCATATCATTCGTGGTACACTCGATACACAGGGTGTTTCAGGCCGTAATCAGGCTAGATCAAAGTATGGCGCAAAGCGTCCAAAGAAGTAAGGAATTGACAACTCACAGTTAATAATAACTGAAACTGTATAGCTACAGTGGTT
>JAFUIK010000028.1 GCA_017473955.1 Ruminococcus sp. | reverse complement strand
ATTTGGGCGGGTTGTTTTCGTTTTATAAATAATATATCCCTTTCTTGTAAGCATTTTATTGGAATATATGCGGATATAATTATGAACTTTCTCTCACCTAATATAGGTTTTGTAAGAAAGATTAAGGTTGTTTATTTAGGCGAATTTCTGAGCCTTCTTATTGAGGATATTCTCAAGCAGGTTTGCTGACTCACGTTCGGCTTGGTCTGTAGCGTGGACGTAGCGATTTTTATGCAAAAACCACTACATGCAAGTGTCGTTTGCGACGACGAGGTTATCAGCTCCAATTTTAAGCGTCCGAGGTGCGTAGCCCTCACAAAGTCGAGGTCGAGTCCGTATTTCTGTAGTTGACGTAGTCAAACGCACGAAATCAATGCGAGACTGTGGACTTTTGAGGAGAAGCGGAGCACAACGAGGCGTGATATCGGTAAGGCAGTGATTCCGCTTTGGGATTACTGCCTTTTTACTTGAGTGGTTGCAGTTTATGCAAGTTTATGAGTTGGAAATTGAGCTTGCATAAACTTTAGGTAATGTTATCGCTACTGTGTAACCAATGTTGATTAAAATACCGCTACTATTAACTGGTATTAATTCACGTGAGCTACAATATATAACGCGTAATCATAAAATATGACAAGGCTTCTGCTGTTTTATGGCGGTTATTTGTCTTTTCGGAGGATAATATTAGTCGAAAAGTCTAGAAATTATCAACTAAAATTTACAAATTGAACACTTAACACTTTAGGTGGGGGTAGTTTTTTGCTCCCGCTTTTCACATAACTATAAGCATTGATATGCGTTTTATACAATTAGGTAGTGAAAAGTTTAGTGCTAATATCCGTTGAGAAGTAACCTTATTTATAGTAAAATATATTCGTAGATTAAATAAACTTAAAAACAAAAAAGGAAAGGATAAGACTATGAAAAGATTATTAAGTTTAGTGCTTGTTTTCTGTATGATACTCAGTTGCTTTGTTACAACTGACATTTTTACAGTTAAAACACAGGCAGCAACAAACGATTATGGCTTGGTTGATGATGTACAAAATGGCCAGATTCTCCAGTGTTTTAACTGGTCGTTTAATAATATCAAGAACAATATGGCTAAGATAGCAGAGCAGGGCTTTTCGGCTATTCAGACTTCTCCTATTCAGGCTTCAAAGGAATCCACAAAAGAAAGCTGGAGCACATGTTCCAACTCGTTCTGGGTTTATTATCAACCGATAAACTTTTCTATTGAAACAAACTCCCGTAGTGCTCTTGGCACTAAAACGGAATTTAAGGCTATGTGTGAGGAAGCAGAAAAGTATGGAGTAAAGGTAATAGTTGACGCCGTTTTCAACCATCTTGCAAATGGTAACACAGAAAACACTTTAAACTCACAGATTCCTTCTGATATTAAGGATGACTCGAGTTGTTGGCATACTATCACCACTAATACAACAAACTATTCTGATAGATATGACATTACTCATAACTGTCTGGGTGGTCTTCCTGATTTAAATACGGGCTCTAGTAAAATCCAGAGCTATGCAACAAGCTTTTTAAAGGAATGTATCGATTGCGGTGCTGATGGTTTCCGTTTTGATGCTGTTAAGCACATTGAGACTCCATCAGATGCTTCGGGCACAAAAAGCGATTTTTGGCCGAATGTATTAAACGCGGCAACGTCTTATGCTCAGGAGAACTATGGCTTTACACCATACTACTATGGAGAGGTTCTCGATAACACAGGCGGTGTGGACATCTCAGCTTACACAAATTATATGAGCGTTACCTGCAACGGCTCGAGTAACGACATCAGAAACGCTATCAATTCCGGAAATTCAGGTGGTGCGGCTAATTCTGCTATTTACAATGGTGCTGCTCCTAAAAACACAGTACAGTGGAATGAATCTCACGACACCTACTGTGAGGGTAGCTCAAATTATGTATCCGACACAAATCTGAAAAAAACATGGGCACTGGTTGGTTCCAGAGCGGAAGTATGCGGTCTTTATCTTGCACGTCCGAGTTCAGGCTCAACAAAGCTGGGTGAGGCTGACACAACAGCGTGGGCAGACAAAGAGGTAAAAGCTATCAATCAGTTTAAGAACGCTTTTGTTGGTCAAAGTGAGTATTTCGCATCATCGGGAAGTATCGCCTACATTGAAAGAGGTACATCTGGTGTTGCGTTGGTTAATGTCAGCGGTGGCTCAAGCTCTGTTTCAGTTACTGCTAATAAAATGGCAAACGGTACATACAAAGATCAGATTTCAGGCAATACCTTTACTGTTTCAAACGGCAAAATCTCAGGCAACATCGGCTCAACAGGTATCGCCGTTGTTTATAACGCAGACGAGGTTGAAGTTCCGACACAAACTCCGACTGAACCAGCAACAAGCGTTCCTGTATCCGGGGAAACAAAAACTGTTTATGTAGGAGTTGTTGAGTATATCACAGATTTTGTCCCTACACTCCACTACTGGAATAATATTGGTGTGTTTGGTGATGTAACACTCACTGCAACCGGAGAAACCGCTCAGTATGCAGTTGGTTCAGACTATTGGTCAAATGAAGAAAAAACTTTCCATATTTACGAGGCACAAATCCCTGTTGAAGCTACAAGCTACAAAACTTATAACGCAGATAAAGGAAATTGTTGGGCTGAAGAATCGGTAGAGTATTCTGAAAATCAGGTAACTCTTGTTTTTGAATATAGCGGGCTTTATCATAATTATATAGCAGAATATAGTAAAGAAGAGGAAACAGAACCTACTGAATTACCAACAGAAATTCCTACAGAAGAATCAGAATTGCCGACACAGGAGTCTACAGAGAAACCTACACAAGCAACAGAGCCTACCATTGAGCCAACAGAGGAGGAGCCTTCAACTAACACAGTTGAGGGATATTACCTGGTAGGTGAATTAAACGGAGAAAGCTTTTGGTACGTTGATGAAAATTCATTAGACAGGAAGCTGATATTAGGCTCCGATGGTGTTTATACACTCGACTGGACTTTTGTGCAGGGCGATGAGCTCAAGGTTGTGTACTATGATGGAACAAGCATCACAAGATGGTACAATAGCTCAGGCGATAATTACTCCATCGGTTCACCAAAAGCAGGTGACTGCACACTTTATTTCAACCCCGATGGTAACTCATCCTGGTCATACTATTACTTTACGGTACAACTAAGAGCTATAAACGAAACTGTTGCTCCAACTGAGGCTTTGACACAGGCACCGACAGTAGAAGAAACACAAGCTCCTACTAAACCAACCAAGGTCGAAAATATCAAAGCAACTCCTGCAGCATCAAACGCAGTGCTTAGCTGGGATGCTGTAGACGGTGCGGCAAAGTACTGGATATACAAATTTAACGAGAGTACAGGTGCTTGGGGTGTATACACATCATCCACAGTTACAAATGCAACTGTAGGCAGCCTCCTTGGCAACACAACATATCAGGTTAAGGTTATAGCCACATTTGTTGACGGCTCGATGATGAAGCTAGCTGATGCAACAACAGTAGAATTTACAACACTTGAGCCTGTCGTAGTAGACACTCTAAAAGCGACACCATCGACAACCTCAATCGACCTTTCGTGGGATGCTGTTGACGGTGCCCAAAAATACTGGGTATACAAAGCTTATGAGAAAGACGGACCTTTCTATGTTCACGGTTCGGCAACTGAGCTTAAGTACACTGTAAGAAATCTCCAGCCTGAAACGTCATATTATTTCAAGGTTGTTCCTGCTATTCTGTCAAACGGCTTGTTAGCCTTGGGTGAAGCCAGTGCTTGCCCTGATATAGAAGCTACAACAACTTCTGGCGATGTTATCACCACTGTTATAACCAATGTTACTTCAACCACAGCTACCATAAGCTGGCCAGAGTTTGAAAACGCAGTGAAATACTGGGTGATTTACTCAACAACAACAAAGAGCACAACTGATTTGTCGAAGTGGACAACCTTGGCATCAACCACAGATACCACCTACACATTCAAGTGGAGAGAACCGGGTAAGTATTACTTTTTCTCAGTTGTAGCACTGTACAATGATGCCCAGACCGATAAACAGGCGACTGTTAACTACATCGGTGCGGGTGCAAGAATGACTTATTCTGACAGCAACTTTATCACTTTTACTCCAGTAGATGACGATACCGTTACACTTAGCTGGCCTGAAGACACAGGTGCTACAAAGATATGGGTTTCATACTATGATGAAAATGGAAAAGAAACAATAGTTAAGAGTACACAGACAAATACAATTACTCTTGATATTAAGAATTATCAGAACTATAGCTTTGGTTTGAATGCACTTGACTCAACGGGAAACGTGGGTTATCTTACACCTGCAGGTGGCGAAAAATACCACACAGATTAAGCTATATATATAACTGCAAACAATAAATAAAAGGCTGTCTTACTACTTTACTAGTAAGACAGCCTTTTTTGTGGTGCATTATAAATCAATTGTATCAAAGGCATGGAAACCCTCCCCTACAATTTGAGGTTCATTTAAGTTTACTTACACCACTAAACCATAATTTAACATAAAGGGGCATCTCGCAATAAAAGTGAGATGCCCTACTTATTTATCAGTAATATTCAATTTTCAATAAGAGACATCTACTTTGCTAGGGTAGCGGACCTCGGTCGCTTAATCCTCGTACTCCATAACCTCTTGTTCAATTTCAGGATAAGCTGAAAGCATAGGCTTTATGTCCTTACCTTTGAGCTTTCTGTCGATGTAGTTATTTGTGATTTTAACTACCAAGCCTGAAAGTGAGATTACACCGATGAGGTTAGGGAACATCATCAATGCGTTAAAGGTATCGGAAATATCCCACGCGATAGATGAAGTCATTAACGCACCAGACATAATCATAACTACGAAAACAACCTTGTAAATTACTGTCGCTTTTGTGCCGAACAGATACTCAAATGCCTTTGAGCCGTAATGTGACCAGCCTAAAATTGTTGTAAATGCAAATAGGAAGATTGCAATAGCTACAAACATTGAGCCGACGTTCACTCCACCGAATGTAAAGACAGTGTCGAATGCGTTAGCAACTAAAGTTGCTTCATTGCCTGCACCAGCCTTGACGCCACCTGTGTTGAAGTCGAAAACACCAGATGTAAGCACAACTAAAGCTGTCATTGTACACACAACGATTGTGTCAACAAAAATCTCGAAAATGCTCCACATACCCTGTCTGACAGGTTCTTTAATCTTACCATTACAGTGAACCATAACGGACGAGCCCAGTCCAGCCTCGTTTGAGAACACACCACGCTTGAAGCCCTGAGTAATAACAACGCTGACAAGATAGCCGAAGGTACCGCCTGCTGCTGCAACAGGAGTAAAGGCTGTTTTGAAAATATTATAGAAAGCTGTACCTATCATATCGTAGTTTATGCCGATAACAGTTAGTGAACCAATAACATAAAGCACAACCATAACAGGAACAATTTTTTCAGCAACCGCACCGATACGCTTAACACCGCCTAAAACTATAAGACCTGTGAGTATCATAATAACCGCACCGATTATCGCAGAGTACAGGGTAACGGCATTGTCACCCTCGCCGTAAAGCACTATTGATGAGAGGGCTTCGAATTTAAAAGCAGCCTGAATGTTAGCAACAATTTTGTTAACCTGACCCATATTGCCGATACCGAAAGCCGCAAGTACAGTAAAAAGTGCAAACAACGCACCAAGCACCTTACCGATAGTTTTAAAGCCTTTTTTAGAGCCTAAGCCGTATCTTAAAAAGTACATCGCACCGCCTGACCACTCGCCGTTTTTATTTTTTTGACGGTAATATATACCAAGTACATTTTCAGAAAAGCCTGTCATCATACCAAAGAAAGCCGCAACCCACATCCAGAACACTGCACCTGCACCGCCTGTTGCGATAGCAGAGGCAACGCCTGCTATGTTGCCAACGCCGACGGTCGCCGCTAATGCTGTACACATCGACTGGAACTGGGAAATCGACTTATCCTTTTTGTCGGTGTGACCTGAAACGCTTTTGTTGAAAACGCTTCCGATAGTAGATTTGAACCAGTGACCTATGTGAGTTACCTGAAAAAACTTGGTCAAGAATGTCATCAACAAACCTGTGCCGACCAATAGAATGAGAGCCGCAGGTCCCCACACAACAGAGTTTATTGCACTGTTAACTTCTGAGAGCTTAGTAAAAAAGTTCTCCATATATTTGCCCCTTTCATAATTTACCGCAAAATAAAAAGACGTCTCAAAGGACGCCTTAGAAAGCCAAATAACACTTGCCTTAAGCAAGTGATAATCCGTCCTTTTGCCTGAGAGATTAGCATCACGCTTTGCACCTTCGGCATTCTGTAATAACACACAGAACTTCTCCGGAAATCCGTCCACCGACAGTCAAAGACGCATTTGAAAAAATGTGATTTTCTGTCAGCTTCATTCGGTTTTTGCAGTATAAAATGTATGCTCATATGATAACCGCAACGTATGAAAAAATCAAGTGTATTCGCTAAAAAAATCCTGATTTTGTCGTATTTTTGTACAGTTTGAAATTATTTCCATTATATGGTATAATTCCTATTAAGAGGAAGAGGGGACTGTTATGGATTTTAACAAGCTGTATGAAATTTTTAAAGACAGATGCAAGACCGTCAGAAAATTTATAAATACCAAGACGGGCAGAAATATGTTCTTAGTAGCAGTCGCGGTTTTTGTACTGCTGTTTTTTGCTCCGTTGTTTCAGGGCTCAGTCGGTGCTGCTCTTGTAGGTTGCGTTATAGCACCATTTACTGTTCTTGTCTGGCGAAGATATGATATGCGTCATGCTATTGTACCTGCGGTGTTCTTCTGTATACCTATGATTTTTGATATGGTGATATACCACACGCTAAGTACGGCGGCTTGTCTTTTGGTTGCTGTTGTTTGTACACTCATGTGTGCTATTCACCCAATGTTCAGGTTCACTCATACAATTGAGGACAACCTTTATGCGTACCTTGCCTGTGGTGGTGCGTGCGTTGTAATTGTAGTTTTAGCGTCGCTTTTGATACTTCTTGTTTCAATAGCGTGGTGGTTGTTCTGCTTGTTCCTGTTTTTCGCAGTAGTTGCCATTTTCTTTACTGTTGTATTTTCAACTGCAGCGTATACCGCAACGGATGCCAAGCGTCAGGCTAAGAAAAAGCAGAGAAAGCAGTTAAACAAAGACGAGGCAGGCTACGACTTTGATACCTTCGCACAGGAGGTCGGACTAAAAAACGAGCGTGTCAGTAGCGAAAGACGTCGCGACAATGACATTAGCTCTCAAAGAGCCGATGTCAGCGTAACTGACAGTAAACGCAGAAAGAAAGAACCATTATTTTACGATGTGGATTGAATAATACCAAACAGAAAGGCTATCTCACGGCAAGGTGAGATAGCCTTAGCTTTTGTATTAAGTTTTATTTGAACACACGCTTGCACATATCGAGATATTTCTCAATTTCTTCTTTGTTGATATAGTAATAGCGTCTGCCGTTTGTATATTCGAAATCGACCAGACCTGCATCCAGAAAACGGCTGTTGTACATTCTCAGCCTGTTTGGAGTGATATCAAGCTCGCGTGAAAGCTCAAGCAGGTAATAAGGACGCTTAACATAGCACATCAAAATACGCATACACTCCTTGTCGCCTAAAATCGACAAAAAGTTCTCGACCGAGTGTTGCTCAAGCTTAGCGGCACGGTACTCGTCACACAAAAAACCGTTTAAAAGGAATACTGTTCCATCGTTGTATTCCTTGCAGAAGTAACTGACATTAAACATATAGCTGATATATAAATCGACCCTGTCGTTATTTCTGATAGCTTCGGAGATATCGTCGAACTTCAAAATCTGGCAGAAATAGTCATAGTCAATCTCCATAAGGTTCATATAACGCTTTTGTTGCTTTTTAGCCTGTTCAACGCACTCGCTCTCAAATCTTTTGAATACCTCGTACATACTCACGATAATGTGCTTTATACGCATCTTGGTTTCCTTAGGATATGCGTAAAGGTTGAGCACTTTTTCCTTGGCAGACGACTCAATGCTGTCGCTGTCCTTAAGATACTGAGCCATACCATTCAAATCTTTTGACGGCCAGTCCTCGCAGTTAGACTGCAAATGCTCGTTAATAAAACAACCGCCGATAAAGTCGAAAAGCTCCTCGATTTTATAGCTGTCGTACTTTTTTAAAAAGCTCTCGAAGGTATTGATGCTCTGGTAGTCAAACAAAAATGCTTTGAGCACACCCTGTAAAATATTGGCAAAAGAAAATGCTTCGATTTCCGCTTTTACAAACGGACTGAGTTCTTTGTCAAATGCATTTATTGCATCATTAAACAAAGGCTGTTTTGAGCATAGCTTGTTGATTTTTGGGTCGTTTTTCTTGAGACCGTAATATGAGTCAATGTAGTAAACATAAGCACCGCAAAATTCAAACATCGGCTTGTTTACAAACTTGAGTCTTTTCTTGAGTTCGAAATAGTCTATTCTGTTTTTTGCGTTAGGCACAAAAGTCACCCCCATATCTAATTAAATGATACCAATTATCAGGGGTAGTTGTCAACTTTATTTTGCAATTCATACAGTTATTTTTATCACGATGGACTTTTATATATTTTTGTGTTATAATCATTCTATTAAAATTAAAATAAATATAGGAGGTATAATATGTCTGATAACAATTTTAGAGATTATGACCTTGATAATTTTGACGATAAAATGTCTTCGGGTAAACACTTCAGGGGTGAAGGTGATGCTTTGAGCGGAGACTATGATTTAGACACTTTCAAGAGTGACGAAAATAACACTGTAAGCGATGAAGCTAAGGCATCTCAGCCTGATTACGGTGACGATTTTTACGCAGGGACAGACAGCTTTGAACCAAGTGAGGAGGAAGACTTTCAGCCTGTTATTACAAGAAAAAGCTACTCGCGTACAGTTGTGCTCCCTGATAAGAACAAGAAAAAGAACATTGCTATCATTGTTTTGTCAATAACACTGGCACTGGTTGTTTTTGTGTTCTCACTTATCCTGTTCTTAAATTCATCGGATAAGAAAGATAATAAAAAGCCGACAGTTGTGTCTACTGTTGCAACTGAAACTGTTACTAAAACAGAGCCTACCGAAGAAAAAACCGAGGCTCCTACAGAAAAGCAGACAGAAGCTCCTACACAAGCACCTACTCAGGCTTACGAAGAGCCGACTGATGCTCCTGTAGAAGAGCCGACAGAATATTACGAGGAACCGACGTTTGAAGAAATCACTGATGACGTTGAGCCAACTCGCGTGGTTATTTCGTGATACAGTAATAGTGCAAAGCTTAAGGCTGACTTCTTGTGGTCAGCCTTTTGATATATTAAAGGTGAAAATTTTGGCTAAAGCATAACCCCATTGAGGATTAACTCTCAATGGGGTTATTTTGTATTTAGTATTTATTTTAGAATTACAGATTAGGAACGATTCCTGCGATGTAAGCCTGTATCAGTGTAGCATCGGAAATGCTGATTACATTATCCTTTACTACGTCTGCATTCACAAGTGCTGAACCTGTAAGCTCATAAAGCTTAGCACAATGCATCTGTACAATAGTTGCGTCCATTATGTTTACATCACCGTTAAGGTCGGTGTCTCCCGGCAAATAACCGTTAGGGATGTTAGAGTAGATTTTATCTTCTCTGTTAACCTTTAACACAACATTGTTACGAGTGAAGTTAAGGGTAGGGAACTCGTCAGGAGTGTTGCCGTTATCGATATTTTGGAACCAGGTCCAATCCGAAATGGAATATGTTTTGTTCAGCAGGTAAGCTACTTCTCCGCTGTTGAACTGTTCGATTGTTTTTGCTGTAGCATAAGAGTCAGTGCCTGATGTATCCAGATAATAACAGTTCAGTACATTTTCTGAGCTACCTGTAATAGTACCTATATAGGTTTTTGTTCCGATAGGTGTCATTGTGCCGCTTACTGTACCTGTATTGTAGCAATTTTTGATATCGCTGTAGCTACTCAAGCCGACTAAGCCGCCGCACCAGTGTGCTCCGTTTGCCGTAACAGAGTTAGTGTTTGCACAATTGTTTATAGTTACATCTCTGTTTGCAGATGCAATCAAACCGCCAATATATTTGGAGTCGGATGAAACTGTACAGTTAGTTATACACTTGTTGATTTTTGTAGACGTAACATATCCGCACAAGCCTGCAACATAGAGTGCTCCCTGAGCTTTAATGCTTCCGCTGACTGTACAATTTGTAATCGTAGAATTTGAGGTAGATTGACCGCACAGAGCACCAACGTTCGCGTCAGGGCCGTCAAACGCAGGTGAATAAGAATCGGTTACTATGTCAAAATCAACATTTTCCAAATGAAGATTTTTCACAGTCGCGTCCTTGATGTTGCCGAACAATCCCATAAGAGAGCCTGATGTCTTAGTAGCATTAAGACCGCTTATCGCGTAGTTCTGACCATCAAATGTACCCGTAAAAGGAGACTCCTCAAGTCCGATAGGTGTTATCCATTCCCCTTCGCAGGTAATGTTGTTTGCAAGCACATAACTGCCGTTTGCATATTCCTCGTTACCTGAATTTACCCATTTTGCCATAGTCAAAAGGTCATTGTATGAGCTGATGATAAAGTTTCCGTTTTCATCTTTACTAAGAGGGGTAATGTAATCCTTGTTATTTGAGTAGGTTTTATCAATCTGATCTACCTTATAAACTGTATTTAAGCCGTTGCTTTCAAAGGTAGGGATAAGGTCAATTTTTACACCGTTATCAATGTTCTGATACCATACCTGAGTGGAGTCGGTCACACCGCTGTTCAAGAGATATGCAACCTCACCGCTTGTGAACTTATCCATAGATTTCGCACCCGTTTTTTTATCGCTGTCAGAGTTAGGGACAAGATAATAAGAGTTTACTATGCCGCTGTTATCGTCAATGAAGCCGAAAAGATTGTGACGTTCTGTACCGTTGACGATAATCGCACCGACGTTGAAGCTGTTTGAAATCTTAACGTCAGGAGAATATCCCATAACACCGCCACCAAAGGATACTTTAGCTATTGGGTTATCTTTAACCATTTCGTCATACAAAGCCTGATAGCTGTCATCGTCTGTTTCAAATGGAGTGATAAGAATACTGCCTTTGTTATAGCAATTGCTGATTTTAGCTAACTCAGAGCTTGCGTTAAAGTCGCATCCGCAAATACCACCGACATAGCCTGGACCGTTGATTGCAATACTTCCTGTGTTTGCAGAGTGCTTGATATAGCCACCGCCAAAGCCGACAATACCGCCTGCTATATTGGTAATTGACTTTGACTTAATTTTACCGTTGTTTGTACAGTTTTCTATAGTAGAGGTTCTGTAGTTAAAGCCGACAATACCGCCAATCATATTTACGGAGTTACAACCCTGTGCAGTTATACTACAATTACTTACACAATCTTTGATTGTATTATCGTTATACGCAGCAAAGGTGCCTATTGATGCTCCGTTGTTATCTGATACAGATGTCTGGTTGTATATAATTTCACCCGACACATTACAGTTTGAAATTGTGCCCGAATTTTCGCTTATGATACCGCCGATATAAACAGGACGGTTCTGGTTATCGTCGATATCAATACTGAGGTTTTCAAAATTCAGGTTTTTAACAACGCCGCTTTCACCGGTTTCTAGGAAGAAGCCTGTTTTATCATTTACAAGACTTGTAATGCTGAGGCTACTGATAGTGTGGTTGTTGCCGTCTAATGTGCCACTAAACTTTGCTGTTATCGGAGCCCAGCTTGTTTCTGCAGGACAAACAATGTCTTTTCCCAGAATATATGTTGCACTTGTGTATTTTGAATCTCCTGAATTGATATACTCACGCATACTGCAAAGCTCAGAGTAGCTTTCAATTATGTAGTTGCCGTTTTCGTCAGGTACAAGGTCGTCAACAGTAACATTTATTTGTGTGAAAATCTCGCTGTCAGTTTTAAGCCTTGCGGTTATTACCGCTGTTCCTAAATCAACCGCAGTTATAAGACCGTTGTTGTCAACAGTTGCGACACTTTCGTTGTCGCTTTCCCAAACGACTTCTTTGTTCGCAATACTGTTTGGAACAACCTCTACACTTACTTTTTCTGTTTTGCCCTTGGTGATGGAAATTTCTGTTGTCTTTGTAACAAGTGAAGGCTTAACATAAACATCAACAGTTACATTGTACGATGGCATTGTGAACTTATAAATGTTTTTGCTATCCTGAGTTAAAACCTTTTCAAGTGTTACATTTTTGATGTCTTCGCTGTTTGCACTGTTTGTGGCTTTCAGTGTAGCGGTAGCGTCATTTTCATCAACTGCAAAGTAAACTGTATCTCCGCTTTTGTAATAACGGTTCACTGTGTTGAGATTATTGTAAGCAGAGTCAACGAAGCTTATGGAATTTGCTCCGTTGCTTGTAATTTTTGCAGTGTAGTTGGAGTCTGTGTCACTTTCTGCGAAAACCATTACTGTCACATTTTCATCAGGCATTTCAAATGTGATTGTGCCGTCTGATTTGACAGAGGTTGCGACGTCGCCACTTTCGGTTGCGACATTTACTTCTGTAATGCAGTAGCCTGTATCTGCAACAGGTTTAAGAGAAACCATATCGCCTGTTTTGAACACAACGTTCTTGCTTTTGCTCCAGCTTTCGTTGTTTGAAGATGTAGCAAAATCGAAATTATAGCAATTAAGATTAGTGAAATAGTGGCTACAATGGTCGGTTGCGTAGTCTACCAAAACGATATTTCCGTTGCCTGTTTTGGCGTTAACGGTAACATCTGAATCAGGCATTGTGAAAGTGTAGCGTCTTTCGGTAGGCTTGATTTTATAGAACAAATCTGTAGCGTCCTTTACTGCAATTGAATTGCCGTTACTGTCAACTACCTCAATTCCTTCACAGATTGTGTTAGCTGTGCTCCATTCGCCCAACACATTTTTCGGGTCATTTGGTATAACACAAATGGACACTTCCTCTCCCGGGAGGAAGTTTTTCTTCAGCATACCGTTGTAGCTTTCGAAATACATCTGTCCGATACTTTCGTTGTTTTCTATCATATCGTCAAGTGTGACTGAGTATTTTTCAAGACTTTCGTCTTTCATTTCAAAGTTTACTTCGACAGTGACATCCTGACAAGGAACAGGCACAACAAATTCATAGTAGCCGTTTTCATCCTTGTGCATATAATCCATCAAAGGCTGAGCTTCTAAAGCGTATGTGTCAATCTTCTTTGAAGCAGGGTCATCACCATAAACTTCTTCAATTGTCTCGCCGTAGCTGTTCTTTAAAACAACTCGAGTGATGATGCAATCCTCATTTGGCTTAGCTTTAATTGTCATAGCTTTTGAGCTTGTGAGGTTTTCACCGTTTTTACCATTTGCAAAAATGCTTTCGCCATCAACATAAACGTCAACCTCACCGTCTGCTCTGATACCGCTGTGTACAAAGTATGTGGTTGAGTTTACATCAACATTGACTTTAGGAGAACCTTTGTACATTACGTACAGAGGCTCACTGTGCTTTCCAGCTGTGTCTTTTTCAGCATCAATTGTCATTTCGGTAGGGATGGACATTGATATGTTAGCCCACTTCATTTCTGCGTCGTCACTACCTATAACAGCATTAGGACTCCAGCTGATAGGTGTGTTAAGAAGCAGAAAGTTTCCTTCCTTTGTATCATCGTTTGTGTCGCTTATTACCTGAGCAGGTGTTAAATCAACGCCTTCTTTGTGAGAAACACTCAGCTCGCTGATGATATTGTTTATTATGTTGCTGTTTGAGTTAATGTAGGCGGTGTTGCCTGCACTCATTATCGGAGAAAGCTCTGACACACTTTTGATGCAATCAAGACCCTGCGGACTTGATGTGCTGTTTAAAAGGTTCAGAGTATCTAAGCTGAAACAGTAGTTGCCATATTCAGGAGTATCTTTTTCGATGCTGTCGAGTATGGTGAACTCCTTGCTGTTGCTTTTAATCGCATACATTGTGTTGTCTGTTTCGTTTACAAGCTTGAACTGATATACTCCGAAGGTGCTTAAAGCGTGGCTGCTGCCGTATATCGTTTCGTCAGAGCTTATATCTGCACCGCTTTGATTTGCGTAAGCATCAGAAAGAGTGGCTTCAGCTTTATAATTATCAAGAGAGATATATGCACCTGTGTCATATGAACGCATATAATTAGTAAAAACATCCTCTTGCTCATAGTACATCTGGTTAACAGCTCTTATACCCTTTAAGGAGTACTCCTCAAAGTGGCTGTTAAGCATTTTTGTTTGCGAGTCCTTTTCATAAGTGGTTAAATTAGGGTCAGAGTTAATAAGCACTGTGTTGAAATCAACGTAAGCTCTGTATGCCTGAGTATAAAGGCTTAAAGCGATACCAACCTCCTGAGCACCTGATACCATAATATCGTATACGTTGTTCTCAAAATTGTATTCGGATTCAACGTAAGCTCGCATTAAGCCAAGATAGGTTTCTCTTGACTCTTTGTTTCCCCAGTTATCAGGATTTGATATGTCAAGATATTCGCCACTTTGGTCTTTCAGCGTATAGCTGTTGTCATAACTGCTTATTGTGTTAAGAAAGCCGTAGCGTTCAACCGCTTTGTCCATCATCGGAGATATGAACAACTCA
The DNA here is from genome assembly GCA_017473955.1 of Ruminococcus sp. Taxonomy (GTDB): domain Bacteria; phylum Bacillota; class Clostridia; order Oscillospirales; family Acutalibacteraceae; genus Ruminococcoides. The sequence goes on along the minus strand of JAFUIK010000028.1, from coordinate 5,112 downwards.
TTCTCTTTTTCAGGTGAGTAATAGTAGTTGTTGTAAATCTCGAGATAGCACTGCTGTAGGTTGTCTTTGTTCTGTTTTGTAGGTTCAGTTCCGTATTTATAGAACGCATCATACAGATTGTTGTACTTGTTAAGAATCTGCTTGTAGCTGTCACTAAAGGTCTGAACAGCCGCACGCTTTTCTTCGAATTCCTGCTTTTTAAGCTCAGAGGATATCTGGTTGAGCTTATCGTTAATCTCGTTAAAGTTTTCAACAGATACGGTGTAAAGCTCATCTAAATCTTCGTTTATTTCCTGAGTTCTGGAGAGAAGCTCGGAATTCACCGTGCCCTGATATCCGCCTAAGATTCGCTTAGTCCAACTAAGCACCTCGGCAGTTGTTTCGTTATCAGTTCTGTTTTGAGCTTTTCCGATAGCGGTGATTGCACTGCGTTCAAAAAGCTCAAATGCGATAGCTGTGAATTCTCCTTTGACCAAGTTGATCAGTATTCCTGCACTTGCTGTTGACAGCGATGCAGTAAGCATAGAGAAAATCATAGTCATCACAAGAACAATGGATACTATGCTTTTGAAAATTTTGCTTTTCATTTTATCATCTCCCTTTGAGAAGTTATGTACAAAACGGATTGCTGTTTTGTAGATAACCTTAATATACACTATAAGTTTTTAGATGGCAAATGAAATATTGCTTTTTTACCAATTGTTCATATTTTAACAATATATGGTTAACAAAACAGGGAGAGTACACACTCTCCCTGTAGAATTATTAATAGTCTATGCTCTTTTTTCGGTCACTACCGTCTTTTAAAAGAGTTTTCAGTGTATCAGCGTCATCGTTTTCTATAGCCTCTTTGTATTCGCTGAGCGAATTTATAAGGTGGTCGATTTCAAACAGCAGATGTTCCTTGTTTTCCATAAAAAGCTCTGCCCACATATTTTCGTTGAGCCTTGCAACTCTGGTCAAGTCCTTGTATGAGCCTGCTGAAAAGCCTTTGTGAACACTTGCTTGAGGGCTTTTAACATAGGCGTTTGAAACAACGTGAGCAAGCTGGGAAGTAAAGGCGATTATTCTGTCGTGCTCTGACGGTGTGGTAACTGTAACAGAAGAAAAGCCAAGCGATTTTATGAAGGCGGTAACTTCTTCAAGTAGCTTAATATTATCGGTGTTGTTTGGTGTGAGTATCATAGATGCACCGTTATATAAGTCGGCGGTTGCGTATTTATAACCCGAGAAATGAAGTCCTGCCATCGGGTGACCTCCGATAAATGTGAAACCATTTTTCTTTGCGATATCAAAGCATTTATCACAAATCGCACTCTTAACACCGCCACAGTCGATTACTACTGCGTTTTTGTTTATAAGTGACGCTTTTTCTTCTAAGAACTCAATTGTCGCTTTTGGGTAAACCGAAATGAGAATGTAGTCGCACTGAGATATGTTATTATCACAAAGCACTTGATCAATTCCGCCGTCCATTTTTGCGTACATAGTTATGCTTTCGTTTATGTCAAAGCCGAAAACAGAATGCTTTGTGTTTTGCTTTATAGCTTTTGAGAGAGAACCGCCGATAAGTCCAAGTCCTACAACTGCGATGTTCATTCTTTTATAACCTCCATAATCTTTCCTACACGCTTCATAACATCATCAAATTCCGATGGTGTCAATGACTGGGCACCGTCGCACAATGCGTTTTGAGGGTCATTATGAACCTCAATCATAAGTCCGTCAGCACCAGAGGCTACTGCCGCCATAGCCATTGGCTTTACAAGTCGGCTGATACCGCTAGCGTGGCTTGGGTCAACAACAACAGGTAGGTGACTAAGCTCCTTGAGCATTGGGACAGCGGATAAGTCCAGTGTGTTTCGTGTGTAGGTTTCAAAAGTGCGGATACCTCTTTCACACAAAATGATGTTTTCGTTACCGCCTGCCATAATGTACTCGGCACTCATCAGCCACTCTTTCATTGTGTTAGCCAGTCCGCGTTTTAAGAGAATAGGCTTCTTTGTTTTACCAAGCTCTTTTAAAAGCTCGAAGTTCTGCATATTGCGAGCACCGACCTGAATAAGGTCAACGTCCTCGAAAAGCGGAATATGGTTAGCGTTCATAATTTCTGTTACAATCGGCATACCTGTTTCCTGTTTAGCGATTTTTAATAGCTCTAAGCCGTCAGCCTGTAAGCCCTGAAAATCGTATGGTGAGGTTCTCGGCTTGAACGCACCGCCTCTAAGCAGAGTAGCACCGCTTTGTTTAACGCTTTTTGCAACCTGTACAATTTGTTCTTCGCTTTCAACCGAGCAAGGGCCTGCGATAACAGCAAAGTTTCCGCCACCGATTTTTACACCGCTGACATCAATGATGCTGTCAGTAGGGTGGAACTTACGGTTAGCACTTTTAAACGGTTCGGAAATTCTCTTTACCTTTTCGACGATTTCTAAGTTTTCTAAAAGCTCAATATCAACACGGCTTGTGTCGCCGACTAAGCCAAGGATGGTTGTGTATTCACCTTTAGATAAATGAACAGTAAGATTTTGGCTTTCCAACCACTGTGTTAAATTCTCAATCTGCTTGTCAGTTACACCTTGTTTAATAATTGCTATCATAATACTACCTCCAAAAAAGAAAGGGTCCGCATTTACTGCGAACCCAAAAAATCAGTTATAGGTTTAATACACTTGAATTTCTGCAGCAAAAAGCACTTCTACTATATTTTGTTAGCATAGTAAAAGTAATAATAATATTCTGCACAGTTGTAAAAATGTTTCATTTGTATCACCCATTTAAAGCGTTAAATCAAATATACACCCAAAAATGTAGCTTGTCAAGACTAAAATAAAATTTTTATTGAAGTACCTTTACCAACCTTACTGTCAACGGTTATAGATGCGTTGTGGTAAAGTGCTCCGTGCTTAACAATGGAAAGTCCCAAGCCCGTACCGCCGATTTCTTTGCTATGGCTTTTGTTAACTCGATAGAACCTTTCGAAAATACGCGGTATTTCATCTTGAGCTATACCAATACCTGTATCAGTAACAGTCAGCTCAACACCGTCGATGCACTGACGGATAAAAATGGTGACATTACCACCAACTTTATTGTATTTAATTGCATTGTCACAAAGGTTATAGACCATTTCGTCGATAATATGCATAACACCGTTGATAATACAGCGGTCGCCTTTTAAACGGAAAGTTATATCACGTTTCTGGGCGGCAACCTCAAGTCTGGAGATAACGCTATTGCACAGCTTATAGAGGTCAATATCCTCGCTTTTAACAGGGATATCGTTTTCTTCCAGACGGCTGAGCTTGATGATATCCTGAACGAGAGTTATGAGTCGCTGTGATTCGTCATAGATTTTTCCTGCAAAACGTTTGGTGTCCTCAGGCTTTGCGATGCCGTCGCGTATAATCTCAGCGTAGCCCGAAATAGAAGTAAGCGGAGTTTTCAGTTCATGAGAAACGTTTGCGGTGAACTCGCGTCTTAATTTATCTCTGTTTTGACTTTCGTATAAAAGCTCATCCATTTGGTGTACAATGCGGGCATTCTGTGAGCCGATTTTTTCAATAAGAGGTGAGAACTCGCTGTAAAGCTCAGTTGTGTCAGGATTTTCGATGTCTATATTATTAATGGGGTCGATAATCGTAGTAGTTACTGTTTTTAGTACAAAAACTGTGACAACAACAGGAATGATTAAGGAAACGCTTAAGTAAAGCCACAGATGGGTTACATCTCCTGTTGTCAAAATTTCAGCAACCATAATAAGACATACGCACACAATTGTAACACAAAATGTTATAAGAAAAGTGTTTATCAGTGTCCGTTTTTTCATTTTGCTTCACCGATTTTGTAGCCTATGCCACGTACTGTTTCGATAAGATAACCAGCGTCGCCGAGCTTTTGCCTTAAAGTACGGATATGTACGTCAACGGTTCGGTTTTCACCGTCAAAAGCGTAGCCCCACACCTTGTCTAAAATCTGGTCACGCGAAAGCACGATGTCACGATTTTCAAGCATAAGGCATAAAAGCTCGAACTCTTTTAATGTAAGAGAAACCTTTTCGCCGTTAACCTTAACACGGTGTTTTTGCGGGCAGACGTAGAGGTTGTCGATTTCGTACTCCGTTTTCTGTTCTTGAGGAGTGGCTCTACGCATAACTGCTTTGATTCGGGCGAGTAGTTCCATAATGCCAAATGGCTTTGAAACGTAATCGTCAGCTCCTAGGTCAAAACCCTTGAGCTTATCAACCTCGGTGCCTTTAGCGGTAATCATAATGACGGGAATGTGTTTTGTTAAAGGGCTTGAGCGGATTTTTTTGAGAATACTCAGTCCGTCTTCTTCGGGGAGCATAACATCCAAAAGTATGAGCTTAGGAAGCTTTTCGTCCAGTGCTTTCCAAAAATCACTTGGTCGCTCAAAGCCTATAGCGTTTTCTCCGGTTGTGTTAAGTGTGTAAACAACCAGCTCTCTGATATTAGGGTCATCTTCTATAAAGTAAATCATAATAACCTCCTGTGGGGATTATTTTATCTTCAATGTACGTAGGTAAGCCTTGTGAGTGTCAGAAACTCTGTAGCTTTCACACGCTTTTTGAATAGTTTTGTTGTGAGTCCATTTTTGAAGCACTGCGTTTTCAATGTAGGGAATAGCATGCTCGTATTGTTTTACGAGTGCTGTCGCGAAATACCACGCTATCATCATATTTACATAGTACTCGTCCGAACTCACTTGTGATACCATACTAAGGTGCTCTTTGTCAAATTCATCGTCAAGGTAAAAGCTTAGTAGCAGTCCGATTGCATATCGCACGGTGTAGGTGTGATTGGATTGTAACCACTGCTTAATATAAGGTAAAAGCTCACTTGGGTGCTTTTTAAAAACCTTAGGTCTGATACAATCACACGTTGCCCAGTTATCAATATAGGGGAGAAAGCGAATAATTTCGCTCAAGGCTGTTGAAAAATCACGCTCGTGCTCAATTAAGAATCCGTGCAGGTGGTTTTCTTCAAGATACCTGTGTGGTAAGCTTTTAAGAAACTCACTTGCTATCTCGGTGCCTTTAATAGACTTAGAAAGTGCTCGTATAATCGGCACTCGCACTCCGATAACATCATT
>JAFUIK010000027.1 GCA_017473955.1 Ruminococcus sp. | reverse complement strand
TACCTTCAAGAGTAGGAATAACCGGAGCGAAACCAGGACGCTTAATACCCTTAATACGTTTTACAATCAAGGTAGCACCCACGCAAACAGCACCACTGTTTCCTGCTGAAACAAAAGCATCACCCTCACCGTCATGAAGCAACTTAAGGCCGACAGCCATAGAACTGTCCTTCTTGGATTTTACAACCTCCGTACCTGCTTCATCCTGAGAAATAACAGACGCAGCATGAACAATTTTTACTCCATCAATATTAATTTCATTTTCTTTTGCAACATCTCTAATTATCTCTTCATTACCTACAAGCGTAATATCGACACCGAATTCATTTTTTGCGTCAATAGAGCCCTTTATTATCTCTAACGGTGCATTATCTCCGCCGAAAGCATCTACTATAATGTTCATACTTTTACCTCTTTATATATCCTTATCTAATAAATAATTGCGTAAACTTTCTAAAGAACGCTGTGCGTACATAGAACCTCTGAGTGACTTATCTCTAGGCCTGTCATCAAGTGCAGGCAAAACGCCAAAATTTGCCCCCATCGGCTGAAAATCAGTTACACTCTCATCGCTTATGTATCTGCTTAAAGAACCCATCATTGTTTCTACAGGCAAAACTAAAGTATCTTTTTTTAACAATCTTAAATAAGCGTTAATACCAGCCATAAGACCAGCTGATGCTGATTCCATATAGCCCTCAACACCCGTAATCTGACCCGAAAAAAAGATATTTTTATCATTTCTTACAGAAAAATCTGCATCAAGTAATCTAGGTGAATCAATAAAAGTGTTTCTGTGCATAACACCGTATCTGTGATACTCAGCGTTTTTTAATGCAGGAATCAAACCGAAAACACGTTTTTGTTCAGAAAACTTTAAATTTGTCTGAAAACCGACAAGATTAAACATCTCACCACTTGCTGTTTCTTTTCTAAGCTGTAAAACAGCCCAAGGTCTATGTCCTGTCTTAGGGTCTCTCAAACCCACGGGTTTCATTGGACCAAATCGAATAGTATCAACACCACGTTGAGCAAGAACCTCTATAGGCATACATCCCTCATATACTTTAGGGTCCCTAACATCAAAATCATGTACTGGTGCACGTTCGGCATTAACTAGTGCTTCATAGAAAACTTCGTATTCTTCTTTGTTCATCGGACAATTTAGATAATCATCTCCGTCGCCCTTGCCGTATCGTGACTCAAAGAATGCATGCTCCATATCTATACTGTCATAACTGACAATCGGAGCTGCTGCATCATAAAACGATAAATGTTCACCGAATTTATTCGCAATATACGCAGAAAAAGAGTCAGATGTCAATGGTCCTGTTGCAATAACGGATATTTCATCGTCAGGAATTGACGTCACTTCTTCACTGATAAACTCAATATTCTCGTGGTTTTTTATAACACAAGTCACCATTGAAGAAAATTGTTCTCTATCAACAGCTAATGCCCCACCCGCAGGTACCGCACATTTATCAGCACATTTAACCAGTAGAGAATCAAGCTGTCGCATTTCTTCTTTTAATAACCCTGCTGCAGACTCAACACGCTTAGCTTTAAGTGAATTTGAACAGACAAGTTCAGCAAAGTTTTCGCTATTATGTGCAGGAGTTTTTTTATGCGGTTTCATATCGTAAAGTTTTACTTTAACACCGCGTTTTGCTAATTGATAAGCAGCCTCACAACCAGCAAGTCCTGCTCCAAAGACATTTACAGTCATTATTTCTTATAGCCACAGCCTTCTCTTTGACAGAAAAGTGAAGCCTTTTTACCTTTCTTCTTGAAGAGGATATCACCGCACTGTGGACATTTTTCAGCCACAGGCTCGTACCATGATACGAAATCACAATCTGGGTAGTTACTGCAACCATAGAACACCTTACCTTTTTTAGTGCGTTTGATAATTACATTACCACCGCACTTAGGACAGGTAGTTCCTACCTCTTCAACATATTTTTTAACATTTTTACAATCAGGGTAACCCGGACAGGCAATAAACTTACCGTATCTGCCAACTTTTACGACCATTTTTTTACCACATTTTTCACAGATAATGTCGGTTTCGTCTTCTTTAAGCTGGAGCTTAACACCTGCCATTTCTGTTTTTGCCTTCTTTAAGGTCTTATCAAAATCAGTGTAGAATGTATCTAAAAGCTTAACCCACTCAACATCACCGTTTTCAACGGTATCAAGGTCTTGCTCCATCTGTGCCGTAAACTTAACGTTAACAATCTTAGGAAAGCGTTCTTTCATAAGTTGAGCTAAAGTTTCACCAAGCTCAGTAGGAATGAGCATTTTGCTTTCTCGCTTCACATATTCTCTGCTTGTAATTGTAGAAATCGTTGCAGCGTAAGTCGACGGACGGCCAATACCATATTCTTCCATAGCTTTAATGAGAGAAGCTTCGGTAAATCTTGACGGTGGCTGTGTGAAATGCTGATTTTGAGCGATATCCTTTACTTTGCATACTGTACCATTTTCAAGAGGAGGAAGCTGTGTCTCCTTCTCCTGCTCTTCATCCTTACCCTCTGTGTATAGAGTAGTAAAGCCATCAAAATCAACCTTGTATCCTGAAGCTTTAAAAACATATCCATTAGCTGTAATATCAGCTTGAGTGGTTTTCTGTATACAATCAGCCATCTGAGATGCCATAAAACGTTCCCATATAAGTTTATAAAGCTTAAACTGGTCATTTGACAAGCTAGATTTGATTGACAACGGAGATAAAGATGGTGTTGATGGTCTGATAGCCTCGTGACCATCCTGTGCGTTAGAACGTGATTTAAAAAATCTAGGTTTAGCGGGCAAATACCTATCGCCGTAGTTTTCTAAAATATACTTTGAAGCTTCATTTACTGCCTCGTTGGAAATTCTTAAAGAATCAGTACGCATATAGGTAATAAGACCGATTGCACCAATTCCATCAATTTCAATACCTTCGTAAAGCTCCTGTGCTATTTTCATAGTTTTTCTTGACTGAAAACCAAGCTTACGGGAAGCTTCCTGTTGCAGTGTTGATGTTATAAACGGAGGAGCCGGCGACTTCTTTCTGGTAGAATTCTTAACCTTTGTGATAACAAAGTCCGCACCATCTAAGTCAGCAATAATCTTATCTGCCTCATCTTTACAACTAATTTTAATTTTACCGTTCTCGGTTCCATAAAGAGAAGCTGAGAACGACTTACGAGAACCCTTTGGTATAAGTTTCGTATCAATAGTCCAGTATTCCTCAGGTTTAAACGCTCTGATTTCCAGCTCTCTGTCAACAACAATTCTTACAGCAACAGACTGAACTCTGCCGGCGGAAAGACCTCTGTGTATCTTCTGTGATACAAACGGACTAAGCTTATAGCCAACAATTCTATCTAAAATACGTCTTGCCTGTTGTGCATTAACAAGGTCTATATTAATAGAACGAGGATTAGCCATACCATTTGCTATACCGTTTTTTGTAATTTCGTTAAACTCAACTCTGTTAGTTTTATCTAAATCAAGATTCAATAAATAAGCAAGATGCCACGAAATAGCCTCACCCTCTCTATCAGGGTCAGTTGCGAGATATACGTTTTCGCTTTTATTTGACAATTCCACAAGCTCATTAACAAGCTTTTCTTTACCTTTAATAATCTCATATCTTGGTGCAAAATCGTTGTTGATATCAACACTGAGTCTTGCTGACGGAAGGTCCCTGACATGTCCCATAGATGCGACAACATCAAAGTCTTTACCAAGATACTTTTTAATAGTCTTTGCTTTAGCAGGAGACTCAACGATAACAAGATTAGACATTTTTGTCCTCCTAAAAATCAAGCTAATTTATATAATCTGCCTTGTTGGCAAGAAATAAGTGCAAGAATTTCAAGTTCTGTCAGCGATTGCAGCACTTTGCTGACAGGCAAGCCTGTTTTTACAACAAGCTGGTCAATGTGTATTGGCTCGTTTCCTATACATTTATATACAAGCTTTACTGTATCGGATAAATCTAAATCTTCTCTGTGTAATACAGGCTCTTTATTTATTGACGAATTATTCTGCCCTGAGAATTCAGGTTCAGTATTATCATCAGTATCAATCTGATAGTTTGGAAAAGCTTCTATAACATCCATATAGGATGTAACAGGAATCGCTCCGTCTTTAATCATTTTATTTGTTCCGGTAGAATATCTTGAATTGATATTACCCATTACAGCAAATACTTCTCTGCCCTGTTCAAGTGCGTGATTAACAGTAATAAGAGAACCGCTTTTAACATCAGCCTCTACAACAATCACTCCATCACTCAAACCTGAAATAATGCGGTTTCTAATAGGAAAATTCGACGGATACGCGTGAGTACCTGGTGGGTATTCTGAAATCACAGCACCCGTTGAAGCTATGTTTTTACGCATAGACGCATTAGACATCAAATATCTGTAGTCAATGCCACATCCTAAAACGCAAATTGTTGTACCTCCAGCTTCAAGAGTTCCTGTATGCGAGGCACTGTCAATTCCTAAAGCACCACCGCTTACAATAACTACTCCCAGTTTAGACAAACTTGCAGAAAGTGTGTGTGACGCCATAACTCCGTATTGAGTTGCGTTTCTCGTACCTACCATTGCAATGCCGAGTCGCTCATCCAAATCTGGTAGCTTGCCCCACACATACAAAACACATGGAGGAGCATAAATATCCTTAAGTTTATGTGGATACTTAGGATCATCAATACAGATAATATCGTACCCGAGTGTCTTACATTGTGATATGATTTCATCTGCTTTGGAAAGCTTAGTGTTTTCAAGCGATTCGATATCTTTAGGTGAAAAAACACCGCACAAACGCCATTCGTAAACACCACTATTATAAAAATCAGCAATGTTATCATAGCTTTCATATATACGTTTATGCTTAGGATTGTTCACACCTATCGCAAGAGTAAGCCAAATCCAAAATCTAGCAGTGTTTATCATTTAACCATTTCCCACATTATTATACTTGCAGCAACCGCAGCATTGAGCGATTCTGCGTTATTGTGCATAGGAATATACAGCTTACTACTACAAGCATCAATAACCTGCTGTGACACACCATTACCCTCATTACCGATTACTGATAACGATGGTGATGTAAAATTAACCTCATTTATAGTTACAGCTGTATCATCAAGCACACAAGCGTATGATGTGCCGTAGTTGTTGAACTCTTTTACAAATGAACTAAGGTCAGATGTGATATAAAATGGTACCCTAAACACAGCCCCCATACTCCCTCTGACAACTTTTGGCGAAAATATATCACAACAAGTTGAGGACAAAACCACCCCACTAACACCTAATGCATCAGCAGACCTGAGTATTGTCCCAAGGTTTGATGGATCCTGAATACTGTCAAGAGCCAACAATATTCCATTCTTTTTAATTGTATCAAAGCAAAACTGTTTGTCAAGTGTTTTTACAACACATAATACTCCCTGTGGTGTTTTTGTGTCAGAGATAGCACTAAATATGCGGTCATCAACATTTAGAGTTATTTTTGAACGATCACATAACCTTTTTACAATATCAGCGTACTTATCTACAGCAGAAACTGAGCAAACAAGAAAATCGATGTGTGCATCATTTTTTAAAGCCTCTTCACATAATCTGACACCTTCGATTACAAATCGACTTTCTTCTCTTCTGAATTTCGCACTATTAATAAGCTTACTAATGTATTTTACCGTCTTATTGTCTTTACTTTTAATTACTTCCATAAACAATTCCTATAATAAGCAAAAGCGTTTGGGGTGTGACCCCAAACGCAGTTATAGCTTTTTTTATGCTTTTGTAACCTTCTCAACAAGAGCTGTAAATGCCTGTGGATCAGCAATAGCAATCTCAGAGAGCATCTTACGGTTGAGGGCAATATCAGCCTTCTTAAGACCGTTCATAAATGTTGAGTAGTTTGTACCATTAGCCTTGCAAGCTGCAGAAATACGTGTAATCCAGAGTCTTCTAAAATCTCTTTTCTTCTGCTTACGACCAATATATGCATAGTTGCCAGACTTCATTACAGCCTGTTTAGCCATCTTAAAGTGCTTACTCTTAGCACCAAAATAACCTTTAGCAAGTTTTAATGTCTTTTTTCTTCTTTTGCGAGTCATCATCGC
>JAFUIK010000026.1 GCA_017473955.1 Ruminococcus sp. | reverse complement strand
TATATGTCCGATATGATTTCTTATTATGAGAAGAACTTGAATATATTTGTTGTCACCAATGATACATATTCGCTGGAATACTCTACTTCCTATTTTGCCCAGGATGTCGACAACTTCATCAACACTGATATTATGCTCGGTGATGTTGACGGAGACTCTGATGTTTCAATTCTTGATGCAACCGCTATCCAGCTTCATGTTGCACAGATTCAGACACTCCCTGCTGAACAAACTCAGTATGGCGACACAGACGGCGACGGCGAGATGTCGGTTCTCGACGCTACCGAAATCCAGCTTTTTATCGCAGGACTGTAATAATAAACACAAAGTACAAGGAGCCGTTCGCTACAAATCAGCGAACGGCTCCTTTTTAGTTTCCAAGTAAATCTTTTACTATCGTTTTTATTTCTTCAAAAGAATTTATAATCGCGTCGTAATTATCAACCTCGCCAAAACCGTAAGAGGCATAAACAAAAGAAAGCCCCGCTTCTTTAGCGGCATTTTCATCACTTTTAGTATCGCCTACATATATAGCTTTTTCAAAGCTATTGCGGTTAACCACAAGTCGTATATTTTCGCCTTTTGAAAGCTCACTTGAACCTGCACATTCAAAGTCAGTGAGCATTTCTTTTAACTTATAGTGAGTCAAAAACGCGTTTAAATAACCGCTTTGGCAATTGCTCACTATCGCTAGAGCGTAGTCTTTTCTAAGCTCACAAAGCGTATCAATAACATTATCGTACATATTCGCACCGTACTTAATTAGATACTCCTGCTCGTGAGCAAATATCTCAGAAATCAGCGTTTCAGCATCACTCTTTTCAACTCCCACAAAGAAGTCATCCATAAATTGTGCCTTGTTTTTGCCCATAAGGGATGCCATAATTTCCTTTGTCATATGAAGTTTAGGACACTTCACGCTTAGCACTTCGTTCCATATTCTGACCACAGTGTCACTTGTGTCCCACAGTGTTCCGTCTAAATCAAAAATAATTGCTTTCATATTATCACCCAAGCTGATTATACTACTTTATCTCCTGTTTTAAAAGCATAATTTCAAAACACTATCCGTCATTTTCAACAGAATAACGCGGTAATCTTTGTGTAGAATTTAGCTTAAATGTATGGTAAAATTATTGTGTCTATTTAGATATGTATTCAGAAAGGATGGACTTTTTATGGTTATAAAAGACATTATTGATATTTTAGAGGGCGAAGTTATCTGCGAGGGTAACCTCGACACTGAAATAAAAACCGCTTGCGGTTCAGATATGATGAGCGACGTGCTCGCTTTTGTAAAGGACCAGTCTGTACTTCTGACAGGTCTTGTCAACCCTCAGGTAGTGCGTACTGCTGAGATGATGGATATGGCGTGCATCGTTTTTGTAAGAGGCAAACAACCTGACCAGTCTATCATCGACCTTGCAAAATCGCGAGAAATCACACTGATTAAAACCCGCTACAGAATGTTCACCGCTTGTGGGCTTCTCTATTCAAAGGGTCTGTCAGGAGGCTGTGAATAATGAACGCTATCCATTTACGATATGAAGTTCCCGGCGACGATTTCACCCGTGCCGGAGAAGCATCAGGTGCTGTCAAAAAGCGTTTAAAAGCTTTAGGCTACAACTCTGATGCCATAAGACGAGTTGCTATTGCTATGTACGAAGCTGAGATAAATATGGTCATCCACGCTGAGGGTGGCTACTGTGACGTTGACATCTACCCTGACAGAGTAGAAGTACTCTTAGCTGACAAGGGCCCTGGTATTCCTGACGTTGAAAAGGCGATGCAGGCAGGCTTTTCGACCGCTCCTGACAACGTCCGCAACCTAGGATTTGGTGCCGGTATGGGTCTACCTAACATCAAAAAATACACCGACGAAATGCGAATCGAAACAGAAATCGGCGTCGGCACTAACCTTTACTTAACTGTAAAAGTCAACAGTTAAAGTATTACACAAACGCTCCTGATTATATCAGAGAAGCGTAATTTACCACTACAAAAATTTACATAAGAGGTGTGGAAAATGCAAAAGTATTTTCACTCCGTAGAGCTTGAAGCAGACAAGTGCTGTGGTTGCACAAACTGTCTCAAACGTTGCCCTACAGAAGCTATACGTGTTCACGATGGCAAAGCCACCATTTTAAGTGAGCGATGTATAGACTGCGGTGAGTGTATCCGCATTTGCCCTCACAGAGCAAAACGTGCCCACTCTTCACCGCTTGAAGATATAGAAAAATACAAAGTCAAGGTTGCTATCCCTGCTCCTGCACTTTTCGGACAGTTCAACAACCTTGATGACATAGATATTGTACTAAACGGACTGAGAGCTATCGGCTTTGACGTGGTATTTGAGGTATCACGTGCAGCTGAGCTTGTCAGCGAAGCTACACGAAAGCTCATCAGAGAAGGTAAACTCAAAAAGCCTATCATCAGCTCTGCGTGTCCTGCTGTTGTGCGACTCATCAAAATCCGTTTCCCTGATTTATGCGAAAACGTTATGCCGATGCTTGCTCCGATGGAGGTTGCCGCAAGACTTGCACGTCAGGAAGTGAAAAAGCACACTGGTCTACCTGATGATGAAATCGGCGTGTTCTTCATCACTCCTTGTGCCGCAAAGGTTACTGAGGTCAATTCTCCGACTACAGGCGAAAAATCCGCTTGTAACGGTGCGATTGCTATCTCTAAAATCTATCCTCAGTTAACACAGGCTATGGATAAACTCAAGGTAATAGAGCCTATCTCAAACTCAGGACTCATCGGTGTCGGCTGGGCTACCAGTGGCGGTGAGAGTGCCGCTATGCTGGGCGATAAATACTTAGCAGCTGACGGTATCGAAAACGTAATACGAGTGCTCGAGGGTCTTGAAGACGAGCACATCCACGACGTTGATTTTGTTGAGCTCAATGCGTGCAACGGTGGTTGTGTCGGCGGTATTCTGACTGTCGAAAATCCATACGTCGCACAGGCTAGAATACATAACTTGAGAAAATATTTACCTGTTTCATTAAACCACCTTGATGATGACGTTGATATGGACGAATTTATGTGGAAAGGCGAGCTTGAGTTCAACGGCGAAGGCTTCAGACTCGACGAAGATATTTTCAAGGCTATGGACAAAATGGAACAGATGGAGAAAATCTGTGCCGACCTTCCGGGTCTTGACTGTGGTTCCTGCGGTGCGCCTACCTGCCGTGCAATGGCTGAGGACATCGTTAAGGGAATCGCTAAGGAAACCGACTGTATCCACAAGCTGAAAGCTCAGATTCAGTCAGTTTATGACCAGCTTAAAAATACGCTTTAAACGGAGTTTACAATGAATATTAAAGAAGCAGTAGAAAAACTCAATCTTAAAACACTCGTAAATGGCGATATGGACCGTGAAATCACCGATTGCTATATTGGCGACCTTCTCTCATGGGTTATGGGCAGAGCAGGTGAGGACTCAATCTGGCTCACTGTTATGGGTAACATCAACTCAATCGCTGTGGCAACTCTTGCAGATGTAGCGTGTATTGTTCTTGTCGAAAACGCATCTCTTGATGACGATGCTAAAGCTAAAGCCGAGGCTATGGACGTAACCATTTTGCAAACTGAGGAAAACTCATACCGCCTTGCTACAAAGATTTACGAGCTTTTAAAATAAGATGAAGTATTACTACGATTTACATATGCACTCGTGTCTGTCGCCGTGTGGCGATATGGATATGACACCAAACAATATCGTCGGTATGTCAAAGCTCTTGGGACTTGATGTAATCGCACTGACTGATCACAACTCGGTTTTAAACTGCGAAGCTGTGATGAAGCTGGGCGTTGAAAACGACTTGTGCGTTATCCCTGGTATGGAGCTTACCACAATGGAAGAAATCCACGTTGTGTGCCTGTTTCCTACTTTAGAAAAAGCATTAAAGTGGAACAATTATGTCAAGGAACATCAAATGCAGTTTCCTAACCGTGCAGACATCTACGGCAGACAGGTGATAATGAACGAGCTTGATGAAGAAATCGGCGAAGTCGAAAACCTCTTAATTTTAGCCACCGACATTTCGGTTATGAATGTCAAAGAGCTGGTCGAGAGTTTTGACGGTGTGTGCTATCCTGCTCACATCAACCGTGACAGTATGTCGATTATCTCCTCCCTTGGTGACATTCCGCCAGAGTGTGGATTCACAACTGCGGAGGTGTCAAGTTCAGGAAATGTTGAACAGCTTAAAGCAAGCTATCCGATTTTAAACGATATGCTCATAGTCCGTGACTCCGACGCTCACTATCTTGAGAATATGAAAGATGCCGAAAATTTCTTCGAGCTTGAAACATTGTCAATAGACTCAGTGTTACAAAAACTTAAGAATACTTAACATTTTGCTCCCCTTGAGTTTAAGGGGAGCTTTTTTATGCCTGCTGTGTTTATCTAAAATTTTTTGCGAAGTATCTGCTTTTAGTTTTTCGGGATGTCGAGGACGCCATCCCCTACGATATGTGACACATTTAGGTTTGTTACATCAATGAGCTTTCCTACACATCACAACACTTTGTTTCTAATTTAGAATTATAACTATATTTCATTGTAGGAATTTACAAGCGAATTCATCGGTTAGCCTACGCTAACTGTCAAATGTCACAAAAAAGTTTGATAAATTTTTGTCAATTTTCTAGTTTTTTGGTCTGAATTAGCCCTTTTTC
Organism: Ruminococcus sp.; assembly: GCA_017473955.1. Classification (GTDB taxonomy): domain Bacteria; phylum Bacillota; class Clostridia; order Oscillospirales; family Acutalibacteraceae; genus Ruminococcoides. Next base: position 11,171 of record JAFUIK010000026.1, on the reverse strand, counting down.
GTATAGACAAATACGGGTAAATGTGCTATAATTTATGCGTGTGCATATAAGAATTTTTTTGCTACAATTCACAGTACATAATTTTCAAATCAGGAGGAAAAAAGATGCTTAAAAAAATCAGTAGTATCCCATTTGCGGGTACACCTGAGCAGGAAGCAGAGCTCAAGCAGGTTATCGCTAAACACATTGATGACCCGGGTGCTGTAATGCCTGTACTTCAGGAGGCTCAGGACATCTATGGCTATCTTCCAATCGAGGTTCAGACTATGATTGCAGAAGGCCTTAATGTTCCACTCGAAGAGGTTTACGGCGTTTCTACTTTCTACTCTCAGTTCGCTTTGTCCCCTAAGGGCAAGTACAACATCTCTGTTTGTATGGGTACAGCTTGTTACGTTAAGGGTTCAGGTGAAGTTTTAGACAAACTTTCCAAAGAACTCGGTATCGGTGCTGAGGAGTGTACTTTAGACGGCCAGTTCTCACTCACAGCTTGCCGTTGTATCGGTGCTTGCGGTCTTGCTCCGGTTATCACAATCAACGATGACGTTTACGGCAGACTCACAGCCGATATGATCCCTGACATTCTTGCTAAATACAAGGACTAATTTACTATGAGAGAGTTATCTCTTAACGTTATGGACGTGGCTCAAAACTGCATAACAGCCAAGGCAACACTTGTCACTATCGAAGTTATTGAAAGCGACAAGGAAGATTTTCTTGACATTTACGTCAAGGACAACGGTTGCGGTATGACAAAAGAGCAGGTTGAGTCAGTCATTGACCCATTTTTCACTACTCGTAAAACACGCAAAGTCGGTTTAGGTGTTCCGCTGTTTAAGATGGCTGCTGAGCAGACAGGCGGTAGCTTTACTATTGACAGTACAGTCAACGTAGGCACCACCCTTTACGCTCACTTTATCAAGTCAAGTGTTGATATGACACCACTCGGTGACATCAACTCGACTGTTAAAATTCTTATCCAGTGTAACCCGGATATCGATTTTGTGTTTAATCACAAAACCGACTGCGGAGAGTTTACTCTTGACACAAGAGAGCTACGAGAAGTTTTAGGGTCGGATGTTCCGCTTAACACGCCTGACGTGCTTATGTGGATCGACGGATTTTTAGAAGAACAATCTAACAATATATACGGAGGTTAACAGATGAAATCTTTAGCTGAATTACAGGCAATCAGAGATAAGGCTAAGCTCGAGCTCAATATGAGACACGAGAATCCTAACGCTATTCGCGTTCTGGTTGGTATGGCTACATGCGGTATCGCTGCAGGTGCACGCCCGGTATTAAACGCTTTTACTGAGGAAGTTGCTAAGAGAAATCTGCAGGATGTTACAATCACACAGACAGGATGCATCGGCATCTGTCAGTTCGAGCCTGTTGTTGAAATCGAAATTCCGGGCGAGGACAAGGTTACTTATGTAAAAATGACACCTGAAAAGGTTGCAAAGGTTGTTAACGACCACATTGTTAACAGAAACGTAGTTACCGAGTACACAATCGGTGCTTACAAATAAAGGGAGGTCAAATAATGTATCGTTCTAATGTGCTTGTTTGCGGCGGTACCGGATGTACCTCTTCAGACAGTTTAAAAATCGTTGAGAAGCTCAAAGAAGAAATCGCGGCTCGCGGTTTAGAGAAAGAAGTTAACGTTATCACAACAGGTTGCTTCGGTCTTTGTGCTCTCGGCCCAATCGTAGTTGTTTACCCAGAGGGTAGCTTCTACTCAATGGTTAAAATTGATGATATCCCTGAGATTGTTGAAGAGCATCTCTTAAAGGGTAGAATCGTAACACGTCTTCTCTATCAGGAGACAGTTGTTGAAGACACTATCAAGTCTTTAAATGACACAGCTTTCTACGCTAAACAGCAGCGTATCGCACTTAGAAACTGCGGTGTTATCGACCCTGAAAAGATTGATGAATACATTGCTATGGACGGTTACGCAGCTTTAGGTAAAGTATTAACAGAAATGACACCTACTGAAGTTATCGAAACAATCTTAGCTTCAGGCTTACGTGGCCGTGGTGGTGCAGGCTTCCCAACAGGTTTAAAATGGAAGTTTGCAGCAGCTAATGACGCTGACCAGAAGTACGTTTGCTGTAACGCTGACGAGGGTGACCCTGGTGCATTTATGGACCGTTCAATCTTAGAGGGTGACCCACACGCATTACTCGAGGCTATGGCAATTGCCGGTTACGCAATCGGTGCTACTCAGGGTTACGTTTACGTTAGAGCTGAGTACCCAATCGCTGTAAATCGTCTCCAGATTGCTATTGATCAGGCTCACGAGTATGGTCTTTTAGGTAACAACATCTTCGGCACAGACTTCTGCTTTGATGTTCAGCTCAGACTTGGTGCAGGTGCTTTCGTTTGTGGTGAGGAAACATCACTTATGACATCTATCGAGGGTAAGCGTGGCGAACCACGTCCACGTCCTCCGTTCCCTGCAGTTAAGGGTCTTTACAAAAAGCCAACTATCTTAAACAACGTTGAAACATACGCTAACATTCCACGTATCATCTTACTCGGTGCTGACTGGTTCAACTCAATCGGTACAGAGAAATCAAAGGGTACTAAGGTATTCGCTCTTGGTGGTAAGATTGAGCACACTGGTCTTGTTGAGGTACCAATGGGTACAACACTTAGAACTATCGTTGAGGAAATCGGTGGCGGTATTCCTAACGGCAAGAAGTTCAAGGCTGCTCAGACAGGTGGTCCATCAGGCGGATGTATCCCACCACAGCATTTAGATATTCCAATCGACTATGACAACCTTCTCGCTATTGGCTCAATGATGGGTTCAGGCGGTCTTATCGTTATGGACGAAACAACTTGTATGGTTGATATCGCTAAGTTCTTCTTAGAGTTCACAGTTGACGAGTCTTGCGGTAAGTGTACACCATGCCGTATCGGTACAAAGAGACTTCTTGAAATGCTCGACAAAATCACTAAGGGTCAGGGCACACTCGAAATGATTGACGAGATGGAAGAGCTTTGCCACTACATCAAAGACAACTCGCTTTGCGGTCTTGGTCAGACAGCTCCAAACCCTGTTTTATCAACACTCCACTACTTCCGTGATGAATATGTTCAGCACGTTGTTGACAAGAAGTGTGTAGCAGGCGTTTGTAAGGACCTCCTCGAATTCTCAATCATCAAAGACAAGTGCTTTGGTTGTTCAATGTGTGCTAGACAGTGTCCTGCTGGTGCAATCACAGTTACTGACTACACTGCTCCTGGCAAGAAGAAGCCAGCTTACGAAATCGACACAGCTAAGTGCGTTAAGTGCGGTGCTTGTCTGCCAACATGTAAGTTCGGTGCTATTGTAAAAGGCTAAGAGAAGGGAGATATTATAATGGAAATGCTTAATATTAAAATCAACGGTATGCCTTTCTCTGTTGAGAAAAATACTACTATCCTTGAAGCATGCCACCAGTTCGGTATCAAGATTCCTACTCTGTGCTACCTCAAGGACATCAACGAAATCGGTGCATGCCGTATGTGTCTTTGTGAAGTTAAGGGTGCAAGAAGCTTAGTTGCAGCTTGCGTATATCCAATCGACAGAGAGGGTACTGAAATCTTCACAAACACTCCACAGATTCAGAAATACAGAAAGACAACTCTTGAGCTTATCGTTTCTAACCACGACAAAAAGTGTCTGTCTTGCCCACGTTCAAACTCTTGTGAGCTCCAGAAGCTCTGCGTTGAGTACGGCGTAGACGAGTCAAAGTTCTGTGGCGAAGAAACAAAGTCAGAGATTGACGACACAACACTTCACCTCGTTAGAAATAACAACAAGTGTATCCTTTGCCGCAGATGTTCTGCTGCTTGTAAGAACCAGTATGTTGGCGTTATCGGTGCTAACAACCGTGGTTTAGACACAGAAATCGGCTGTGCATTCAACCAGACTCTTGATCAGGTTGCTTGTGTAGCTTGCGGTCAGTGTACTGCTGTATGTCCTACAGGTGCACTCGTTGAGCGTGATGATACTGCTGAGGTATTCGCTGCTATCGCAGATCCATCAAAGACAGTTATCGTTCACACAGCTCCATCAATCAGAGCAACACTTGGTGAGTGCTTCGATATGCCAATCGGCACAAACGTTACTGGTAAAATGGTTGCAGCTCTTAGACGCCTTGGCTTTGACAAGGTATTCGACACAAACTTTGCTGCTGACCTTACAATTATGGAAGAGGGTACTGAGTTCTTAAACAGAGTTAAGAACGGTGGCACACTCCCAATGATTACATCTTGTTCACCAGGTTGGATCAAGTTCTGTGAGCACTACTACCCAGAGCTTATTCCAAACCTCTCAACATGTAAGTCTCCACAGCAGATGCAGGGTGCTATGATTAAGTCATACTACGCTGAGAAGATGGGCATCGATCCTAAGGATATGGTTGTTGTATCAGTTATGCCTTGCGTTGCTAAGAAGTTCGAGATTAAGCGTGACGATCAGGGTCATGACGGCCTTGCTGATAACGATTTTGTTATCTCAACAAGAGAGCTCGCTTCTATGATTAAAGCAGCTGGTATCCAGTTCACTTCACTCCAGGACGAAGAATTCGACCCAATCATGGGTATCGGTTCAGGTGCTGGTACAATCTTCGGTACATCAGGCGGTGTTATGGAAGCTGCTCTTAGAACAGTTGCTGACGTACTCACAGGCGAGGACCTCGAGCACATCGAGTACACAGACGTTCGTGGTATGGAAGACATCAAGGAAGCTACTTACGACGTTGCCGGTATGCAGGTTAAGGTTGCTGTTACATCAGGCCTTAAGAATGCTGCTAAGCTCCTCGACAAGGTTAAATCAGGCGAAGCTGACTACCAGTTCATCGAGGTTATGTGCTGTCCTGGCGGTTGTATCAACGGCGGCGGTCAGCCAATCGTTGATGGTCATACTCGTAACTTCGTTGACGTTAAGGGCTTACGTTCTGCTGCTCTTTACGATGACGATAAGAACCTTACTTACAGAAAATCTCACAAGAATCCTGAGATTACAGCTATCTACGCTGATTATCTCGGCGAGCCTGGTTCACATAAGGCTCACGAGCTCTTACATACATCATATGTAGAGAGACCAAAGTATTGATTGTAGCAAATCTAATATAAATTTAGGGCGTCGGTTATCCGACGCCCTATTTGTTTACTTGTGGTGCTTTTTATGTTATTATTAACTTGGTGATATTATGATTATATGGCTTGTGCGAATAATCGCACTCATATTTTTGATATGGTTTATTCTGCCGGTTTTCAAAGGCTACTTCAATCACGGCAACAGGCTGGGCATAGTGATATGCTTGTTTGTGCTCTTATTTTTGACGAACACTCCTGTGTTTGAGTTAACTAAAAACTTCTGCCACTCTTATTCCCTGCTAACGGTTTTGTGGAATTGCTGTAAATACGCTCTGCTCGCTTTTTGTGCTTACGCAATAATTATCACAACCGCTATGATAATCGCATCTCTAATCAAGCCTAAAAGCAATTCAACCGCAATCACGCTCGGCATCAGAGCAGAAAAGCACGGCCCGTCTGATTTACTCAAAGGCAGAATTAACGCGACAAAACGCTATCTTGATATAAATCCAAATGCTGTCGCTATACTTTCGGGCGGTAAATGTAAAAAGGATTATACTGAAGAAGCGAAATGTATGTATGACGAACTCATAAAAATGGGTGTAGATAAAAACCAACTGATAATAGAAGCCAAAGCTCTCAGCACGCACGAAAATATTTTATTCTCTCAAAGAATTATTGATACCTATAAAAAAGAGAAAAACCTCGCAATCGCAACTGACCGTTTTCATCAGCTACGTGCAAGGTTAATCACAAAAAAGCTCGGTATTAATGCACACGTAGGTGCAGTTAATTCGAGAACTCCTTTCCTTTATATTCCCACATACTACGTTCGTGAGTGGATTGCTCTTCCTTACGAGGTGTTATTTCGTGTTCGACCACATCGATGATAACGCCTTTGTCCAGTTTTACGTCTTTCTCGGGGCACTCCTGTGGGAATTCGTATGGCTTATTATCAATATCCTTATTCAAAAAAATCACTCCTTTAAAGCTAGTGTGCTCATAAAGGAGTGATTTATTTATGTATTTATATCAATAACCATAAACTTCAACGACATTATAAACATCGGAAACTAAGTTTTTATCTACAGATACCATAGACAACAAGTATGGTGAAATTGGCTCTAAATTACCAGAAGGAGTAAACACAAGCACTTGTACATATAGAGTATCACCAGACTTTGCTACACCTGCAACAGTTGCACTTCCCTTCATACCATGTGTACGTACTAAAGAAGCAATTATACATTTATTTTCGAAAAAGTCATCTTCGAATATCGGTGCATCTTCTTTAAACAACTCACGGTATTGTTCGTTTGATTTAATAATTACAATCGTATTTTCATTACCAAACTTCTCTGCTTTATAAACGCTATGCCCTAATTGTTTTTCACTATATTCCTCATCAAAAAACATTGCAACAGCATTGTAGGGCATAGATGCCAATCTCTGAGAATAATCGCTGAAAACCATTTCTTCATTAACAACAGGTTCATCATAAATATTAGCAAGCCTGAGCTGAATTGATGTAGCGTCCATAATTGTTATTTTACTATCACCGTCAAAGTCAGTCAAAGTATCAAAGTATTGTTTATAGGTATCTTCGATTTCTTTTTCCATTGCAAGATACAACTGGATATTGGTTACATCTATAATGCTGATACGTCCATCCTCATCAACATCTCCGACAGCGTATCCGAGCTCGAGTTCCTCAAACGCTTGTGCTAACCCATTATACTCTTCAGGGCTGAGGTTTTCAATATCATAGAAGCAGTCATCATACGCATTATATACCACATAAGAGTATGGTAACTTAACGATACCTGGAGATATTGACTTTATAACTCGGTTACCAATTTGCTTAACCAAAACTCTCATCCAAGGTGGTGGCGGTACATTAGTAAAAGCTCTTGCTAAAACCCAGTCAACTTCACCACTCTTTGGATGCTTGTGATAATACAACTCGTTATAATCATAGTAGTAAGTCTCATGGTTTTCGATTAGTTCATCAGTACGTTCAGGAAGTCCTATGAATTCCTCGAATTTATCCTGATACAAAAACTCATTTTGAACATTATTGTTCTCAGCAAAAGCCGACACGCTCAGTACTGACATAAGCATAACCGCTATAAGTATAATACTAACCAACTTTCTCATAATCTCGCCTCCTGTTAAATCAACATCGATGATTGATATCTTCTCTTCAAGTAAATTCTATCACATATAAAACATAAAAACTATGGTTTAAAATTCACAAAATAATCGTGCGTTATTTATGTAAACAGACAAACAACCAATCAAAATACGATGCAATCATAGCCCCTGTGCTCTTCATAGCAACTGTTAAAAGCATCGAAAAAACAATAATTCTTAAAAATTGCCACGGTGTATCGACAAATTACACCGTGGCTTTAAATATATCAGTTTATTTAACTTTAACTATATCGGTCACATACAACAGCTCTGTCTTATCAACCGACACTATAGACAACCAAAAAGGCTCAGTAGGTGATGTTGGACCCTCAGGCACATAAACATTAGCTCTGACATACAGCGTGTCGCCAGCTATAGCTACGTCAGTTATTGGAGCTCGTGCTTGGTGACACCAGCCACGTGTCAGTGCTACAACCAGCCATTTATTTTCAAAAAACTCGTCGTCATACTTTGGAGCATTTTCATTGAACAAATAATTATACTGCTCGTTTGATTTGATGATAGCTACTGTGAAGCACTCGCCCGTTACTCCGTAATTATACACAACGTCACTGAACTGCTGTTTATCAAACTCCATATCGAATGATAACAAAGCCACATCATCGGCCATATATGGTAAATTCCACAACTCGTCATAACTGCTTGATGTATGAATAACCATTTCTTCGTTAATATCAGGCTCGTTGTTTAAACCAGCGAGGTGTAGCTGGATAGCAGTAGCGTCTAAAACATCTACACTACCGTCACGATTAAAATCAGCGACACGGTAATTTCTCTCTAATGTCGAAAGCTTAGCCACAATTAGCTGAATTTCAGTTGCATCAATAACAGACACATCACCATCAGCATCAATGTCGCCAATTAACATACCGTACTTACCTGTACAGAAAACCTCTCTTAATCCATTATAATTATCAATATCAATATTAGTTATATCTAGGAATTCGTCCTTTGCAACATCATATACACAGTACCCAGTTTCAAAAGGTTGATAATAGTATATTGTACCATAAACAATGTCGCCTATAGTACAGTAATGAGGTACAGGTGGGTCAATAGGTTCAACCATAACATCTGTTGCTGCTCTAATAAGAGCCCAATCAATATCGCTGTTCTCGTCAGTTTCATTAATATGGTGATAATACTCTTCGTGGTAGAATGTTATATACTTGTATTCATCTATAAAACGCTTGTAATACAATTGGTCTTTCAAAAGGTTATCAATAGAATCATTTTCATCAGCAAAAGCTGTAACGCTCATCACTGACATAAGCATAACCGCGACTAGCAAAATACTTACCAACTTTTTCATAATTGCCGCCTCCTTAATTCTAATTCAGAATTTTATGATAACCAGATAATATCCGTTACCTGACTAAAAATTTCTTTATCAACTGCGACAAAAGAGTGATACATCGGAGCGACAGGCTCCATAACTCCATTTGTATCATAGAGCTTTTTATCAGCTCTAATAAACATTGTGTCGCCTCTGACACCTAAATCTGTAATCTCTGCTACCATTTCATAATCTGTCACACGACACGCAGAAGCTACAATCCAATTTTCACTAAAGAACTCGTCGTTAATATAATCTTCTACGCCATAATCAGAGTAAAACACAGACTCAAACTGTTCCTTTGACTTGATAATAACGGCAAATCTTTCTGAATTAATTTTATTCTCTGCAAAATTCTGTGTTCCGTTATACAAGGTATCAAAAGTCACAATCTCGATACCGGTATCCACACCATACATATTGTTATACTCAGCAAAGACCATTTCTTCGTTTATATCAGGTTCGTTATTCAAGCCCGCAAGCTTGAGCTGAATTGATGTTGCGTCCATAATTGTACGCTCGCCATCCAAGTCAGCATCAGAAATATAGTTTAAATCTCTTTCACCTAAGTTATGAAAACCGCTAATATCATCATTTGTGTCATATTCGCAAAGCTTAGCCGCAACAAGCTGAATATACGTTGCGTCGAGTATCGTCAACTCGCCGTCGAGGTCAGCGTCACCAATAGGTGTACCAACGTTGAGCTCGTCGAGCAATTCAGGAAAGTCGTCGTATTCGTTAATTGTTGCATCATTTATTTCAACAAACGATGCTTTGCTAACGTCATAAATTGCATAACCGAACTCAAAAGGCACACTGCCTGAGTTTCTGTAAAAAACTCTGTCGGCTACTACCTTTTTAGCGAGCCAAGGCATATTGATATTAGTAAAAGCATTTACGTACACCCAGTCTATTTCGCTTTCAGGGTCATTTTCATCAATATGATGATAGTAAATTTCCTCGTAACCATAACGCTCTTCGTCAAAATGTAAGTAACCTTCGATATACTCTAGAAATTCAGCCTCATAAAGGTAGTCACCGGGAACTAAATTTTCGTACGCGAACACAGGTACTACCGTAGTTGAGATTAACAACATCGCAACAAGTATAACACTAACTAACTTTTTCATAAACTTCGCCTCCTAAAGTGAAAATTATTAGCGGATAAATATCCCTTCATAAATAAAACGCACGAAAACGTATTTTGGTTTCAACGTAAGAAAAAATTTTTAAATTTTTTTATTAAAAAAGCTACGATAGCACACACAATAAAAGTGTACTCCGTAGCTTAGTTTTACATCATATCATCAGGCTCAACAATCTCAGGCTTTTGCGGATGTTCTACAAGGTAGAGCTGAATACCTGTAGCGTCCATAATATCACGCTCACCGTCACGATTAAAATCAGAAACATAAGTGAAATCATCGCCACAATCGGTATATTCAGCTAATGAATCATTCTCATCAAAAACAGCGAGCTTAGCACTGACAAGCTGAATTTGGGTAGCGTCCAGTATCGAAAGCTCCTTATCCATATCGGCATCGCCCAGTGGCACTCCTGCGTTTTCAGCAACAAGTGCTTCGAAAAGCCCGTCATACTTTAAGACAAGCTCGTCGCTCAAATCGTAAAACTTATCCTCTTTCACATCATACACAGCGTACTTGAATTTAAATGGCGAGCTTGCTTCATCAGCATAAAACACTTGATTTCCAACAACCTGCTTGATTTTACCCTTTTCATAGCTCATATCGCCAGCGTACACAAGTGCCCACTCTATATCACCATCAGGGTTATTGTTTTCATAGCCGTAATGCTGCTCAAAGTAAAAGTAATATCCGTCAGCGGCATCATAAGGCTTAATGTATTTATCAGTAAAATTCTTTCTATAAATTCGGACAGAATCATCAGAAAACGCAGATACAGATGTAAGACACGCTGTCAAAACTACAATTAACGCAAGCACGATACATAGCATCTTTTTCATATACATACACCCTTTTCAATCACTTTGTAATTATATTTTACATCATTATTTAACATAAATCAACAGTAGTATGTTTGATAATATAACAAGAAGGCATAAAAAAAGAGCACATGGTTTCCCATGTGCTCATAGTGTTTAAGTAAAGTGTAAGTAAACTAAAATTACTTAATCTCAACTGTAGCGCCAGCCTCTTCGAGCTTAGCCTTGAGAGCGTCTGCTTCGTCCTTAGAAACAGCCTCTTTGAGTGTCTTTGGAGCCTCGTCAACAACAGCCTTAGCTTCCTTAAGACCGAGACCTGTAGCCTCTCTAACAGCCTTGATAACAGCAATCTTGTTGCCACCAGCAGAAGCGAGAACAACGTCGAACTCTGTCTTCTCTTCAGCAGCAGCGCCACCATCAGCAGCAGGAGCAGCAACAGCAACAGCTGCAGCAGCAGAAACACCAAACTCTTCCTCAACAGCGTGTACGAGATCAGCGAGCTCTAAAACTGTGAGGCCTTTTAATTCTTCAATAATAGCAGTAATCTTCTCAGATGCCATTTTA
>JAFUIK010000025.1 GCA_017473955.1 Ruminococcus sp. | reverse complement strand
GTTGACTGCTAAGAAACGCTGTACGCTGTCACCACGCTTGAGCTCGACGTTGAGTAACATTCTGCGCTGGGTTTTAAACTCACCTTTTAAGAGCTTTTTCAGCTCGGCGATTTCGTAGTATTCAAGCCCTGCAACAAATCCAATTCGTCCCATATTAACGCCGATTAGAGGCTTTTTGTAGGTAGCGGCAAACTTCGCATTGTGGATAATAGTTCCGTCGCCTCCAACAGTTACAGCCACATCACAATACCTAATAACATCTTCATCACTATCAAAATAATTGATATATGCCTCTTCTTCTTTTAAAGATAATAGTTCTTTTACAGAAATATTTAAAAATATCTCGGCATCATTTAACAGCATTAACTTTGCAATCTGTTCACCGCAAACAAGTGCCTGAGATTTATCAGTATTTATAATAAGTCCGATTTTCATAAAATCACCAGCTTATTTATCAAGTTCATTGTGAGAATCTTCAACGACAGATTCTGCATTTTTTTCAGTTAAAAGGCTTGGTGTGTCAGCTTTTCTGATATGTATCAGGTATTCGATATTACCCTGAGGTCCTTTTATCGGAGAATAATCAAGCCCCAAAACATCGAAGCCATTGTTAAGACAGAAATCTACTATCATATTGACAACATCAACGTGAACCTTTTTATCTCTTACTACGCCGTTTTTACCGACGTTTTCCTTACCTGCTTCAAACTGTGGCTTGATAAGACAGACCGCTTCACCGTTATCAGACAAAAGCTCTCTTGCTACAGGCAAAATCAGTTTCAAAGAAATAAAAGATACATCTACTGAGAAGAAGTCAATTTTATCAGGCACCTGTTCAGCAGTTACATAACGCATATTGGTGCGTTCCAAATTCACAACTCGTTCATCGTTTCTGAGTTTCCAAGCGAGCTGACCATAACCAACATCAACAGAGTAAACTTTTTTTGCACCATTTTGGAGCATACAATCAGTGAAGCCACCTGTTGAAGCACCAATATCCATAGTCACTTTATCAGTTAAAGTAATCGGGAAGCTGTTCATCGCTTTCTCGAGCTTATAGCCTCCGCGACTGACGTATTTCTGAGTTTCTCCTCTAACTTCCAAAGGCAGGTTTTCATCATACGAAACACCGCATTTGTCGGCTTTCTGATTATTGACATACACCTGTCCCGCCATAATGATAGCTTTTGCTTTTTCTCTGCTTTCAGCAAAGCCTTTTTCGTAAACTAAAACATCTAGTCTTTTTTTCATTTTATCTCCAATGATTTAATCGTTTTTTATAATCTCGCACATAGAGTCTGCATCAAGATTATTCTCTTTTAAGGCATCAGCTACGGTAGAATGAGGAACAAATCTGTCCTCAATTGCTGTGACTTTATACAGTCCTGTGTAGCCGATTTTTGTGAGTTCATAATCAAAAGTCTCACCTATACCGCCGGCTAATATACCCTCTTCAAAGAAATGTATTTTTTCAAAGTCTTTCGCAAATTGAATAGCGTTTTTATCAATAGGCTTAATCTTACATAATTTCAAAATACATATAGACTCACCCTGAGCTTTAAGCTGCTCATATGCTTTGACGGCATTAGAGAAAAGCCTTCCGTAGGTTATAAGAAGCTTTTTAGCGTTTCTGTCTCCATATATATCATAATTCATACTGCTGTTTTCCATATCAGCAGGGCGAGCAGCTTCACCGCCTCGAGGATAACGAATTGCAACTAAACTGTCACATCCGTAAATTGCGGTATCGAGCGACTGCTTCATCTCATCGAAATAGCACGGCGAGAAAATGGTTGTGTTAGGAATTGAATTAAGCATAGAAACATCAAAAACTCCCTGATGTGTTTCACCGTCCTCACCGACAATTCCGGCTCTGTCAACAGCTACAATCATATGAAGCTTCTGCATAGCGGCATCGTGTAAAAGCTGGTCATAGCCTCGCTGTAAAAACGTGGAATACACAGCAAACACAGGAATCATCCCTTTGCTGGCCATACCGCATGAGAAAGTAATCGCATGTTCTTCAGCAATACCTACATCGAAGAATCTATCCTTATACATATGTGAAAAATCCAGAAGTCCTGTACCCGTTCTCATAGCGGCGGTTACAGCACAAACTCGTTTATCACTCTCAGCTATCCTACACAAAGCATCGCCGAATACTCGCGAGAAATCGGTCTTAGACGAAATTGGCTCGCCTGTATCAATATCAAACTGACCGATTCCGTGGAAGCTCGCAGAGTCGCTTTCAGCGTACTGGTAGCCTTTACCTTTTGTCGTAATAACGTGAAGCAATACAGGGCTGTTCGCTGATTTTGCGGCTAGAAGGGCTTTTCTTAATGAGTCTATATCGTGACCATCTACAGGGCCATAATAACGGTAGCCGAGCTGGTCGAACAAGGTATCTTTATAGATAATATTCTTTACTCTTGATTTAGAGCGACGTAAGAGGCTCTTTGTAGGAGAACCAACAAGCGGTATGTGTGAAAGTATGTTTTCAACACGATTTTTCACCCTTAGATAGGATGGTTTAACTCGGATTGAAGTGAGGTACTTCGCCATAGCACCGACATTCTTACTGATTGACATTTTGTTATCATTAAGAATAACGATGAAGTTTTTCTTAAAGCGTCCGGCGTTGTTAAGACCTTCGTATGCTAGACCACCTGTTAATGAACCGTCACCAATCACAGCGATAGTATGACTGTCATCGCCCATAAGCTGTTTAGCCTGAGCAATACCGAAAGCTGCTGAAATCGACGTACTCGAATGACCGACATCAAAGGCATCGTACTCGCTCTCAGCTCTTTTAGGGAAACCCGACAAACCGCCTTTTGTGCGGATAGTGCCGATGCTTTCATATCTTCCTGTGAGCATTTTATGGGTGTAGCACTGGTGACCTACGTCCCATACGATGCTGTCATTAGGACAATCAAAAACATTGTGAAGCATAACAGTGAGCTCAACTACACCCAAGTTTGGAGAAAGATGCCCTCCGTTAACAGAAACGGTATCGATAATCTGTGTTCTTATCTCTTTGCATAGCTGTTTGAGCTGTTCATCAGTTAAGCTTTTGATGTCCTGCGGTGATTTAATTGTAGATAAAATCTCATTTGGCATAAAATTACCTACTTATCTGAATTTGAATTTATCAATTATTTCTTTTAGCAAGGCTAAGTGCCAACTCTTTTAAAGTCGAAGTATCACCCTCAAATACGTCAAGAGAAGTCAAAGCATGCTCTGTTAACTCATCAACCAATGCCTTGCATTTTTCAATGCCTAAGAGTGAAACATAGGTTGACTTTTCGTTATCGCTGTCACTGCCGACCGGTTTGCCGAGCTGTTCAGAGGTTGATGTTACATCCAATATATCATCAACAATTTGGAACGCGATACCGATTGAGTGAGCATACTGTGTAGCTGCATTGATTTTTTCTTCGTCAGCACCGCCGATAATACAACCCATTTCGCAGGAAGCCTTAATCAGTGCGGCGGTTTTCTTCTCGTCCATTTCCTGTAAAATAGTGATATCAGCACTTTTTCCTTCATTCTGGATATCAATAACCTGACCGCCAACCATACCAAGCACACCACAGTATTTTGCAAGTGTATTAGCGGCTTTTAATGCACGCTTAGCAGGAACGTTATTTAATACTTCGTCGCTTGTCATAATCTCAAAAGCCAAGCTTTGAAGTGCGTCTCCTGAAAGTGTAGCAATATCTTCGCCGTATACTTTGTGGTTTGACGGCTTACCACGTCTATAGTCATCGTCATCCATACAAGGCATATCGTCGTGGATAAGCGAGTATGTATGTATCATTTCGACAGCACACGCAAACGGTAAAGCTTTTTTTGCCTCCTCACCCATAAGCTCACAGAACAAAAGTGTTAAAAGTGGTCTTATACGCTTACCGCCACACATCAAGGAATACTCCATTGAGTCAATAAGCGTTTGCTCAGTATATTTGCCCTGCGGTAGATATAATTTAAGTGCTTCCTCTATCAAAAGCTGATAATCCTTAGTGTTCTGCATAATTAAAACCTCAGTCTTCAAAAAGACTGCTTTCCTTATTTTTCATCTTTTCTATACGCTCGTTAATATCGACGATCTGTCCTTTGCATTCTTCCAGCTTTTCGGTACAGTAAGTCAGAAGCTTAAACGCTTGTTCATAGAGCTTTATACACTCGTCCAATTCGACGTCGCCTTTTTCCATTTTTGCGACAATTTCTTCGAGCTGTTTATTTGCTTGTTCAAAAGTAAGTTCTTTACTCATATCAATCATCCTCTTGTGAAAGTTGAATAAGTTTAGTCAGGCGATGATTAACACCGCTTCTGGATATCGGAGGTGTGAGCATCTCCCCCATATCTCTTAAAGATAATTCAGGATATTCAAGTCTTAATTCAGCGACAGCTTTGAGCTCTTCGCAAAGAGTTAAAAACTTTCCAGATTTTTTTAGTTTCTTTATAGCTTTAATCTGAGTAGCGGAAGCCGAGGCTACCTTTTGCAGATTAGCAACCTCGGAATTAGTGCGACGATTAGCGGTGTTTCGGATTTGCTTTAGAGCTTTTGCTCCCATAACAGACATCGCGGAATTTGATGCTCCCATAAACGCAAGTAAATCAGTTATCTGTTCACTGTCCTTGACGTAAGCTATGTACGAACCGTTACGATTTAGCATCTTGATATGGATTTTGCAATCTTCTAAGTCACTTAATATATTGCACACATCCGTACACAAGTTTTTATGTATAACACACAGCTCAAGATGATACCCCTTGTCAGGGTCGGTCACTGAACCGCATGCTAAAAACAAACCCCTTACAAAAGCTCGCTCCCAATTAGGTTCAGCGATATTTGCACGATTGACTCTTAGATTAACATCACGTTCATCGTGACCATAAAAATCATAGATGCGTTTACAGTCAGAGCTGTCAATAATTCTTGCACTATAAGTTTTCGACGCTTTAGTAAGCGGTTTAGTGCGTTCTATGATTGGTGAAAAAAGCATTGTGCATAATGTTACAAAACGGTCGGCTGTGTGCTTATTCTCGGTTTTGAAAACAATGCTAGATGAGCTAAACTCCCTGCACAACAAAAGCATACCGTAAAGCTCAGCTCGAAGCTCCTCGACATCGAGCACTGCATTCATACACAATTCTTTTTTTGTATCTGTTGCAAAAGACATAATTTTCCTCTAATATTAAAAGCTACGCTTTCCAGATATCTCTGTGGTGTATAGCTGATTGCTGGTTATTATCATTAAAATGGCTGTTTAAAAGTCGTGCCAAAGTTACAGAGCGGTGTTTACCACCTGTGCAACCTATTCCGATAACAACCTCACTCTTTCCCTCTTCTTTGTAAAGAGGGATTGTATAGTCTAAAAAGTCAATAAGCTTTTCGACAAACTCCTTAGTCACATCAAAGCCTAAAACGTACTGTCTAACCTCTTCGTCAAGTCCAGTTTTATGCTTGAGCTCCTTTATATAAAACGGGTTAGGTAAACATCTAACATCAAAAATCAGGTCAGCCTCAAGCGGGATGCCGTATTTAAAACCAAAAGACATACAAGTAACCAGCATACCATCGCCCGAATTTTGAGTAAACATATTAGTAACACGTTCTTTGAGCTGCTTAGGTGTCATATGCGAGGTGTCGATTACATAGTCTGATATAATCTTGACAGGCTTCATAAGCTCAACCTCTAAACCTACAGCTTTCTCAAGAGAGCCGCCTGAAAACTCAGAGGACAGCGGATGCTTACGTCTGGTTTCCTTGTAGCGGATAATTAAAGTTTCGGCTTTTGTATCGAGGAAAAGAATTTTAAAACGCTTGCCCGAAAGCTTACATTTAGAAATAAGGTCAGCAAGCTCATTGAACATAGTGCCCGAACGCATATCAACAACAACGGCTACCTTTTTCATACGCTTATCAACTGAATTGTCGCACAAATCATAGAATGTATCGAGTAAAAGCGGTGGTATATTATCAACACAGTAAAAGCCTATGTCTTCCATAGCGTGCAAGGCTGAGGTTTTGCCTGCACCCGAAAGTCCTGTGATAATTACAAACTCCATATTTCCTCCATCTTAAAATCTATAGTCAAATGTGGATAATCTCACGTTCCAAGAAATATCCTGTCTGCTCCTTAACAGTATCCTGTACAAAACTGATGAGGCTTAATACATCCTCACAGGTTGCATCGCCGACATTGATGATAAAGCCAGCGTGCTTTTCAGATACCTGAGCACCGCCGATAGTTTTACCTTTCAAACCACACTGCTCAATAAGTGTACCAGCGAAGTTGCCCTGTGGGCGTTTAAAAACACTACCTGCACTAGGATATTCAAGCGGTTGCTTAGTCTTTCTGCGAGTCATAAAATCATTCATTTTCGCCTTAATCTCGTCACAATCTCCCGGGTTAAGCTCCATAGTCACAGAGATGATAATATCATCAGTTGTTTTGTAAACACTGTGTCTATATCCTAAATCAAGCTCAGATGCAGGAAGGGTAACCATCTCGCCCTGACGGGTAATATGTGTGACGCTTTTAATAACATCCTTCATTTCACCGCCGTAAGCTCCGGCGTTCATATACGCAGCACCGCCAACTGTTCCCGGTATTCCATATGCGAATTCAAGCCCTGTAAGCGATTTGTTTAATGCAAATGTGCACAGCTTTGCAAGACTTACACCTGCTCCGCAAATCACTGTATTTTCTTCTAAAGCAATTTCTTTGAAATCACCATCTAAAGCAACAACCACTGATTGCATACCACCGTCTGAAATTAGCAGATTACTGCCCTTGCCTATAACGAAAAGTGGAATATTGTTTTTATTACAAGCCAGTACAACAGCCTTGAGCTGTTCGACATTACAAACTGTAACAAAAATATCGGCATTACCGCCAATTTTAAATGTTGTATGCTTAGAAAGTGGTTCTTGCTCTATATAGCTAAAGCCGAGTTTTTCAGCTAAATCTCTAATTATCTGAAGATTATACATATATCCTCCGTTAGAATGAAATGTTTTTCTCTTTGAAATACTCCTTGAGGTTATGAACACTTGAATTAACAACAAGCTCCTCTGGGAAGCCTATGCTCTCAAGCATTTTGACAGCTTCGGGTACATTAGCAACGTCAGTCAGGATGTGAGCATCGCTGTCAACAACAACCCTGGCGTTGTGTTTCATACAAAGCTTAGCAATCTTGATGCAATTTTCAACATTGCTTCTGCCATTACGCATAGCGGAACTGTTGATTTCAACAAGAGTCGAAGTCTGGGCACAACGCTTAATAACAGTTTCATAGTCGTATGCGTAGTAATCAGAGCCTGAGTGCCCAATTACGTTTACATATGGGTTATCGCAAACGCCGAGATAAGCTGCTGTACATTTTTCAACATTTGGCTCGCCATCATCAATAGTAATTGAATGAAGTGATGCTACTACCCACTCCAGATGCTTTAAAAGCTTATCGTCAGCATCAAGTTCGCCGTTAAAGTTAGCGATATTAGCCTCTATGCCTTTTAAAACTCTTATACCGTCGATATATTCGCCAAGCACGTGTAAATTACGAAAATAAATCTCATCAGGGGCACCAATCATAGTCATACTATGGTCAGTAACACCTAACGCGAACAACCCCTTCTCTTTAGCCGCACTTACCATTTCGGTAATGGTTGAATACGCATGAGTTGAGGCTACTGTATGTGTGTGTAAATCTGCAATAATATTCATTAAATCACCAGTTTGTTTCAATTTTCTTTTTACCGATATCATCAGGGCTGATATCCATACCGAGATTCTGTAACAGCTCTCTGGCACCGTTATAGCCCATCTTCTTCTGACGCTGGTTCATAGCAGCAACCTCAATAATGATAGCAAGGTTACGACCCGGCTTTACTGGGATAGTAACAACAGGAACCTCGATACCGAGTATCTCCATATACTCGTTATCCATGCCCATTCTGTCGTACACCTTTGTGGAATCCCAAAGCTCCATATTGATAACCATATCAATCTTTTCGCTCATCTTAACAGCACCCATACCAAAGATACGTCGAGCATTAATAATACCGATACCTCGAACTTCGATAAAGTGACGGATATTATCAGGAGATGAGCCAACAAGCGACTTCTTGGAAACACGCTTGATTTCAACAGCATCATCAGCGATAAGTCTATGACCACGCTTAATAAGCTCAATAGCTGTTTCAGACTTACCAACACCACTGTTACCGATAAGCAGACAGCCTTCGCCGTAAACTTCAACCAGTACACCGTGACGCGTGATACGCGGTGCAAGCTCTACGTTTAAGAATGAAACAAGCGCTGCGGTTAAAGCAGATGTATCATCAGTAGTTGTTAAAATAGGAACCTCGTATTTCTTTGCACAGTTAATCATAACCTGTGTCGGGGTGATATCGCGTGCGATAATCACAGCAGGAGGTCTGCGGGACAAAATTGGTTCAAGATGCTTCACTCTCTCCTCTTCATCGAGCTGTTTTAGGAAAGAATACTCTGTCATACCCAAAACAACTATCTGGGTATCATCAAAATAATCAAGATGACCGACAAGCTGGAGTCCCGGTCTATCAATACTGCTAGAGCAGACAAACAGATTCTCAGGGTCACTAGGCATATAAAATTGCTTTAAACCGATTTCATCAATAATTCTTTTCAAAGAAACACTATATTCGCTTTTCATATCTGCACCGACTTTCTTATAAAAAATAATATTAACTCACAGGTATACTTATACAGATTTAATTATACTCCTATATGACTATTTTATAAACCTATAAAAGAACATTTTGCGTAAAATATGCATATTTTTGCATATTTTTATTACTTTTAAACCAAGAAAAGTAAGTTGAATAAGCAAAATATTCCTGCACACACTAAAACAGGTGATATTATGCTGGTTATACTTATAAGAACTGCACTTTTGTACGCATTTATTATTCTTGCCGTAAGACTTATGGGAAAGCGTCAGGTAAGCGATATGCAGACTTCCGAGCTTGTTATTACGCTTATAATTTCTGACATTGCAGCAATCCCTATGCAAAGCGTAGAGCAACCGCTGTTCACAGGATTTTTGCCTATTATGGTGTTGGTTTCTCTTGAAATTATCGTCAGCATTCTTATGCTCAAAAGTTCGAAATTCCGAAACATAATATGTGGTAATCCTATCGTGATTATTAAAGATGGCGAAATTCTGGAACCACAGCTTAAAAAACTTAGAATCAGCTACGAGGATTTGTACTCTCTGCTTCGTCAACAAGAGATTTTTGACGTTAGTGATATCAAATACGGCATTGTTGAAACAAATGGCAGTGTCAGTATATTAAAAAATCAGGAGGAAAGTGAATGAAACGAATATGGGTTGCACTTGCGTTATTATTAATATGCGGAGTAATTTCAGCAACAGAGTACATCACTGTTGATAAAAGCTGTGATTATTATACCCAACTGATTGATAAAGCTGATAAATATATTTCTAGTAGAGAATTTAAAAAAGCATCAGAGTTAATTGAATCTACACAATACAGTTGGGAAAAATCAAAGAAAACACTCAACATATTTCTGATACACAAAGAGGCTGACAATATAACCGAAAGTCTTGCAAAGCTTAGAGAATGTGCTGAAGAAAAAAACAAAGACACCTTTACATCGGTGTCTAAAAAAACAAAAAGGCAGTTGCTCCGTTTAAAACAGAGCGAACTGCCTGATTTAGAAAATATTTTATAATAATTCGAATTTAGAATTATTTCTTTTCTCTCTTCTGCCACATAACCCAAAGAGGACCTGCGATACAGAGTGATGAATAACAACCTGAAATTACACCGATCATCATTGGAAGAGCGAAGCCCTGAACCGAGTCAAGACCAAAAATAGTAGCTACAACGTAAACTGTTCCGATAGCAATAAGTGTTGTGATAGAAGTACAGATAGTACGCTTTAAGACAGAAGATGCACTGTGGTTGAACACCTCAGCGATGTCAGCCTTAGGGCCTGCGAGCTTTCTCTCTTCTCTTACTCTGTCGTAGATAACAATTGTATCGTTAAGTGAGTAACCCAAAATCATAAGTACTACTGCGATAAAGTTAGAGTCGATTGGCATACGGAAGATAACGTACATAAAGTAGATCATAGCTACATCATGGAAAAGTGCAACGAGAGCCATAACGCCGGCTGAAAGACCGCCGATAATCTTAAATCTTACAGTAACGTAAAGCACCATAAGTACACAAGCGATGAGAACCGCAGTGAGACACTTAAGCAGGAACTTTGTACCCATAGAAGCTTCTACGGAGCTTGACTCCTGATATACAAAGTTGTTCTCAGGGAACTTTTCTGTGAGCTCAGTTGTGATAGCTTGCTGTGTAGCTGTGTCGATAGCAGATTCACCTGAGAAGTTGATATCGATAACATAAGCATCATCAGTTTCAGTATTATTCATAATATCTTTAGATACTGTGAATGTAACTACGTTGTTAGGTGTAGCTTTCTGGATAGTATCCTTTAAAGCAGCCTCATCAACATCACCTGTGAAGCTATATGAAATGATAGCACCGCCCTTGAACTGAATGTCAAGAGTAACACCGAATATTAGGTTGCAGATGATACCAATCAAAATGATAGCTAAAGAGATGCCAAAGAAAATTTTCTTACGACCAATAAAGTTTAAGTCTTTTTTCATTTTTTAGCACCTCCGAACAGAGAGTTTTTACGAACGCACTTAAAGCCAGCAATACTCTTGAGCATAACTCTTGAGAAGAATACACCCATAATGAAGTTAGAAATTGTACCCATTAAGAGAGTGTAGCCGAATGCGTAGATAGTACCTGTTGTTGAAGCACCGAACAACCATGAAAGGATGTTAGATGGACCAAATACGAGAAGTAAGATAACAGATACGATAACGACAGTCATATTACCGTCGATGATAGCTGTGAGTGAGTTTTTAGTACCCTTTTCAATAGCACCGTCTAAAGTCTTACCTGACTTAAACTCATCCTTGATACGCTCAGCAGTGATGATGTTAGCGTCAACACCCATACCGATAGAAAGGATAATACCTGCAATACCAGGAAGTGTCATTGTGAATGAATCAAATGCTGGGAAGAACCTTGTGATAGCAGCGATTGAAAGACCCATCTGACCTAAAAGTGCGATAACAGCAACTAAGCCAGGGATTCTATACATAGCAATCATAAAGATAGCAATGAGAATAAGAGCGATAATAGCTGCATAACCCATAGCAACTAAAGAGTTCTGACCAAGGGTTGGGCTGATAGAACCGTATGATGCAGTTTCAAGAGCAAACGGAAGTGCACCACCGTTAATCTGGTTAGCAAGCTTTGTAGCTTCTTCAGCAGTAAAGTCACCTATGATAGAAGCTGAACCGCCTGTGATACCGTTCTTGTTCTTCTCGTTGTTTTCAACAACCGGTGCAGAAAGTAAAGTTTCATCCATATAGATGCCAATAGATTTGCCTAAATTTGCTTTAGTAGCTTCAGCGAAAATCTCAGCACCGTCAGCTGTTAAGTCTAAAAGTACGAGGTACTCACCTGCAGAACCTGTCTCTGTGTTAACACCGGCCTCAGCCTTAGCAACAGAAGAGCCGTCCATTAAAACGTTGCCTGCCTCATCTCTGAATGTGAGCTTTGCAGTAGCTGCAAGCTCATCAATAGCCTTAACAGGGTCAAAGTTTGTTTCGTCCTCTTTCCAAGGGAAACGTACGATAATACGATCACTGTTGTAGTCAGCATAAAGCTCGTAATCAGTGATACCATTTGAAACCATACGGGTTTCGATAATTGCTTTTGCAGAGTCTAACTGCTCATCTGTGGCGTCAACGTCGTCAGCCGGTTTGAATGTAGCTTCAACACCGCCACGGATGTCAATTCCCCATCTAATGTCATCGATGCCCTTGATTACTGTTTTCTCAATGTCACCGTCGTAATAAGATACGCCGAAGATAGAAGAAGCAGCAAACAGGAGAATCAGAAGAGCAGTGATGAAGAAAACAGGCTTTGGAATTCTTTTCATGCCTTGGACCTCCATTAAATTTGTGTTGTCAAAAGCGGGTGCAAAGTTTGTAAAAATAAAAACTCTGCTACGGTGTACACTTTTAACCATAACAGAGTAATTATACTTTTTATTCACCAAAAAGTCAACAAAACATTGTGAAATCTTTGTGATTATTATTTAATTTTGTCAAAAAACAAATATTAATTCGAATGAAGAATTAATATCAAGCTTGCAAAAGATGCTCAACAGCACAAAGCTTTGCACATACAGTGAAAACATCCATAGCCTTCGAAAGGTCATTAACACTTGGGGCTGTCGGAGCTACACGGATGTTGCTGTCCTTAGGGTCTTTTCCATATGGATATGTTGCACCTGCACCTGTTAAAATAACACCTGCATCCTTGCACATAGCAACAACCTTCTTAGCTGTGCCATCCATAACATCAACGCTTACAAAGTAACCACCCTTTGGTACTTCATAAGACACAATACCATAAGGCTCGAGTTCTTCCTTGAGTTTATTAACAACAAGGTCAAAACGTGGCTTTAAAATATCCTTGTGCTTCTTCATATGAGCTTTCATGCCATCTAAATCACCGAAAAATCTCACATGACGTAGCATATTGATTTTATCAAAACCAATTGTCTGATACTTGTACTTATTCTTTATGATATCCATATTGTTCTTTGATGCTGCCATTGCAGCTACACCTGAACCAGGGAAGGTAATCTTAGATGTTGAGCAGAACTCAATCGGAAGGTCAATATTACCTGTTTTTTCACACTCATCAAAGATATTGAGGAGAGAAACCTCTTCGTCTGTTAAGTCATGAATAACATACGCGTTATCCCACATAATTTTAAAATCCTTAGCTGCAGGCTGTAACTTAGCAAAACGCTTAACTGTTTCGTCACTATATGTTATTCCCTGTGGGTTTGAATACTTCGGAACACACCAGATACCTTTAACAGATTCGTCCTTAACAAGTTCTTCAACAACATCCATATCGGGGCCGTTTTCAGTCATAGGAACTGTAATCATCTCAAATCCAAAGTATTCTGTAATACCAAAATGTCTGTCATAACCAGGTACAGGACATAAGAACTTTCTGTTCTTGACCTCATACCAAGGCGCACAACCCTCTGCAGGGGATGCCGTCATAAAGCAAGCAATAGTATCAAACATCATATTAAGGCTTGAGTTTCCTCCAACCATAACCATATCAGGAGTAACTCCCATTACGTCAGCCATAAGCTTCTTGCAAGATGGGATACCATCCATAATACCATAGTTACGACAATCCTGACCATCAACTGTAACACATTCAGCATCGCTGTTGATAATATCAAGCATTGAACGGGAAATTTCGAGCTGTTCGGCACAAGGCACACCTCTAGACATATTGAGTGAAAGGTTCATAGCCTTAATGTCATTATACTCTTTATTAAGTTTTTCGTATTCTGACTTAAGCTCGGCAGTGTTCATTTCTCTGTATAACATTTTGCACCAACTTCTATTAAAAATTGCAAAAATTTCGAATTGCTATCTAATATAATAACCCTAAAAAGTGTTTTTTGCAATACCAATTTTAAAATCTTGCAAAAAGATATTCGTTATATATTATGCACAATTTAGTGAAAAATATACAAAAAAGAGGCTCGGATAATCCGAGCCTCGAAGAAAAAACAAGCTTAGTAATACTTATAATAACCGTAGTTGCGGCCTTTATACTTCTTACGGTCCTGAAGCGAACAGCCGACCTTAAGGAAACCAAGAACCTTTGAATCAGCAAGTTTTAACGACTGGACAGCCTTCTCAATATCGCCGTGTGTTGTTACTTTTTCTCTTACGATAAGAACATATCCTGCAATATGCTCTTTAAGAAGAAGTGTATCTGTAACTACACCGATAGGCGGAGTGTCAAGAATAATGTAGTCATATTGATTCTTAGCAAGGTTCATAAAGGTAGAAAACTGAGCTGAACCAATGAGCTCAGAAGGATTCGGCGGAACAGCACCCGATGTTAAAACATCAAGACACGGAACAACAGAACGATTAACAACGTCCTCAAAATCAGCAAACTGGCCTACAACCTCAGAAAGTCCGATGTTATTCTTGAGCTTTAAGAGATTGTGAACATTAGGGCGTCGAAGGTCAGTATCAATAAGCAACACCCTCTTACCCATCTTAGCAAATGAGATTGCAAGGTTAACTGTAGCTGTACTTTTACCCTCGCCCTTTGACCAAGATGTAACGGCTACGCAAGGGTTATTCTCAGCAACAAGTGAGAACACAAGACTTGTACGAGCTGATTTATAACCTTCAACGATAGCAAATTTACTATCATTATTGATAATATTTCGTGTTTTTTCAGAAGCACCAAGGCGTTTTTTTCTGGAAATCAGTTTCATCTTTTCTTCGCACCGCCTTCCACTTCAAAATCAACAATTTCTGCGAAAACAGGAATTTCATACAATTCATAAAGGTCGTCTTCAGGCTTAACGGTTGTATCAACAATTTCAATGAGGAACGACACGGCTAATGCCAGAACAAGCCCACCTAAAAATCCAATCATAACATACTGTTTAACATTAGGTGATGAAGGATTTGATGGGATTGATGCTTCATCGACAGTGTCAACCTTACCAGCCTCACCGAAGTACTTAGCGAATACCGTAGGAGCTTCCTCTGCTACCTGATTGGCTACATTTGCCGCAGTAATCGGGTCTAATGACGTAACTCTGATTTCAAGGAAATAAGAGTCCTCGATTGCTGTGATAGCAACAGAATTGCCCTCGATTATGCTTTTCATATCAGGGTCTTTTGTAAAAAGAACCGTACAGGTGTTTGCGAGCATAACCGACTGAGTGATATCAGTAGTGTCAACCTCTTCGTTGTTTTCACCCGTAGAAGTTGAAACGTTACTATCAGAAAACCCTGCGTTGTTTTGTACAAGAATCAAAGCAGTCGCTGTATAGGTAGGTGCTACAAAGAATGAAACATAAATATAAGATAGCACCGTTCCCACAATCGTCATTATGATGATAAGCTTAATATGTGCCAAAAACATCTTAAGAATATCGTTAACAGTTAATTGTCTTGACATATTAACCCCCTATTTTCCAAATCTCATATACTATATGATATAACATTGACACTAATTAATTATTCTAATTTAGAATAATATAAATTAAAATAAAAAGGTGAGAGAAAAAAGCTCTCTCACCCGTTTTACTTTTGATTAAATTAGCCGAGAATACTGAGAAGTACACCAGCAGCAACGGCTGAACCGATAACACCTGCAACGTTAGGACCCATAGCGTGCATAAGCAGGAAGTTACCAGGATTTTCTTCCTGACCAACCTTATTAGCTACACGAGCAGCCATTGGAACAGCGGACACACCAGCTGAACCAATAAGTGGATTAACTTTACCACCAGTGAATACATACATAAGCTTACCAAAGAGAGTACCACAAGCAGTACCGACACAGAAAGCTATAAGACCAAGAGCGATAATACCGAGTGTCTTTGTTGTAAGGAAGTTAGTACCTGTAGCAGTAGCACCAACGGTTACACCAAGGAAAATTGTTATGATGTTCATAAGCTCGTTCTGTGCAGTCTTGTTGAGTCTGTCAACAACACCTGACTCCTTGAAGAGGTTACCAAGCATAAGCATACCGATAAGCGGAGCAGCACTTGGAAGAAGGATAGAACATACAACTACAACGATGATTGGGAAAAGAATTTTCTCGAGCTTTGAAACAGGTCTTAACTGCTCCATAACTACAGAGCGTTCTTTCTTTGTTGTTAAAGCCTTCATAATAGGTGGCTGAATAATAGGAACAAGAGCCATATATGAGTACGCCGCAACAGCGATGGAACCTAAAAGGTGCGGAGCAAGCTTACTTGTTACATAAATAGCAGTTGGACCGTCAGCACCGCCAATGATACCGATAGAACCAGCCTCAGCAGGTGTAAAGCCGAGGTAAATAGCTCCAATGAATGTTAAGAAAATACCAATCTGAGCAGCAGCACCCAAGATAAAGCTCTTAGGATTAGCGATAAGCGGACCAAAGTCTGTCATACAACCGATACCAAGGAAGATAAGCGGTGGGTAAATACCAAGCTTAACACCCTGATAGAGATAGTAAAGAAGACCGCCGTAAGTTGGAACATTAACATACTGCTCACCGTTTAGAGTGGTAACAGCGTAGTCAATCTTATCGTGAGTTAACATATAGTCAGCTAAAGGCACCATATCGGTAGACGGAGCCGCCATAATATCAGGATAAAGGTTAACAAGTAACATACCAAAAGCGATTGGTAACAAAAGTAAAGGCTCGTACTGCTTCTTAATAGCAAGATATAAAAGTACGAACGAAATGCCGATCATAACATAGTTCTGCCAACCAAGGTCAACAAGACCTGAGTCGTAGTAAAGACCGACGAGAGAATCTAATAATCCATTCCAAATAGCCATTCTTTACACTCCTCCTGTCTTAAAATGGTCTGGTGTTAGTTAAAACACCAGCATGTCCCCAAGCAGAGCGTGAGCCTGCTTTGCGGATGTTCTTGATTCTGACATTACCCTCGCCGTAGATAAAATCAACAGCAGCAGCAATACAAGCAAGCACCTCAGGACTTACACCACCCACAGCAGAAGCTGAACGTGAGCCTCCTGACGCACCTGTACCCTTAGGGGTATCGTCATCATCATTGTTTTTCTTAGACTTTTTTGGTTTGTTCTGTAAATTATAAACGATTGTACTGTAAATCTTAATGATACCGATTAACAGAAGCAATACCGCGAAAACTACAATAAAGCCTGTGAGCAATATTGTAAGTGACATGGTAAGTTTCTCGTCCATAAAACAACCCCCCATATTTCAAATTTCGTCATTGTATAGTATATACCAAAACTGATACAATTTCAACAAAAAATATGGGGGTAAAAAAATATTTGTTTATTTTTCCAATTACGTTAGATAATTAACATATGTTTTGTCGCTAAACGCTCACAGGATAATACATATAAGACCGTTACAACCATCATTGATTATTTTCTCTATAGTCTCCCCTACCTTAGCTCGTGCTTGCGGTGGCATACGATAGAGTTTATTGTTAAGTCCCTCGGAAACAAGCTCATTTACAGACTTACCGAAAATATTACTCTCCCAGATTTTCTGTGGACTTTCCTCAAACTCTTTGAGCAGATATGTCACAAGCTCCTCACTTTGTTGTTCGCTACCTACAATCGGTGTTACCTCTGCAGTTGTGCTTATCTTCATCATATGAATACTGGGAGCACTGGCTTTCAGCTTAACGCCATACTTACCATTTTGTTTTATAATCTGTGGTTCTTCAAGTGACAGCTCATCAAGTGTCGGCATAACTATGCCGTAGCCTGTTTCCTTTACCTGCTCATAAGCTTCAGCAATTCTATCAAACTGCGATTTCTTCTGGGACAACTCAAAAATACAATCAAGCAAAGATTTTTCATCATTTATTTCAATACCTGTTTTTTCAGATAAAATTTTGAAGAATAAATCACTTTCAAGCTCAATAGTCACACCTGCACTACCCCTGCCCAAATCAAGGGTACTAAGACTCGCTTTATCAACATACTCACACTGTGAAATGTTATCAAGAACCTGTTGAATCTCACGAATTTTCTGCATATTACCAGAATTTTCTCGAATACATTCAAACACAGTAGATTTTAGCCAATGGTCTTTTGGTAAGGTAAGGAGCCACTTAGGAATACTGACTCTTACTTCACGAACCGGGAATTCAAAAAGCACCTGTGCAAGAATTGCTTTAATGCGATTTTCATCAAGCTCAATGCAATTCACGGGTAAAACAGGAACCTGATATTTTTTTGCAAGCTCCAAAGCGAGCTGTGAACATTCTACAGATTCCGGCTCCAAGGAGTTCAAAAGTACAATAAACGGTTTATTTATCGCTTTGAGCTCTGACACAACACGTTCTTCAGCTTTTACATAGTCTTCTCGTGGTATCTCACCAATTGTGCCATCTGTTGTGATGAGCAGACCGATTGTGCTGTGTTCATTAATAACCTTCTGCGTACCTATTTCTGCGGCTCGGTCAAATGGCATTTCTTTATCTTCCCACGGAGTTTTCACCATTCGCGGTGTGTCATCCTCCATGTATCCCATCGCACTGTCAACCACATAACCCACGCAATCTATCATTCTCACCTTTAGCGAAGCCGTTTTATCAACATTTATCTGAACGGCTTCTTCAGGAATAAACTTCGGCTCAGTTGTCATAATAGTTCTGCCACCTGAAGACTGCGGAAGTTCATCTTTGGTTCTTCTTCGAAGATTTTCATCACCAATATTCGGTAACACAATAGAGTCCATAAAACGCTTGATAAAAGTTGATTTACCTGTACGAACAGGACCTACTACGCCTATGTATATATCGCCGTTAGTGCGACTGCTGATATCTTTGTATATGCTTCTTTCTTCCATAATTTCCTCCGATGCACTATTGATACTATAATGTATGAGGACAACAGGAGGTTTATGACTCTAATATAAAAACCGCCTGATAAATTCAGGCGGTCAAGCGTGCTATAGTGTTATACAAAATTATAATTCAAGCATACGGATAAGTGATGGCAAAGCTGTTTCAAACTTTGTGCCGTACCAGTGAGATTCATCATCAACAGTGTTTTCGATACACTCAACTGTATAGTTCGACGCAATCTGCACAGCATCGTACATAGTTTTGCCCTGCATATAAGCACCAACAAATGCAGATGAGAAAATATCACCTGTGCCGTGAAAGCTCTTGTTGATTTTTTTATGAACATACGATGTCTGCTCGCCGTTTTTTGCAACAACTACATTTATTTCTGTGTCATTATAGCTTACACCTGTGATGATAATTGTACCCTTGCAAATCTCAGAAAGTTTCGCAATCAACTCGTCTACGTAAGCCTTGTCGTACGACTCCTTATATTCAACACCCGTTAAAAAGCAGGCTTCAGTAATATTAGGGAGAATAATATCAGCTTTTGAGCAAAGATATGCCATTCCTTTTACATATTCATCATCAAATCCCCAATAAAGCTTACCATTATCAGCCATGGCAGGGTCAACGATTATTTTAGCATCACCGCGTCTTAATGTATCGAAAATGTCACTTACATACTCAATCTGCTGGGTTGAGCCTAAATACCCTGTATAAATAGCGTCAAAAGAAACACCCTCTTTAAGCCAATGCTCACGGATGGATGGAAAATCACCTGACAAATCGTTCACTGTATAGCCCGAAAAACCGCCTGTATGAGTAGAAAGCACCGCTGACGGAAGAATGCAGGTCTCGTGTGAACAAGCTGAAATAATCGGCAGAGCTACTGTCAATGAACACTGACCAAGGCAAGAAATATCCTGAATAGTGAGAATTCTTTTGTATGCCATATAAATCTCTCCTTTTGATAAAGTGATAATAATCTCTTTAATCACGAATAATAGCACCAAGTGTCATATTCGTCAAGATTATTTGCCACTTTTTGTGAAAAAAAACAGCGAGTGTTAATTCACTCGCTGTTTTTTTATTTATTCAGTTGGCACGAGTAACATTTGAGCTGATTGCAACACATTATCTTCAAGTGCATTTTCACTTTTAAGCAAGCTTTCTTTAGTACGATACATTTTCGCAATGTCCCATGTATCCTCGCCTTTATCTGCAAAATACAGAATCAAAGAGCAATCATCACAAGCAACAGGTTTCTCCTCAAGGGTCATAACTTCTATTACAGGATTTGCTATAACAGAATCAGACAACAGCATTGTTGCTTTCAACTCAATTCTCAATTCAAGAGTTGAAGCGTCTGATAGTCTATAACTGACGCTGTTAACGAAACAGTTGCATAACTGGGCATGGTCAAATGTTCTGTTAAGCTGGGGCTTACAGTCAATCTCTACACTTCTTTCAACATAAACCGGCACATTATCCTTATCTTTAAGCAGCATACATACACTAGTTTTTCCATTTAAAGATAAAACACCGTCGCTTACAATTGGCGAAGCATTTACACTCTCACAATAAACATCAAGCACCTTGCTGATTTCAACACTGTCAAGCTTAACTGTTGACTTTAATATATGAGTAAAGCTTTCGCAACTGTGATGCGATTCACACTTAAGCATTTCACGCTTGTGTTCTGTTATATACACAGTTGAATACGCATCATCAATCAGACTAAGTGTTTTAGGTAAAAACCCCATTTCTGAAAAGCATAGTTTCACATCAAGCAAAAGCAATGTTCCATCGCTCATTTGGTCATTCTTTAAGTGCAAATCGTAAGACATAACCTCAAGCAACGGCACACTGACAGTTTCATCCGTAACCCCGTCACAATCAATTACCCTGTTTATTGGGAACACATAGTTCAGATGCTCTGTTTCGCCGCTATCTATGTCCGCTATATACATAGCCTTAAGAGTGATTTCGGCATTAAGCATCACCTTGTTATGAATACTCTTCAAATCGGTTATAACTGCTGAAACAGAATAGCTAAGAAGTGACTCCACAGGAGGCTTGTTGCTGACAGTAATATCCTCATTAACGGAAAACTGCTCCTGACATATAGCACAAAGGTCAGACACTGTTATGTCACGCGACTTTACCTGCAAGTCACATTCTTCGTCAAAGCTATAAAAGCCCGTCTGCTCTTTAGATACAACCTTTGCTGACAGAGAGAAAGCTCCGTGGATAACCAGCTTGCGAGGACTAAGTGCTCTGCAATTTATGTATTCGCATTTTGTATCACAAAGCACAATATACTGTTCAGGAGTAGACTTCAAGCTGAAGTTTGCTGAAAACGGCACAGTTTGTGTGAAGCTTCTGATGTTATGGCGAATGCTGTCACAATACAGAATTCTTACCAACGAGACACCATCAATAGTGAGTTGTCCACCTAACACAACACGCGTATGAACCTTAGGGATAAGAGTACATTTCAGTATTTTTTCAATATCAGGACAATAATCGGGTAAGGTAACATCAACATCGACTATCTGCTCATTTACAGTATCCAAAAAACTGTCCGGATATGAAACGGTGTGTTTTGAAAAATTATATTCCATACTTCGTTCTCCTTTTTTATTTCTATGAAATTGTATTAGAGAACGTAATAAATTATGACAAAAGAAAAGCAGGCTACTGTGTAACCTGCTTTTATCCACTATATCCTCTGGACTCTAAATACTCCTTAATTTTGCTGTCATCATAGAAAACAAGGTCGTTGCATCCTGCTAAAAATTCGTTATGGTGCAAAACCTCGTGTTGCAGAGTTTTCTTAAGGTGCTTATAATAAGTTTCTTTCGAGCTGTTTTTGAACACCTTAACAAAGCTACCATAATAGATGACAATATATCTGCCCAGATTGTCATGCTTATAAACACCCAAAATGTACAAATCATTATCAACTGCACAAGGATGAAGTCGAGAACCCGGTTGCAAAACTATACCTCCATTGAGCTCACGGTAGAGCTCATTTGGTAAAGAGTCCGCGATTTCGTCGAGCATTTGCCCGCACTCTTCGAATGTTAACATTAGTCAATAAAATCTCTGAGCTTCTTGCTTCTGGACGGATGGCGGAGCTTACGGAGAGCCTTAGCTTCGATCTGTCGGATACGTTCACGTGTTACATTGAACTCCTTTCCAACCTCTTCAAGTGTTCGGCTTCTGCCATCCTCTAAGCCGAAACGGAGCCTTAATACTTTTTCTTCTCTTGGTGTAAGAGTATCTAAAACTTCCATAAGCTGTTCACGAAGCATTGTATGTGAAGCAGCATCAGCAGGAGCAGGAGCATCATCATCAGGGATAAAATCGCCTAAATGACTGTCCTCTTCCTCACCAATTGGAGTTTCTAATGATACAGGTTCCTGAGCAACTCGCATAATTTCTCTTACCTTTTCTACAGGCATATCCAGCTCTTCGGCGATTTCATCAGCAGATGGCTCGTGTCCATTCTGGTGTAGAAGCTGTGAGGAAACCTTTTTAACTTTATTGATGGTTTCTACCATATGAACAGGAATACGAATAGTACGTGCCTGATCAGCAATAGCACGAGTGATAGCCTGTCTAATCCACCATGTTGCATATGTCGAGAACTTGAAACCCTTTGTGTAATCAAACTTTTCAACTGCCTTAATCAAACCAAGATTACCCTCCTGAATAAGGTCCAAAAAGTGCATACCACGACCAAGATAACGCTTAGCAATGCTTACAACAAGTCGCAGGTTAGCTTCTGACAAACGCTTTTTTGCAGCGGCATCACCCTGAGAAATTCTAATAGCAAGCTCAACCTCCTCTTCAGATGTAAGAAGCGGAACTCTACCGATTTCTTTGAGATAAACCTTAACAGGGTCATCAATTGCAATATTATCAGAAGGCTCTAAACCATCAGCCGAAACACTCGTATTCCCCTCTGCATCAACACCTTCAAGTGTCAAAGCTTCAAGCGGAATATCGTCAATAATGTCCTCTTCAACGATTTCGATACCGGCACTCTCAAGCGAGTCATAAAGTTTTTCGAGCTGTTCAGGTTCAAAATCAATTTCACCGATAGCATCTAAAATATCTTTGTTTGTTAAAGAGCCTTTAGCCTTACCTAAATCGGTTAGTTCTTTGATTATCGTTTTCTTATCTGTTGTAGGAGCTGCCATAGTTTCCTTTTCCTTTCTTTTATGGGTATTTCTAAAAAAAGAATTATATCATAAATCTATAAATTTAAATTAATTAAAAACTGTTTATACCGCGAGGTTAAAACATCACAACATCACTGGCGTTTTTTCTTGAGATTTTTCAAAAAAGAGTCAAATTCCAGTGCACTTGATTGAGCAATATCCTCATTGCTTGGTTTAGAACTTTCTTCTTTGATGATATTTATATATTCCATAAGTGCCGTATCAGTAGCGGCAACTGTTGAATATCTGGAAATAATCTCAGCAATCGACGAAACTTCGTCGGAAGTGAAATCCGCAGACAAGGTTGTGAGCGGTTCTTTATGCTCTTTAATTCTACTAGAGAAATAAGCGAATAGACGTTTATTAAAATCAGTAACAAAATCCTCGGCTGTAATATGCTTTTCAATCACAGAAAGCTTGTCCGGATTGTTAATAAGGTACGCTATCAGGTTCTGTTCAGCCTTTGTGGCACGCGGTTTCTTTGAATGTTCAGGATTCATTTTGTCATTTCGACCGCTTATATCACTTTGAAGCTTTGAGAACTCTGTTTTTTTGTCGCTATAATACTTAGAGCGAAGAGATTTTTTAATCTGCTCTTTAATAGAAGCTTTTTCGACATCAACCTCAGCAGCTAACTTCGATGCATAAAGGTCTTGTTCGATATCGTTATCAAGGGTAGCAAGCACCTTTACAGCCTGTGACAGATACGAAAATTTGCCATCTGTGGTATTCAAATCGTAATTCTGCTTGAGTTTAAGCAGTCTGTACTCAATATCGTTACCACTACTCTCAAGGATGTTTTTGAACATACTTGGTCCCTTGTCTCCGTTTTTTCTTATATATTCATCTGGGTCTTTGCCATCGGGGATAGTAATGACCCTTACAACAAGCCCAACGTTACGAAGAATGTTTATCGCACGAGCTGTCGCCTTTTGTCCTGCCTCGTCGGCATCATAACAAATTACGACCTCATCGCAGTAGCGTTTCATAAGCATAGCCTGCTCAGTTGTTAATGCTGTGCCTAACGTTGCAACAGCATCAGTAAAACCAGCTTGATTCAACGCAATGACATCCATATAACCCTCGCACAAAATGAGTCTTCGGCTACCGCTATTCTTAGCGTTATTGAGAGAAAACAAATTCTTGCTTTTGTTAAACACTATAGTGTCAGATGTATTCAAGTACTTTGGCTTTTGGTCACTCATAATACGTCCGCCAAAAGCAATAACGTTGCCTCTTAAATCGATAATCGGGAACATCGCTCGGTTTACAAATCTGTCGACAACCGAATTTCCTGAACGGCTTTTAAAAACAAGATTAGCTGCTAACAGCTCGGAATCAGTAAACCCTTTTGACTTAAGATGATTAGTAAGTGCGAAGCGATTATCCGGCGAGTAACCCAGCCCGAATCGGGTTATGGTTTTATCACTCAAAGCACGCGAATGAAGATAAGAAAGAGCTCGCTTCCCCTCAGCACTGTAAAGCTTGTTGTAATAAAAGCGGGCGGCTTCGCGGTTTGCTTCAAACACTCGTGTCCTAAGCTTACTCATCGAGTCATCAACCGCATCTTCCGGCACTGTCATCCCCGCTCTTTGAGCTAAAAATTTAACCGCCTCCATGTAATCGAGGTTTTCAATCTTCATCACAAAGGTGATGACATCTCCACCTGCTCCGCAACCAAAACAGTAAAAGGAGCCATTTTCAGTGTAAATATTAAAGGAGGGTGTTTTTTCGCCATGAAATGGGCATAAACCGACAAGGTTTCTGCCACGGCGTTTGAGCTGCATATACGATGAAGCTATATCGGAAATATCAGACCTGTACTTAAGCTCTGATATAAATTCTTCCGGCAGTCTCATTATCTCCCCCCTTATCTGTCATAGAGTGAATAAAGTGAAAAAAACTCCAAGCGTAGACTAATTACGCACAAATTTCTCTTTTCCCTTTATTTTTATAAAAATTTCTTAAATTATTTATTTTTTAACTCATAAAAGTCCTTTGACAATTCATCAGCCTGACAATCACCGCAGGTGAGCTCACACAAGGCTTCGTTTAGTTTTTTCAGATTATCGCAAGGCAAATGGAACTTTACGCCTACAAAATCAGTAAATTCGCTATCATCAACAACTCCGTCAAAGGATGCAATAGTAGCAGGAATTTTGCCGTACTGAGTATATGTGCAGGTAAGCTTGCACTGCGAGCACATCTGCATTGTAATCATACCAATTTTTTTGAGTGCGATAGAAGCAGAATGTGAGTATGCTCGCACTAGTCCGCCACCCCCAAGTAGAACACCGCCAAAGTATCGTGTTACAACAACCACAACATCAACAACGTTATTTTTAAGCAACACATCAAGCACAGGCATACCTGCAGTGCCCTGCGGTTCATTGTCATCACTATAACGCTTAACTTGATTGTTTCTTAAGGAATAGGCATACACATTATGTGTTGCATCCCAGTGCTTTTGTCGTATTTCAGCTACAAAATCAGTAGCCTCTTTTTCGGTTTCGACGTGTTTGATATATCCGATAAAGCGGGAACGCTTCTCAACAAACTCGTCATAATCAAACCCTTTAACAGTAATATATGTCTGCACGGCTGACTCCTTTTCACTAACAATAAAAAGAACAGGCGGTACCGCAGTACCGCCTCAACAATTACGCAATTATTTGCCTTCCATACCGAAACGCTTCTTAAATCTGTCAACACGTCCGCCGGTATCAACGAGCTTCTGCTTTCCTGTGAAGAATGGGTGGCATTTTGAACAAATTTCAACACGGATGTCTTTCTTAGTTGAACCTGTCTCGATTACATTACCGCATGCGCAAGTAATTGTTGTCTTCTCATAATTTGGATGGATACTTTCCTTCATTGATGTTCACCTCTTTCGCTGAAACCGAAATATAACAAATGGATTATACTATAAAACATTACAAAATGCAAGTCTTTTTTTAATTTTTTTATTGACAATTCAAATACTGGACAAATTCATCGAGATTCATATTGTAAGTACGCATTGATAAAGCGTACTCTTTACCGACATATCGGTATAAGTCCGAAGAGTAAGAAAGACCGCCTGTGTTCTCTTTTTCAGGATATCTTAAGACGAAACCATAGTCCACAGAGTTTTTCTGTAACCAGCGAAACTCAGCAGTTTCGTAAAACTTTTTATCACTGCCATCTGAAAATTTCACCAACAGACCTGTTTGCTGTTCACTCTCTCCTGCGTTAGGAATAGTTTTCTTAACTGCCGCTTCTGCTTTAACAGTAGAGCTTTTATTCTTTTTCTTATGATTAGCTACGGCATCGTTATATTTATCTTTTTGTTCTTCATAAGAAATATAACCACTAATCAAAGTTAAATCCAAGCCTGCAGAATTTGCATCAATTAGCATAGCTTCCAGGTCAGACTTCATAAGAGAGTTAACCTCTACCCCATTTACTGTTGACAGCTGTGGCACATAGTCATTATCAACAGGGGTTGCAGAGCTTACAACTCGTAAAAGCTCGCTATTTTCATCCTCAGTAAACTGCGGGTCGGCTAAGCTTGATTGTTCAAACTCTTTTGTATCAACAAAATTATCACGATATGACAGATATCCGAAATACACTCCGATAACAAGCACAACAATCATAATCAGCGGAAGCATAAAAAGCATAACACGCTGATATTCAAATGTATCTTCGCTTCTTCTTCTATCTTCTTCAAGGCGACCCCTTGTGACTTTCATAGTAGATTTTCTTCTCAAGGAGCCACCTCCGTTAAGTAATATTATTTAATGAGCTTTGTCTCGATTTCTTCAACAGCCTTAGCGATAAACTCATCTAGGCTCATAGCACCGAGGTCACCCTCTTTTCTGTCACGGACAGAAACTGTATTATTCTCAATATCCTTGTCACCGACAAGAATCATATATGGCACTTTAGAAAGCTGTGCCTCTCTGATTTTGAATCCGATTTTCTCTGATCTGTCATCAATCTCAACACGCATACCCTTTTTCTCAAGTGCCTTCTTAACCTCATAGATGTAGTCAAGGTGTCTGTCAGCAATTGGTAAAAGCTTAACCTGAACAGGAGCTAACCACATTGGAAACGCACCTGCATACTTCTCAATAAGAAGTGCGAGAGTTCTCTCGTAACAACCAAGAGATGTTCTGTGAATGATGTAAGGATTCTTCTTTGTACCGTCCTTATCGACATATTCCATACCAAACTTCTCAGCGAGCATCTGGTCAACCTGAATTGTAATAAGTGTATCTTCCTTACCAAATACGTTCTTAATCTGGATGTCGAGCTTAGGACCGTAGAACGCAGCCTCGCCGATACCGATTTTGTAAGGAATCTCAAGATGGTCAAGAATCTTGCCCATAATACCCTGAGCCTCATCCCACTGTTCTTCTGTGCCGATGTACTTATCTCTGTCAGATGGATCCCACTGTGAGAAACGGTAAGATACATCTTCGTAAAGACCGAGTGTCTTTAAGCAGTAGATAGCAAGCTCTAAGCAATGCTTGAATTCATCCTCAAGCTGTTCAGGAGTACACATAAGGTGACCCTCGGAAATTGTAAACTGACGCACACGAATAAGTCCGTGCATCTCACCACTTGCTTCGTTTCTGAAAAGTGTTGATGTCTCATTCAATCTCATAGGGAGGTCTCGATAAGAACGACCTCTGTTTAAGTATGCCTGGTACTGGAACGGACAAGTCATAGGACGAAGTGCAAAAACCTCGTCGTCCTTTTCTTCATCACCTAAAACAAACATACCATCCTTGTAATGTCCCCAGTGACCTGAAAGCTTATACAAGTCAGATTTAGCCATAAGCGGAGTTTTTGTCAACTGCCAGCCGTTAGCCTGCTCCAAATCCTCAACAAAACGCTGTAAGAGCTGGATGATACGAGCACCCTTAGGGAGCATAATTGGCAAACCCTGACCGATAAGCGGAGAAGTTGTAAAGAGTTCAAGCTCTCGACCAAGCTTATTGTGGTCACGTTTTAAAGCTTCTTCCTGCATTGTAAGATATTCTTCAAGCATTGAAGCTTTAGGGAATGAAATACCATAAACTCTGCAAAGTTGAGCGTTTTTAGCATCACCACGCCAGTAAGCACCTGTGCAGTTTGTGAGCTTGATAGCTTTAACAGGAGCAACACTCATAAGGTGTGGTCCTGCACAAAGGTCAGTAAATTCGCCCTGCTTGTAAAAGCTTATCGGATCGCCCTTGTCAGCATGCTCAGATGCAAGTTCCACTTTATATGGCTCGCCCATTTCATTAAGCATCTCAATAGCTTTATCAGGCTCAAGCTCAAAACGCTCAATCTCAAGACCTGACTTAACGATTGCTTTCATTTCTTTTTCAATCTTTTCGATATCCTCTGTTGAGAATGGCTTTTCTACATCAAAGTCATAGTAGAAGCCGTCGTCAATAGCAGGACCAATAGCAAACTTAGCATTTGGGAACACACGCTTTACAGCCTGTGCGAGGATGTGAGATGTTGTGTGCCAAAAAGCCTTCTTACCCTCTTCATCATCAAAAGTGAGAAGCTCTAATTTACAATCCTTTGTAAGTGGTGTGCGTAAATCACAAAGAACACCATCAATTTTAGCGGCACAAACAGACTTGTACAAGCCTGCACCGATAGACTTAGCTACCTCCGCCGCTGTAATGTTGTCGTCATACTCGCGGATAACTCCGCCTTTTAACTCTACATTTATCATAATATCTCTCCTAATAAAAATATGCTGAATATAAAAAACGTCCTGACACTCCAAACGGAATGTCAGGACGACAATAAACTATGCCGTGGTTCCACCTAACTTCGGTATAAACCCTTCGTTAACCGATATCGAGGTCAACCGTCGCGTCATTTCCTACGCAATCTCAAAGGTGGTATCCCTGAAAAAGTGATGTCGTCTTGCACCATCCGACGACTCTCTGAAAACACAAATAACAAGGCGTTGTCCTTATCAAAGATAAATATTGATAATAATATAGCACTAAAAAAATGTCGTGTCAACTAAAAATCACAAAAGTTTTGCAATAAAAAGCTGAACATAAGTTGCATCAAGAATAGTTACATCAGCATCAAAATCAGCATCCATATATGCTGAATTAACAACCGCTAACGGAGACACGCTTGCGATATGAAGCTGAATTGCTGTAGCATCCATTATGTCAACTTGTCCGTCAATATTTGAGTCTCCTCTATTAAAGCTAAGCTTCACACTACCTGACAGAGCATCTTTTGCAAACGAATCATCGTCAGTAATAACAGTAAGCGAAGGACAGTTCTTAAACGCATTTGAGGTGACGGAAATCACTTCTGGCGGAACAGTGACGTACTTAAGCTTAGGGTTGTCCGAGAACGAGTAATCACCTAAGGATGCAACATCACTTGATAAGAGTGCAACCTCAAGCGAATCACAACTAGAGAACACTCCATAATCAACTGAAACATTATTTCCGTGAATAAAAACTGATTTTAATCTCGGACACTTTATGAAAGCTCCTCTGCCGATTTTTGAAAGTGTGTTCGGTGTAGTGACAGACAAAAGCTTAGAGCAATTAGCAAAAGCCTCGTTATCAATCATTACAAGTCCGAGGTTAAGCTGTACCTCGGTCAGTTTGCTACATCCCATAAAAGCTCTCTCTCCTATGGCAAAAACTGATGTAGGAAGAAAGATGTTTGTAACAACAGAGTTTTCGTAAAAAGCATTTGGTGCAATCTGCTTTATTCCGTCAGGTACCGAAACATAAGCCTTGCTACCATTATAAGATACAAGGATTGAATCGCCAAGCACCACAAAGTCCGACTGAGCAGCAAGCCACTTTGTACCGCTAAAAGCATCAGCACCAATAAACGATACGCTGTCTGTAAGAGCAACGGCAGAAAGTTTTTCACATTCGTAGAAAGCACCCTCACCAATTGAGCCTAAATTATTCCCTGCCGAAAAAGAGGTTATCTTTTTATTACGTAAGAAAGCGTATGGAGAAACTGTTGTAATACTGTCAGGCAAATCAACGCTACTTGAAGTGCCGTTATAGCAAATCAAAGCACTGCCAAGGGTTACATATTCAACCGTTGACTCCTGAAGGAAAGGTGTACCGACAAACGCAAGTGCTCCGACATACCTGATGCTTTCACCACCATTTACATCAGCCAGCGATGTACAACCATAAAATGCCTTATCTCCAATAGAATAAACGCTTGATGGTATTTCTACAGACTTCAAATTTGTGTTATTAAGAAAAGCCTCATCAGAAATCACACTGACAGATGACGGTACAGAAACGCTATTGCTATCACCCTCATAAGCTAACAACACACCGTCTTCAACAATAAAATCGGTAGCTGCCGAAAATGTCGGTATAACTGCAACAATAGATACCGCCAGAAATATAACAGATAGTATTAAAATTAGTCTTTTCATATACATCAATCCCTCACGGGTTAAATAATCAAAAGTGTAATTAGCAAAAATGGGCGGGTAACCCCGCCCACACTTATCAGTTTACTTCATCCTCAGATATCTCAAGAATAAGCTGATCTATTCTATCCATACTGAATCCACCAGAAGCATTGGTATCATCATCTTCATCATAAGTGCTGTCGCCCTTTGTTATATAATGCTCGGCATCCTCTTTCTGAGATTCGTAATCAACGCCTTCGTTATCAGCAATCGGCATCACTAAATCATCTTCGCTTGGTGCCTGACCATAAATAAAATCGCTAACATCAACATCGCTATCATAGTCATCGGTTTCACTCATAGAAGCCTGTGCGACTTCGATGAACACCTGGTCATCCTCAGCTAAAAAGTCTTCATTATTACCTTCTCGAAGCACCTTGCGAACAGTTTCGTCAGGTTTGTTACCATACTTCTTGGAGTTAGAAAGTGCGTCAACAATATCAGCGTCAGGGTCATCTATTTCGCCGTACTCATAATCAGCATCTTCAATAATTTCGATTTCATCGTTGCGTCTAACCTTAGCACTCATTTCAATAACAAATGCCAAAATATACACAGCTAGCAGCAACAGCTCAATTGAATCAAGATGGTTAAAGAGATTAAAGTTAACCCCAGCGTACCAGTATGTATAAACCATTTCGTAAATACTGTGTGATAACAAAACAGTCACAGCCGGTAAGCCGTAAATAAAAGCTGCTCTTACAGGACTCTTGCCCTTCATAAGTGCAACAATCATCGCGTAGTTAAAAAGGAACATAGTTGTAAAGATGTAGCACGCAAGAATAGTTACATCAGTAACAGCAATAGAAACTGTTGTAAAAGCCAAAAAACATTTTACTAATCTGAAGGCACTCCAAAGAGCAGGTACAAGATAGAATACAGCAAGTCCTTTAACACCGCCGTTACCAACAAAGTGGTTAAGACCGAGCACTACAAAAACAATAGCACATATAATAGTCAGAACGATGTCAGCGATTTCAAAGAAACCTGCCCCCATGCTGCGAAAAGCGTAAAATGCTCTATTGGCACCTTCGCAAGCCATACTAACAGCAAGCAGCAATCCAGTGATACCGGCAACAGGGTTCCTGTTAATCATATAAACCTGAGCTGTCTTTTTATCAATCAAGCAGAAAATAACAGCAAACAGCATCACAATCACAGCACAAGCAATAGCTAGATATGATAACATCAAAGAATTGAAGCCATAAAATGTGCCGTCAGGTCCTAAAAAGAAAAGCTGTATAACCTTAATAGCCAATGCCGCTAAAGTGAATGGAACAAAGGCTATCCACGATAATTTGGAAGTCATAAAAAATCTCCTTTGAAAGTTATAATAATCCATAATAACTTTTATCACGTATACATTTTATATCACACAGTATATATAGTCAAGTTAATTTATTGTAAACATTAGTAAACAACAGGACTTTTCAATATTTCAAGTGATATTTACCGACTAAGATTAACACATAAAAAGAAAAAAATAGCACGAAAAAAGGCGACCCAAGGGTCACCTTTATTTTCTAATATAGAATTATCTGCGTTTTCTACCTGAGTTTTGTGCTCTCTTCTTTTTAGAATACGAAGTTGAAATAGCAACATAAACTACAAATAAAATTACTACCAAAAGAACCGCTAACAAAAACCAAACCGAAGTTATAACACTTTTAACCAGCTCAGAAACATATAATATCAAACTCACTCTGACATCTTCCTGAGCTACTAAGTTTATCGAAGTTACCTTTTCGCCCTTGTAGTAAACTGTAGCGGTTGTGATGATATCACCTTTACTTATCGGAGCACTAACAGGCTCAGTTGTATCAGGTGTTATGACAACATCTGCATCTTTATAATCATCAGGCAAAATAACATTAAGGTCGGTTTCAGGAACTAATAAAATAGACTTAGTATCCCATGCGTGTTCTACCTTTTGCTCACATATAGGTGTATCTTTTGTTACCTGAGTAACAAATTCCAAATTCAAGAAGGCCCAACGATAAAGGTTAGCAGATTCAATCATACAGTACTGCTCTGTAACGTCTTTTTCGAAATCATAAGGAGCATGCAAACAAATTGTCATATACGCATAACCGTCATACATCGCGGTACTAACAAGACATCTGCCTGCTTCGTCGGTTGTTCCGTTTTTGACACCCGTTGCGTAAGTATAAAAATAATCTCCGCCTCTACCCGAGTCAATCATAAAGTTGGTTGTTGTTATCGGGTACTCATCGCCCTCAAGATAATAGGTTGAGGTTGAACAGATTTTCGAAAAAAGCGGGAGA
This sequence comes from Ruminococcus sp., assembly GCA_017473955.1. Taxonomy (GTDB): domain Bacteria; phylum Bacillota; class Clostridia; order Oscillospirales; family Acutalibacteraceae; genus Ruminococcoides. Next base: position 24,581 of record JAFUIK010000025.1, on the reverse strand, counting down.
CCCATAGCATATTTTGTGATAGTATACATATCCCTAGCTGTAGTGTAATGTTCCGGATGATGAACACCTGTAGGGTTTGCAAAATGTGTGCCCTTACATTCAAGCTCTTGTGCTTTATCGTTCATTAGCTGAACAAAATCTTTCCCACTGTCTTTAGTAATATAATCAGCTAAAACAGTTGCCGCATCGTGACCCACAGGCACCATAAGTGCATATAAAAGGTCTGTGACGGTTAAGCTTTTTCCTGCGTGCCACTCAAGGCCTGAACATGCTATACCATTTGCCTCAAGAGATGAGATAATAGACTGTTTCACTTCAACTCTAGTATTATCATAGTCATCAAAGTATTCCGCTGCGATGATGTAGGTCATAATCTTTGTTAATGATGCAGGGTAACGCTTGGAATCTGCGTCTTTCTCAAAAACAACCATATTCGAATCCAGATTAACCATAAGTATAGAATCCGAATAAGTTTCAACATCGCAATCAAAGCTTATAGCATCGGTAGCAACCGTACTCACAAGCGAAATCAAAACGACTAGTGATAGGAATATACTGATAAATCTCTTCATAATTATTACTCCGCTTGTGTAGTTTTAGTTTCTTTTTCCTTCGGGTTATCGGGATTTTGCGTACTCAAAGCAGTAGGCTCAGTAGTTTCAGACTCTTGTGTTTGAATAATTGTTTTGTCAAACATAGAGCCTATAAAACCGGAGATATCCGACAGCATACTAACTCCTCTTGATGAGTTTGATACAACATCAATTTCGTCGAAAAGCTTACCATCATAATAAACCTGTGCTGTACCCATATTCTGTCCTATAAACACAGGTAGACTAACATCATCAGAAGTAAACTCGAATGTCAACAAATCGGCATTATACTTTGCTGGAACGACTTTTTCTATATCTTTACCTGAAGTCAACTCAATTTCAACGGTTCCCCAAGGAGCCTGAGCTGTGACGATATCAATAACAGTTGATTCAGAGATAATCTCTTTGCTACCAAGGGTAGTGTATGACCAATTCAAAAGTTGCTTTGTTTCAGTGAAAGCGTTGTGCTCGCTTAACTGCTGAGCACCTAAAATGATACAAGCGTAAGAAACATTTGCATACTCAGACACTGCTATAATATTACCTTTAGCTATAGAATCGACTCCATACTTACCATTTTTAACGTGCTTATAATAATATGGACTTCCCTTTTTTAAAATCGAGTTAGTGGTATAAATAATGTGCTCATCGCCTTCGTAACCCTCAGGCTGATACATATAAATTGACGCTATCTCACTGTACTGTGGAATGCTAAGAGCATATTTTAAAATCCTGTACAGATCCTCACAGTTAGAAAAATGGGTTGTATCGTTACGAGCCGCAACCGAGGAAAATTTGGTTTTAGTACAACCAAGGTCTTTCGCTTTTTTATTCATCATATCAACAAAAGCATCGCGATTACCGCCAGTAATATGGTCAGCAAGAGCATAGCACGCATCGTTACCGTTAGTCGCCATAACAAAAATCAATAAATCTTTAACGGTAAGAGTCTTCCCTCTATAAAGCTCAAGGCTATTATCTGAATTAGGTATACTGTATAAAAGCTCGTCGGTAATCTTAACCTTTTCTTCAAAATCATTCGTGTTATCACAAGCAACAATAAAGGTCATCAGATTAGACAAGTATGAGATAAAATGGGCTGTGTTAGCATTTTTCTCATACACAACAGTGTCCGTGTTTACATTAACTAGCATTACGGATGCTGAAGTTATCTCGACAGGACATTCATACACATACGCAGAAAAAGGCAATGTACTTAAGCCCATAATTATAGAAAGTAATATACAAATGCAAAAAATTAGTTTTTTCTTCATAGTATTTTCCCTTAATATATGTTATTATGTTTCTATCTTACAATAAAAAGCAAATTATATCAATCATTTTTTTGATTTTGGAGGAATTGTTGTGATATATATAACCGGAGATATTCACGGTGATTTAGGTGATATCGAAAGCAGAAGTATAAGTAAAATAAAAAAAGGCGATATTTTAATCGTTACTGGAGATTTCGGCTTTTTATGGGATAATTCTAAATCAGAATTAAAATCCTTAAAAAAGCTATCTAAAAAGAAGTTTACTATACTTTTTGTTGAAGGTGTTCACGAGAATTTTGATATGATAAATGAACATGAGGAAATTGAGCTTTACGGCAATTTTGCAAAGAAAATAACGGATAATATTTATTGTCTGAAGCGTGGCGTTGTATATACAATCGAGGGAAAAAGCGTTTTCACTCTCGGCGGGGGCACGGTTGATGACCCAATCGAAAAAGCAGACAGTGACCCATTAAACGACAAAGCGATACCAACTGACAAAGAGCTTCAGGAAGCTGTAAACAATCTGCAAGGTATAGGTAAAAAAGTTGATATCATCATAACGCACGAAGCCCCTGCGTCAGTGAAGCGACTGATTCGCAGGGACTCAAGTATTAATGACCTAAACATTTTCTTCGATACCTTACTACACAACGTTAAATACAAAATGTGGTATTTTGGAAGCTTGCACACCGACAGGGCATTATCGACAAATATGACCTGTGTGTGGCAGAATGTAATAAAGGTTGATATTTAATTCATAGCAGAGCTATCCATAGATTTCCACAAGAGCTTTACCATAGCTTTCAAGCCTTTAAAAGAAGCATCTGACAAATCAGGAGAAACACTCATAATATGTGATGCGGCAGCTTGGGTATCACGCAAACTATCCATATCGGAGAAGTCAGCGATATTAAGCTGTGGCAAACCGTGCTGTCGATTACCAAAAAAGTCACCTGGACCCCTAAGTCGCAGATCCTCATCAGCTATTTCAAAGCCGTTGCTGGTGCGACACATAGTGGAGAGTCGTTTCAAGGTATCTTCGTTTTTATTATCAGAAACTAAGATACAATATGACTTGTGTTCTCCTCTGCCAACTCGACCTCGAAGCTGGTGAAGCTGGGAAAGGCCAAAGCGGTCGGCGTTTTCAATCATAATGACAGAAGCATTTTTGACATCTACACCCACTTCAATGACGGTTGTGGAAACAAGAATAGAAATCTCTCCGTTGGAGAAGCGGTTCATAACTTCATCCTTATCCTTGGACTTCATTTTCCCGTGCAGTATCCCAACCGGATAATCAGCAAAAGAGTTCAGCATAAGCTCAGCCGCGTAATTTTCGGCGGATTCGAGTTCAAGCTCGCCCTCTTCAACAAGCGGGCAAACTATGTAGCATTGGCGTCCATCATCAATTTCCCTCTTGATAAAGCCCAACGCATCGTTGCGTTTTTGACTGTCTATCATCATAGTTTTGACAGGTTTTCTGCCTGGCGGAAGCTCGTCGATACAAGTTATATCAAGGTCACCATAAATAATAAGACCAAGCGTTCTAGGTATCGGGGTAGCCGACAAAACAAGCACGTGAGGCTTCTCCCCTTTTTGCTGAAGCTTCGAGCGTTGTTCAACACCGAAACGGTGCTGTTCGTCAGTTATCGCACAACCCAAGTTTTTAAACTTAGTTGCATCTGTTATCAGTGCGTGGGTACCAATAATTATATCAGTTTCACCCGAAATCAGCTTTTCACGTACTTTATCCTTTTTCGATTTAGTCATTGAGCCGATGAGCAAATCGACTTTTATATCAAACGGTGAAAACATTTTAGTCAGGTTTTCGAAATGCTGGGTAGCAAGTATCTCGGTTGGGGCCATAAAAGCCGCCTGAAAGCCATTTTTCACAGCATTGTAACAAACAGCAGCCGCAACCGCGGTTTTACCAGAGCCCACATCACCTTGAACAAGTCTGTTCATAGGTGATTTTTTATTTTTCATATCATTCACGCAGTCAACAACAGCGTTTTTCTGGGCATTAGTAAGTTCATAAGGCAGGGTACCTATAAATTTGCCTGTGTAATCAACAGGCATTTTGCACGAGGTGTCGGAAAGCTTACGATTTTTGAGCAACCTCAACCCTAAATTAAGGACAAGAAATTCTTCGAAAACGAGTCGTCTTCTGGCTTTTTCCAGAGCGTGTTCGTTATCAGGAAAATGGATATTCATAAGTGCAAATCTTAAAGTGCACAAATCGTAACGCTTTAGGATATCATACGGCAGAGGGTCTACCATAGTCTGTGGGAGCATAGAAACAGCCTGTTTGACGGCAGTTATCACCATACGGTTAGTAAGACCGTGAGTGAGGTTGTACACAGGTGTGATAGCTGACATCTCAGAAAGCTTTTTAAACTCGGGAGAAGTCATAGAAAAGCCGTACAAATCCTTTGTAACCTTGCCGTAAAAGCAGTATTCTTCGTCAAATTTCAGCATTGAGCTGATGTACTTATTGTTAAAGAAAACGAGCTCTATGACACCGCTGTCATCAGACACCTGCACTTTGGACAGTATTCTGCCACCGCTGATACGGACTGTGTTGACAGCTGTAACCACTCTGGCTTTGATGAGTGCTTTTTCGCCGTTATTTAGTTCGCTTACAGGGGTGATGTCACCCCAGGCTGTATATGTACGGGGATAAAAACGCAGTAACTCGCCAACAGAGTTGATATTAAGTTTAGAAAAAAGCTGTGCTCTCATTTTACCAAAGCCTTTTAATGAGCTTACGGGCACATCGTAAAGTGACATTTTATCCCCTCCTTAAAATAGCAAAATAAACAAACGGCGGCGAAGAAACTCGCCGCCATAATAATTATTCTACACTTAAGATGTAATAGTAAATAGGCTGACCGCCTGAAACAAAAGTGATATCAACATCATCACCAAACTTATCGTTTAAGAGCTCGTATGCGTGCTGAGCATCTTCTTCACTTACATCTTCACCGCTGATAAGAGTAACAAAAGACTTATCCTTTGTAATCATATTCTTTGCGAGCTTGTAGAGTGCTTTTTCAATTGATTTATCAGTAACTGTAAGTTTACCGTTCTCTAAAGCGATAATCTCGCCTTCTTTGATTTTCTTCATACCAAACTCAGAGTCTCTTGCTGCGTATGTTACCTGACCTGTTGATACAGCAGAAGCAGCATCGAGCATATTGTTCTTGTTAGTATCAGCATCAGCATCAGGATCAAACACGAGCATTGCTGACATACCCTGTGGAATAGTACGAGTTGGTACAATAACAACCTCCCTGTCCTCAACAATAGCCTGTGTCTGCTCAGCAGCCATAATGATGTTCTTGTTGTTTGGAAGAACAAATACTGTCTTAGCAGGAGTAGCCATAACAGCGGCATAAATATCATCAGTTGATGGGTTCATACTCTGGCCACCTGATACCACCTGTGAGCAACCAAGCTGTGAGAAAAGCTCAGTTACACCGTCACCTGCGGCAACAGCTACAAAGCCGTACTGTTCAGTAGGCTCAGCAACAGAAAGCTTCTTTTTCTTTGGAGCTCGCTTTTCGTTGTCAGCCTTAGCCTGCTTGTGTTGTTCTTTCATATTCTCGACCTTAACAGTTAAGAGTGAACCGAACTCAAGACCCTTTTTAAGAGCGTCACCAGGCTGTTCTGTGTGAACGTGAACCTTGATAATTTCTTCATCATCTACTACAACAACACAGTCGCCGATTGTTTCTAAGAAAAGTCTCAATTCGTTAGGCTCTGTTGCAATTTCAGGGTCACGACCTACGATAAATTCTGTACAATATGTGAAAGTGATGTCATCATCAAATTCAGCAGCGGCACTTCTGAAAGCATCTTCCTCGCCCTCTTCATCGTCAGCTACTTCTGTAGCCTCAACCATAACACCGTCGCGGATAACTGAGAGCATACCCTCAAAAATAACAAGGATACCCTTACCGCCAGCGTCAACTACGCCAGCCTTCTTTAATACAGGGAGCATTGTAGGTGTTAAATCAAGAGCACGTTGTGCTTCTTCACAAACTACTTCCCAAATTTCAACAGCGTCATCAGTATCAGCAGCAGCTTCAACAGCAGCTTCAGCAGCCATACGACCTACTGTGAGCATTGTGCCCTCTGTTGGTTTCATAACAGCCTTATATGCCGCATCAACACCGAGCTTTAATGCATTAGCTAGATCTTTACCGCTTGCTTCAGTCTTGCCCTCGAGACCTGATGAAAAACCTCTAAAGAACAGAGATGTAATAACACCAGAGTTACCTCTTGCACCTCTAAGCATAGCAGAAGCTGTTTTCTTAGCTACTACACCAGCGTCATCAGTATCAAGTTTTTCAAGTTCCTTGACAGCTGCCATAATAGTCATTGACATATTAGTACCTGTGTCACCGTCAGGAACAGGGAAAATATTAAGATCGTTGATTTTTGCTTTCTGTGAACAGATGTTATTAGCACCTGAGATAATTGCCTGCTTTAGGATTTGACCGTTAATCATTATAAATTACACATCCTTTGTTTTGACCATAGGTTTTTAGTGCGGATATAAACGTACAAACTTATAGCATTATACATTGACTGCATTATACATCAAAATTTTTTACATAGCAAGTTTTTTGATATGTTTTCGGCATTATGCCGATATTCGTTGAAAACTCAACAAGTATTGTATAAAAAAGTACTATCTTAAATCAAATCGTTCAACACTCAAAGCCTTGCCTGTCTTTTCGTCAATATCAAACAATACACAGTTAACCATACATTCTCCATCAGCATTTTCAAAACGTTCAGGTAACTTTGTTTTAAAGCGATTGATAATAATCTCCTTTTTTACACCGAGTACAGATTCGACAGGGCCTGTCATACCGACATCGGTAATATAACCTGTGCCACCTTTTAAGATACATTCGTCAGCTGTCTGCACGTGGGTATGGGTGCCGAAAAACGCAGACACTCTACCATCAATATAATAACCAAAAGCTTTCTTTTCGCTTGTCGTTTCTGCGTGCATATCAACAATAATTATTTTTGAGTCAACATTTTTTAAAATCTCATCAATAGCATAGTAAGGGTTTTCACACCGGATATCAATAAACTCCTGCCCCATAATGTTAATTACAGTCACAGATGTTCTGCCCATATCAACAGTGCAGTAACCTTTACCCGGAGTTGACGGTGACGGAAAATTACACGGCCTGATAATATACTCATTATCATCAAGGTATGAATATATCTCCTTACGGTGGAAAGAATGGTTGCCAAGAGTGATTACATCCACCCCACTTGTAAACAAATGGTCAGCAGACACAGGAAGCACACCGTTTCCGTCAGCACTGTTTTCGCCATTACAAACCACCAAATCTATACCCTTGAGCTTTTTAAAATTCGGAAGCGTTTTACGCAAAAAATTGCATCCTACAGTTCCGACAACATCGCCAATACATAATACTTTCATATTATCCCTCTTTCTAAAAGCAAAAGCCTAGTGTCAGTATAACACATTTTTCAAAAAACTCAAACCGCTACTCGGATTTTTTATCTTGTACAGGTGTTACTCGCTCTGTATCTGCTTTATCGATGTTTATATCCTGCTGATAAGCTATATCCTCTTCGCAGGTGTAGGTTACATCAAGAATATAATGTGTATCAGTCTCAGAAAAAGCACATTTTCTGTCTGTTACTATGCAATCACACAGTTCAAAGCCCTCGTACAAAGAGGAATAATAATACAAAATATCATTTGCTTCTTTTTCTGTTACAGGAGATTTATATTGAGCTTTTTTGTAAATTGATTGCGTGTTTAATGACAACGGCAAAACTGTATCAAAAAGCGTAACAGACTCAGTTTTGTAGCGGACAAGATTTTCTTTTTCATCAGCAAAGGTAAATGACAGCGGGAGTTTCAGACCCAGTATATTGAAAGCATATCTGCTTTTTGGCTCTTCGTAACTAAAACGAGGATGTTCTTTTTCTATACTGAATATCATCTGTCGTTTTGTTTGTGCTATCACCTTGGCATTAGCTCTTACCAAGGTAACACCGCCGAGCATATCCTCGACTACAGAGCTTACCAAAAGCTGGTCTTTCACTACAGCCGAACCGCTGTTAAACAAAGCTTCACCCTCTGCGACATTAATTTTGAGTATCAAGCCGTCACGCTCGGCTTTTACGTTAGCAGGCTGGTGATAGTTATCGACATTTGGGGATTTTGCTTTTTCTTTGATTTCAACCGATGCGTGAGAGTCTATCACGTTAATAGACATCCATCCTATATCATCGAGCTCAAGCATTGTATCACGTCCGATTATTTTAAAGCTTTTTGTCGGGATGTATGCCCCTATGTAAAGTCCGTTATCGCAAAGCACTTGTCTTACTTTTGCTTCGCTTATAGTTTGCAATCCTGTTATTTCGATTGTCCATACGAAATTTGACATCACAAAAATAACTATAGCAAACACTAAAGCTCCAACTAACACGCCAACTCTGTTTTTATATTTTCTGACAAAAAACGGAGAACCCACTTTTTTATTTATTTTCAGTTTTACTCTGCTTTTTTTAGAAAATGGTCGGATATTTCTGTAATCACGCACATACATACACGCACAAAGATCACCATTGACTCTACCTGTATTCCATATTGAAAGTCCCGACTTAGTAACTATATTTATAAATCGTTCAGGAAACTTGCCTGTGATTTTAAAACACACATAGCCTTGAAGCCACCTAAGGATATTTAAAAGCATAGTCCCTCCACTACAAAATAAATTCAACTTTTGTGACAAAGCCGTCGATTATCAATTCTGATGACGAAATACATCGCAGATTCAAATTTCTACCCTCAAAGCAAAGTAAACCTATAGACGTATTGATTCTTATAACATTTTCGCTGTACTCAAGCACACCTCTGCTACCCTCGATAACAACTTCTCTGTTACCCCTAAATGAAAGCTCAGGTATGTCAGCAAAAAGATTTTGCAATACGCTTTCTCTGTTTTTATGTACATCACTATGCTCGGATTTTTGTTTTCTCATTTTATACCTCCATTTTAGCGATGTTGATATTTAAACATATTCACTATTATTTTTATGTAAAAGCTATCATATATATTAGTGGTGATAAAATGATATGGATTAAAAATCAGGATAAACACAAGAAACATCTAAAAACCTTTTGGTCAATCACTATGACATCTGTCTGTATTTTTGGTGCAGTTAAATTTTCATCTCAGTGTCGCGATGGAATAATAAGCGGATTATCCCTTTGCGTAAGTGTACTTATACCATCTTTATTTATATTTATGGTTATCGCTCAATATGTCGCAAACAGCAGATTAACTGATGCACTTGGCAGGCTTCTTTCTCCGATAACAACAAAACTGTTACTGCTTCCTAAAGAAAGTTCAAGTGCTCTTATGCTCTCGCTTATCGGAGGATATCCTATTGGAGCAAGGTGCATAGCAACTCTCTTTAAAAATGGTAGTATAAATAAAAAACAAGCAAAAAAGCTTTCACTCATCGCGGTAAGCTCGGGGCCGGGGTTTGTAGTGAATTTTGTAGGCTCTGCTTTACTAAACAACAAACAAGCAGGTTCAATACTCCTTACATCTCAGATAATCGCGTATTTTGTTATCGCTGTGATAATAGGCAGGTTATATAAAATAAGTGATGAGAGTATTGTGTGTAAAACCAAGTATAATGGTACAACGATTGTTGAGGCAGTCGAAAACGGATGCACAGCGACAATTAATATGTGTGCTATGGTGATATCTTTTTCGGCTATAATTTCGGTTTGCGAGTCACTGCTGTGTGATCATCCTGCAATCAGCGATGCTGTTGCTTGCTTACTTGAGGTAACAACTGCGTGCAACATAATGTGCGGTAAGTACCCTCTGTATCTTATTTCATTTGCTATAGGCTTTGGAGGAATATGCGTACATTTTCAAGTATACTCAGCTTTAAAAGACATACAAATAAACAAGTTTGCTTTTTTCTTAACTAGAATTATACAAGGCATAACAGCGTCATTTATTACATATATTTTACTTATACTGTTTCCTACTACCAGTGAGGTTTTCTCAACAGTAGAAAATGTAGAAACAAGCACAACTACACCATTGTGGGGTTGTTGTGCTCTGATACTAACAGCAGTGTGTTTTTTAAATTCACTAAGCAATGAAAAATTAAAACGGAGGTAATATTATGTGTGGAATTGCAGGATGGCTTGATGACACAATCGATTTAAGAGAAAGGGCAACTGAGCTAAATGCTATGTCAAGCTCAATAGAAAGCAGAGGACCGGATGAGCAAGGTGAATTTATCACACATGACGTGGCACTGCTACACAGACGCCTTGCTGTAATCGACATTGAAAATGGTAAACAACCGATGAAGCTTAATTACAAAGGCGAGCAATACGTCATCGTATATAATGGTGAGCTTTACAACACAGACGAATTAAGGCAGGACCTGTTATCCAAAGGTCATACTTTCAGCACTCACAGCGACACAGAGGTATTACTTCATACTTACGCTGAATACGGCAAAAAATGTGTGCATAAATTAAACGGAATTTATGCTTTTGCAGTATATGAAGTTAACTCAAAGAAACTATTTATGTGTCGCGACAGAATAGGAGTAAAGCCGTTTTTCTACTACAAATACAAAGGCGGTATCATCTTTGGCTCGGAGATAAAGGCATTGCTAAAAAGCGGTATTGTTAAACCTACCGTTAACGAAACAGGACTTTACGAGATATTTTTCCTAGGTCCTGCTCGCTCTCCTAAAAGTGGTATTTTCAAAGGAGTAAAAGAGCTTAGACCGGGTGAAATGGCGATTTTCAAAAATGGTAAGATGTACAAAGAAACCTATTTTAGAATTACAGCTACAGAGCACACCGATTCAGAAAGCGAAACTATAGACAAAACACGTTATCTTCTTACCGACGCAATAAACAGACAACTTGTTACTGATGTTCCAATGTGCTTTTTTCTGTCAGGCGGACTGGACTCAAGCATAATATGCAAAACCGCTTCCAACTACTACAAAAAGAATAATCTTGGTAATATTAACACCTACAGTGTTGAGTACGAGGATAACAGAAAATATTTCACAAAAAACAGTTTTCAACCAAACGCTGATTTTGACTACATTTCAATAATGGTAGATGACACCTCATCTAATCATACGGAAATCGTGCTTAACAATAAGAATGTTATGGAAGCTCTTTACGACAGCGTTAAAGCCAGAGATTTACCCGGTTATGTTGATATAGACTCATCGTTACTGCTGTTTTGTAAAGAAATAAAAAAAGACTACACAGTTGCTCTATCAGGCGAATGTGCAGACGAATTATTCGGAGGATATCCGTGGTACCACAATAAAAACATACTATTTGAGGAGTGTTTTCCGTGGTCAAGAAGTCAGGATATCAGACGTTCGATATTAAAGAAAGGAGTACTCAAGCGTGGCGAGGATTACGTTATGAGTAAATATTTTGACACAATAAGAAAAGCCGATAAACTGCCAAGTGATTCAACTGTTGACAAACGTATGCGTGAAATGTTCATGCTCAATTTCAACTGGTTTATGCAATGCTTGCTTGAGAGAAAAGACAGGTGTTCAATGTATTCAGGTCTTGAAGTCAGGGTTCCATTTTGCGACTACAGGTTAGTTGAATACGCATACAACATGCCGTGGCAATTAAAGGCTTACGGAGGCAGAGAAAAAGGAATAATCAGAAAGGCATTTGAGAATATTTTACCTTACGATATTTGTTACAGGAAGAAAAGCCCGTACCCAAAAACTCATAACCCTGAGTATATGAAGCTCTGCAGTGAAAAGGTTAAGGAAATACTAAACAAAAAAGGAACCGTGCTTAATACACTGCTCGACACAGAGGGCGTTATGAATATAATAAATCACCCTGACAAAATAAGCTCTCCATGGTACGGACAGCTTATGCGTGCTCCACAGATTATGGCGTATATAATTGAGCTTGATTACTGGTTTGAAAATTACGGTGTAGTCATAGAATGTTAATAATTTAGTTAAAATTTGTTTGTTGTTTTAGCAAAATTAGAATGATATAATAAGAGCACATCAACGAGAGGACGGGTGAAAATGAAAGAAGAGCAATATAAATTCTTAAGTGAATACTTCACAGCAACTAAAAGTCGCTTTAACGTAATAAAAGCTCTTCACGATATTTTGCCTGCTATTATGATGATGTTTTATCCTATGCAGTTAGTTTATCTGTTCATCACCATAGGTTTTAAAAGCGAGGTTTTCCTAAAAGCAACTTTTGTCCCGCTTTTTGTTTTGATACTGGTCACGGTTTTACGTTACATCATAAACGCTAAAAGACCATACGAAGTGTACGACTATACACCTGCTATCAAAAAAGAGACAAAAGGAAAAAGCTTTCCGAGTCGTCACACCGCATCGGCTTTCATTATAGCTTTAGCCTTCTTATATATAGACGTTAAGCTAGGCATCATTATGATGGTACTTGCAACACTCATAGGCATCACAAGAGTCCTGTCAGGAGTTCACTTCATACGCGATGTTATAGGTGGTGCACTCATCAGTATAATTATTGGCATTCTATGTTTTTTCATTTTATAATAACCCCCTTAGTAAAAAGACAGCAGTTTTTTGCACTGCTGTCTTTTTATTATACCCTGTTGACAATTTCAAGTAATTGCTTTTCAGTTAAAAAACCTTTTGCAGCACCGTCAAAACCTATTTTGTGTGAGGCATAATGTGTTGCATATTCAAGCGAGGTGTAAGGATCAACACCCTTAACATAAAAATGGACAAAGCTTGAAAACAGCGAATCTCCAGCTCCGACTGTGTTAACTATTTTTGCGGGTTTCACGGCGTTCCGGTGATGATAATTATCGTCAGCTCTGACATACATCATCGAACCGTTTTCCCCCATACCAACGACAATAATCTGTGCTTTGTAGGTATCTTTTAGCTGCATTAAAAACTCTTTTTCCCTACCTATTATCCCCTCGTTGCTCAAAAAGAGTATGTCTGCGTTCTTCATAAAATCGCGGTTATACTCATCGTTTATGTCACTTTGAACATGGATATCGGTGGCGATAATCTTTCCCATATCTTTTGCAATTTTAAGCAAATTGCGTGAAAAGTTAATATTACAAAGGCAAACAGCATCACAATCTTTTACAGCATCAATGAAGATTTTTTCATCAAAGCTACGTTCCTGCAAGTCCTTTAAATCGCAAAAAATCCTGCGTCTACCATCATTGTCATAAAGCACAACCGACTGAGCTGTTGAACCCGTATTTAAAAGATAGTCTGTTGATACACCGTTTTTTACTAACACATCTTTTACAACTGCACCAGCACAATCATCAGAGACCATTGACAAAAGCCTTACTTCGTCGGATAATGTAGAGAGTGATAAGCTAAGGTTCAATCCGACTCCTGCGGGGTAGGAATTAACACCGAAGAAATTATAATCAATCGGACAGTATTCAAGCGGAAAGCCGTCAATTTTAACGGTGGTTTCAACATTTATTAGTCCACAAACAAGGATTCTGCTCATAATACACCTCGCAAATTTTAATACTCAAAGTGTATAATAAACTTAAAAACGAGTCAAGATTATAATAGAAAAAAACACTACTTTCAGAGGTGAACGTATGATATACACGGTTACATTAAATCCTGCAATCGACTTTGTTATAAATATGGATAACCCGATACTGGGCACTATCAACAGAAGCGAAAGCGAAACACTTTACTGTGGCGGTAAGGGTATCAATGTTTCAACAGTATTAAAAGAGCTTGAAACCGAGAGTATCGCAACAGGCTTTTTGGCAGGCTTTACAGGAAAAGAGATTGAAGAATCGTTAAAAGAAAAAGGAATTAACTCGGACTTTGTACATTTAGAAAAAGGATTCACACGAATCAACGTAAAAATACGTAGCGACGAAGAAACCGACATAAACACTACCGGCCCTGTTATAAGCGATTATGACCTGCATCTGCTGTTTAAAAAACTCGAAGAAATAAATGAGCACGATGTGCTCGTACTTTCGGGCAGTGCTCCAAAAAATGCTGACGATAATATCTACGCTAAAATACTTTCAAAAGTCAGCAAAACATGTGTTATGACGGTTGTTGATACAACAGGTAAAAAACTTTTGAACACATTAGAATACAAGCCGTTTCTCATAAAACCAAATGTATCAGAGCTTATGGAAACCTTTAACACAAAAGTAACAACGCTTCACGATATCGAAAAGTATGCCATTAAGCTTCAAAACCTAGGTGCTAGGAACGTGCTCGTTTCCATGGGTGACAAAGGTTCGGTACTGTTTTCAGAAGACAAACAGGTAATAATCCAAAGTACGCCAAAGGGCGAGGCAATAAACACTGTAGGTGCCGGTGACTCAATGGTAGCAGGCTTTATTGCAGGATATTTAAAATCGAGCGACTATAAATTTGCTCTAAAACTTGCGACAGCGTGTGGCAGTGCAACAGCGTTCTCAGAAGGTTTATGCAAGCAAAATGAAATAGCCCATATGCTCGAGTTAATCAAAAACTGATCAAAAAAATAAAGCGGTAGTTTATCTACCGCTTTTTCTTATATTATCGTTCCGCCTGCGACAACAGTGTTGCCGTCATACATCACAACAGCCTGTCCGCTGGTAATAGCACGCTGAGGTTCATCAAATACAAGTTTCACTTTTCCGTTATCAAGCGGATAAAGTGTTGCATCGGCTTCATTGTGCTTATATCTGATTTTAGCCTTAACCTTAATCGGCTCTTTTAGTTCTTGTATAGAAATAAAGTTAACATCATCTGCTATGAGCTCATTTGAAAAAAGCTCGTGATCAAGACATAAAGTAACTTTATTTTCCACTATATCCTTTTTACAAACGTACATCGATTGAGGCAAAGCGAGATTAAGTCCCTTTCGCTGACCGATAGTATAACGGATTATGCCTTTGTGAGTACCGAGCACGTTACCCTGCAAATCAACAAACTCACCGTCGGGAAAAGTTTTTCCGGTGTACTGCGATATAAAATCGGCATACTTACCATTTGGCACAAAGCAGATGTCCTGACTATCCTTTTTAGAGGCGTTTATAAAGCCATTTTCCTGTGCGATTTCTCGCACTCTGTTTTTTGACAATTCTCCCAAAGGCAGTTTTATGTGTGCTAACGCATCCTGTGTGAGAGAATACAGAACATAACTTTGGTCCTTACTTTCGTCAAGACCCTTTTTTAATACATATCGTCCTGTTCCTTCTACATAAGCGACTCGAGCATAGTGTCCTGTAACAACATAGTCAAAGCCCTCTTCCCTTGCGATTTCAAGGAGTTTGGAAAATTTAATAAAGCGGTTGCAATCAACACAAGGATTAGGTGTTCCACCGCTAATATAAGATGCAATAAATCTGTCGATAACATATTCCCTAAAGTTACTTTCAAGGTCAACAACCCTGTGTTCAATTGAAAGCTTATCACAAACAGCTTTCGCATCCACAATATCCTGCTGAGTGCAACAAGACTGCTCTTCAATTATATCATTTTGGCTATGGAGCTTAAGTGTTATTCCGATTATATCATAGCCTTGCTCTTTCATAAGAAAAGCCGCTACCGAGCTATCAACACCGCCACTCATAGCGATAATCGCTTTAGGCATTATAATTCTCCTTTAGAATTTCACTTATAGAATCAACTGCGTAATCAATCTCTTCTTTTGTATTAAAATAAGAAAATGAAAAACGCACCGTACCCGACGGATATGTTCCCATCGACGAGTGAGCCGAGGGTGCACAATGGAGACCGCAACGCGTCATTATTTTATACTCACTCGAAAGTTTTGACGCTACCAAGCCGTTGTCGATACCTTTGAATGAAAGTGACACAACCGCTGTTGTATCAAGGCTATCATCAGCACAATAAACTGTCAGTCCGTCGATATCTTTGAGCGAATTGATAAAATATCGTCTTAGTTTAAGCTCGTGCTCCCTGATTTTATCTACACCTGTGTTTTCGATGAATGTAAGCGAGTGGTTAAGTGACAAAATCCCACATAAATTAAGCGTACCGCTTTCAAACTTATCGGGCATAGCGTCGGGTTGGGTGTAAAAATGCGAGGCACTTCCTGTGCCACCTGTTTTGACAACGCTGAGTGCTTTGTTTAGTTTATCAGATACGATAAATCCGCCGATACCCTGTAACCCAAGCAAGCCTTTGTGACCTGAAAAGGCGAGAAAATCGATGTTACACCTACGCATTGAGATATCTACTACACCAGCTGTCTGAGCGGTATCAACCGCAAAGAATACGCCGTGCTTTTTGCATAACTTTCCGATTTCTTCTATCGGACTTATTGTACCGAAAACGTTCGATGCGTGGTTAATTATCACAGCTTTTGTGTTTGGCTTTATGAGTTTTTCAACGGTGAAAGCTTTCACAACGCCATTATTATCACTCTGTGCTATATCAAAGCTGATACCTCTTTGACGCTCTAAATCGTAGAGTGTACGCATAACAGCGTGGTGCTCCATAGAACCTGTGACAATGTGGTCGCCCTCACTCAACAGTCCACGCAAGAACATATTGATGGACTCTGTCACACCTGACGTAAAAACAACCCTTTTGCTGAATTTGTACGGTACATCGGCACAATCAAACAGCTTTGACAGTTTTATGCGGGTATTAAGTACCATATCGCCTACTTCGTCAGAAAGTATGTTAACGCCTCGGTTTATGTTAACACAATAATTATCTATGAAATTTGAAACTACTTGTGACATCTGCGGTGCTTTAGGAAAAGAAGTCGCCGCATTGTCAAAATAAATATTCTCCATATATTTCTCTTTCGGAAATTTATTTACAACTTTAATTCTGTTGCGGAATTATTTATATTTCTACACAAGAAATATTCTCTTATCCCCTGTGTACTCTTCGACCTCGCCTATGATACGAGCGGACAGCGTGCACTCTTTTAAATCACTAAGGAGCTTGTCGGCATCATCAGCTGCTACGCTGATGAGCAATCCGCCCGAAGTCTGTGGGTCGTACAAAACATCCTGAATATAAAGCGGTACATCGCCTGCGTCCACAAAAGGCTCAGCGTAGGTGCGGTTGCGGTACATTCCCTCCGGTAGTATGCCCATCTGTGCAAATTCAAATGCACCGTCAATCACGTCGATATTATCGGTGTAAATCCTAATCTGAGTGTCAGAGCCCTGAGCCATCTCAAGCGAGTGACCCATCATAGAAAAGCCTGTTACATCGGTGCACGCATGGACCTCGTATTTTATCATACAATCTCGTGCTGATTTATTGAGAAAAGTCATAGCCTGTACAGCTTTTTCTACACTCTCTTTTGATGCGATGTCGGCTTTTTGTGCGGTGGTGATAATGCCGATACCGAGTGGTTTTGTGTAGATAAGCTTGTCGGTAGGTTTTGCACCTGAGTTTGTGTAAATCTTGTCAGGATGGGCAAAGCCTGTGACACACAAGCCGTACTTTGGCTCGTCATCATAAATGCTGTGGCCACCTGATATCACTGCACCTGCTTCATATACTTTATCGTAACCGCCCTTTAAAATAGCGTGGACATCGCTGTTATCCATAGTCTTTGGCACGCACATAATATTGAGGGCGATTTTAGGCTCGGCACCCATGGCGTAGATATCGGACAAAGCGTTTGTTGCGGCTATTTGTCCAAATGTATAAGGGTCATCGGCAATTGGTGGGAAGAAATCCACCGTTTCTACTATACACAGCTCATCCGACACCTTATACACACAAGCATCGTCGCTTTTATCAAAGCCGACAAGAAGATTTTCATCGTGTTTTACATTTAAGTCGCCTAAGAGTTGAGCGAGAACTCCTGCTCCAACCTTTGCTCCACAACCAGAGCATTTTGAGAGTTTGGTAAGTTTTACGTTTTCTTTATCCGGCATAATATTTCTCCGAGTATTTTTATGTAAATCAATGTTTGTGTGTTATCAGAAATGTTTCTGCTTGCAAGACGTCAAGGATGCCGTCCCATACGATTAAAGATATCATAAAGCTTTCATTTAATCTTTATGTAAATGCAGGCAGGCTTCAAGTACACCGCCACCAACAGCTAAGGCTTTGTCTGACACTGTGTAACAGTGCTCTTTATCGCATCTTGGGTCAACGTCACCCGATTTCATATTAGCTGAAACTAAGGTCCCCTTTGGTAAAATTCCTCTGAGTATTCCCGAAACATTGCAAACAATAGGTGTACTATCAACACAGGCAACAACCTCGCCTTTTTTCACCTCATCACCGATTTCGTAAATCGGATTGAATACACCGTATTCAGGAGAACGGATAATTCTGTCGGTTGTGTAGCCTGCTATATCACCTGGGATACCAGTGTTTTCAATAGCACTGCCCTCATAATAAACTCTACCTAAAAAATGTCCACGCTTTGTTTCAACGACAGCGTGACAATCTTCTTTTGCCGTAAAGCCCGGACCTACACCAATTACAACGGGGGCATCATCTATATCTGTGCCTATGTTCTTCTTGGCTAAAATAGCATCTATAACAAAATCAGGCTTAAGCTCTTTTATACAGTTAGCTCTTTCATCAACCAACACGGCAATATTTCCATTCTCTAAAATCCCCGCCACCTTGTCAGTATTATCTGCAAGAACTGCCTTGACATCCTCAACAACCGCTTCGCCGTTATAAACGGCTTCAGAAAAGCAAACTGTTCTGCGAATCGCTGACGGAGCATCAATTTCTGTCATAACAACTTTAAAATTTGCACGGTGAAGCCTAAGAGCTATACCTGAGGCGATATCACCTGCACCTTTAATTACTGCTAACATACCATTCTCCTTTGAGCAATGATGCAATTATACATTCTGTTTTTATATCTCTGCTGATAAGTCCAGCAGTTTCTTTCAAATTAATATTATCACATTTATTGAAAACAACCCTATTATGAAGATTCTCGGTATTAATAAGTTTTGCTACCATCTCAGGGGTAACGACAGTGTCTCTACTGCACCCTAGCAATTCACTCGCTTTATTTACTCTATGTGCTACTTCGCTCAGCTTACATCCCACAGCATCAACACCTGTTACAAGTATCGTCTGATTTGATTCAACAGGTATAACAGGTTCAAAGTCAAGGTGAGCTTTAAGTGGCAAACGCTTTGAGCCGTCAGCTTCAACTAAGATATAGTCAAATATCTTTTCTAAATCCGAAAAAGATGTGTCAGGCATAGTAAGTTTTCCGTTCTCGCTCAAACTGCCAAGACATATACAGTTGTGCTTTTTCAACTGCTCATTTATATATGACAGGTTCTCTTCTCCGTATTTAGTCACAACATTTGGAAATATTTCGCTTTTCATAATGTGAGTTGTAGTTGTAATTATTACTGCACCTTTAGCTTTCAACTCATTAGCTAAAGTATTAAGCAGGGTGGTTTTTCCACCGCCGCCTATAACTGAGGTAACACCTTTTTTTATTTTCAACAAATCTGAAATCATAGTTATCTGTAAAATATAAAAAATCAAACAATATGTCAATGCACAAAAGTACACTGACATATCGTAAATTATTTTTCCAAATTAGCATTATTATCTATCCACGAAAAATGCTCTTCAAACTTACTCTCGCAATAATCAAAAAGCTCTTTTTCGCACTGTCTAAAGCTCTCAAGTAAACGCTCGCCGCTTTTTGTAAGCGTTGCACCGCCACCATCCACACCACCTGTTTTAGACTCCAAAAGTTTGAAGCCTAAGTTACTTTCAGCTCGGCGAATAATAGTCCACGCTTTTGAGTATGACATTCCGATTTCAGCTGATGCTTTTCGGATAGAGTTGTTCTCTTTAATTTTTTCGAGTAAAATCGCAACTCCCGGTCCAAAGCACTTTTCATTTGTAAAAAGCTGCAAGGTTAACTTCGGGTGCAATTTTATATCACTTTTACTGTCAGGCATATTACACTTTACCTAGTCTTTTATCAAGAGTTTTACGAACTGCCCTAAGAATGTTTTCGTAGCCTGTGCAACGGCACAAATGACCTGATAAAAGCTTTCTTAACTCATCATCTGTATAATCTCTGCCACTTTCTAAAATCTCCACAGCAGACATAATAACACCTGGGGTGCAAAAACCGCACTGGACGGCTGCTTCGTCAATAAATGCCTGCTGAATATCAGAAAGCTCGCCATCTTCGCTCATAAGTCCCTCAAGAGTACGAATATGCTTGCCCTCAGCCCAAACAGCAAGGTAAATACACGAGTTAAAACATTCGCCGTCAATCAGCACATTACAAGCACCACATTCACCGACTTCACAACCCTTTTTAACCGATGTCATTCGGTAATCATTTCTTAGCATATCTGTAAGAGATGCACGCACATCAACCATCTGCTCAACTTTTTTGCCGTTAATAGTACATCTGACTAGCTTATACTGTGCCATTACATCTCACCTCCAGAAAGCTTCACGCACTCTTTAAGTGCTCGGTATGCCAGCTCTGTGGCTAAATGCTGACGAAACGCCTTTGATGCTCGCCAGCTATCTCTTGGGTTAATATCGCTAAGCACCTTTAAAGAAAACTCTTTAGCGGTATCTTCACTGACATTCTTGCCTTTGATAAACTCCTCGGCGGTTTTTGCTCGCATAGGGATTGGACCTGCTACACCATAGGCGATTCGAACATCCTCAAACACTTTCTTATCTTCACTTAACTTCACATTAACCGAACAGCCGGTTGTTGTTATATCAAGAGCATTACGCATAGCGTATTTTATATAGTGACCCTGATAATCTGTATATTTCTCTTTTGGAATAATGATAGCTGTCTGAATTTCGTCAGGCTTGATATCAACCGTACCGGCTTTAATGTAAAACTCAGAGATTGGAATAATACGCTTACCGCTACTGCCTGTTAATTCAACAAGAGCATCGAGTGCAAACAAAGTGGATGCAGAATCAGCAGAAGTAACACCATTACAGGTATTGCCGCCGATTGTGCCGATATTTCTAATCTGTGGTGAACCGACCATATCGACAGCTTCACCTAAAACGTTGATATACTTTTTAACAATCTCGTTTTTAGTGATATGAGAAAAACTTGTCAGTGAACCGATACGTATATCACCATTATCATCAAGAGTAACTCCACGCATCTCATCAATCATATATATACTGATTAGCTCTTTTCCGGCACGCTTACCCTCACGAATCTGTACTAAAACATCGCTACCGCCTGCGAGAATCTGAGCCTCAGGGTACTCTAAGCGTAGCTTTATTGCATCTTCTATGCTTGATGCTTCATATAACGCTTTTATATCATACATACTCTCGCCTCCTTAAATAAGTCCGCTTTTCGAAAACTCTTCGAAAAGAACGTGCGGTGTCATAGGGATTTTATTTACAGCAACTCCCGTTGCATTAAGAACAGCATTTCGAATAGCAGGAGCAACAGGACAAGCAGGAGGCTCACCTAAAGCTTTAGTGCCAAATGCAGAGGTTGGCTCTGCGTTTTCAACAAACTGTGCTTCTAAATGCGGATGGTCCATAAATGTAGATAATTTATAGTCAAGCAGATTGTTGTTCAAGGTGCGACCTGTTCTGCTGTCAAAAATCTCCTGTTCTGAAAGTGCATAACCGATACCCATAGACATACCGCCGTGCACCTGTGCTTCAGCTAAAGCAGGGTTTATAAGAGTTCCGCAATCGTGAACATTTATAATATCGTTGATTTTCACCTTACACGCACGGATATCAACCTCAACATCTGCAAAACAACAACCGAATGAATACGCGTTTGATTTAATCTGATATGTGCTTTCAGCGGTGATGTGACGGCTGTCCTCCATACTGTAAAGGGCAGTAATAGCAAGCTTAGCAACATCCATAACAAATTTCTTATCACTTACTGTTATGATATTATTATCAACAATGTCAAGCTCGGCTGCATCAATCCCACTTAATTTACCGGCATAATCAAGAATACGCATTTTTAACATTTCGCCAGTTTGCTTAATAGTAAGACCACCGACGTATGTTTGACGTGATGCATAAGCTCCTGTGCCAAATGGTGTAACATCGGTATCTTGACAGGAAACAACATTTACTTTATCTAGAGTTAATCCTACAGCATCAGCCGCCATCTGTGCAAAGGCTGTGTCTGCTCCCTGTCCTATCTCGGTTTCACCGAGCTGGACACTTATTGAGCCGTCCTGATTAAGAACCATACGGCTGGAAGATGACTCAAGACTTATCGGCCATACGGCTGTGTTGTACCAAAACACTGCCATACCAATACCTTTGCGTATATTACCCGACTGGTTTTTATATTCTTCGATTTTTCTATCGTAATCAATATATTTTTTACCTTTTTCGATACACTGATTGAATGTATCAAAGTAGTTGACATTCTTCGAGAACTCATCCTTATAGCCTACAGGCATAAGGTTCTTTTTTCTTATCTCGAGCGGAGATAAATTTAGCCCTTTTGCGATATCGTCAATCTGACTTTCAACCGCGAACATAGCCTGAGGAATACCATAGCCACGCATCGCACCTGCCACAGGGCGGTTTGTGAACACTGTGTAGCATTCAGCTTCAACATTAGGGCAAGGATAAAGTTGTCTAAAACAGCCCATACCCTTTGCGGCAATCGAATGACCGTGAGATGCATAGGCTCCCTGATTAGAAAACAGCTCAAGCTTTCTTGCTACAAAGGTTCCGTCGGGGCGAGTATAAGTAACAATATGACTACGTATAGCGTGGCGTACTCTCTGAGAAACAAAGGTTTCCTCTCGACTAGAGTCAAGCTTTACAAGTCTTCCGCCAACTACCGTTGAAAGATATGCACACAAAGGTTCATACAGCACGTCTTGTTTATTACCAAAGCCACCACCTATGTATGGTTTAACAACGCGGATTTTGCCCCAATCAAGTGAAAGTGCCTGACCTACTACTCGTCTGACGATATGAGGAATCTGGGTCGAGGTTACAACAGTTAGTCTACCGTTTTCCATACTTGCATAGCAAATATGGTTTTCAATATGGCAATGCTGAACAGTAGGGGTATCGTACCAGTTATCGAACTTAATAAGTCCCTCTTCTTTAATAGCTTCTTCATAATTACCCACACTCTGGGACGAGTGCCCCAAAATATTATTAGGATAATTTTTATGAATAAGCGGAGCTGAGTCACTCATAGCCTCTTCCACATCAAGAACGAACGGATACTCCTCATATTCAACCTTAATAGCTCTTAATGCCTGTTGTGCGGCAACCTCGTTTTCAGCCACAACCGCTGCTATATCGTCGCCGTAAAAACGCACAACATCAGTCAAAAGAAGCCTGTCGGCTACATCCTGGTGTGACTCATCAGTTGACCACGGGTGTCCTGCTGTAGGAAAATACACCTTTGGAACATCAAAGCAAGTGACAATCTTTATAACACCTTCGATTTTCTCGGCTTCACTGACATCTATAGACAGCACCTTACCGTGAGTTATAGTAGAATGAAGCACCTTAGCGATATACGCACTTTTATCGCACAAATCATCAGTATACTTTGTTCTGCCGGTAACTTTATCGAAAGCATCTATTCTTTTGATACTTTTACCTACTACCATAAATCTCGCCTCCTATATAGTAAAAGCATACACTCTTCCTTATACTTTGGTTATTATAACATATAGTGGCGTGTTTTTAAAGAGGTTTTTTATATATTTTCTTGAAAAATATGGGTATTATATGAGGAGATTGAGTATCTGTTTTATTGACAACGCATAATATCATTTGATAAAATAAACGTAGTAGGATGTGTTTTTATGGAACTTAAAATCGGATGTGTGCTGATGGCATCAGGCAACGCCAAACGTTTTGGTGATAACAAACTGAACAAGAAACTCAACGGCATCAGCCTGATTGACAGAGCTTTAAATGCTATACCTGTTGACAAATTATACAAAGTCGCTGTAGTTTCACAGTATAGTGAGGTTATCGACAAAGCCCACAGGTATGGATTCACAGGCATTAAAAACAAGCATCCTGACTACGGCATCAGCCACACGATAAAGCTCGGACTCGATGCCACAAATGACTGTGATGCAGTTATGTTTATGGTATCCGACCAACCACTACTCAGAAAAGACAGCGTTTCACAAATGCTCGATTTTTATATAAAAAACTCTAAATTTCTTGTCGGTATGAGCTACAAAGGCGTAAGGGGCAACCCGTGTGTTTTCCCTAAAGAATTCTTTGATGGGTTAAGAAAGCTCACAGAAGACAACGGCGGAAACACTATAATACGTATGCACGAAGATAGGCTAAAACTATTTGAAGTCGACCATCCCGACGAACTTTCCGATATAGATACAAAAGAGGATTTAGAAAAGCTAGAAAACACAGAGGTATAATATGGCTATTCTTACAATCAACGACAAGCAATATAATATTACAGAAAATGTAACGCTAATGAGATTTCTGCGTGATGACCTGAAATTAACATCAGTTAAAGACGGTTGTTCTCAGGGTGCTTGCGGCACATGCACCGTTCTTGTTGACGGAAAGCCACAAAAAGCGTGCTTATTTTCTGTCGAAAAATATGACGGAAAATCAATTCTTACTACAGAAGGCTTAAGCGATTACGAAAAAAGCGTTTACTCCTATGCTTTCTCCCACT
>JAFUIK010000024.1 GCA_017473955.1 Ruminococcus sp. | reverse complement strand
GGCTGCTATCACACGTGATGTTTTGAAGCCGATTATTGACATTTCGGTGCTTCTTAATAACGAGCGTATTATCACTTATCGTGCAGACGGTATGATATTTGCTACTCCTACAGGCTCAACCGCATACAGCTTTTCCTCTGGCGGACCTGTTATCGAGCCTGATATGAACTGTATTCTGCTCACACCGCTTTGTCCTCATGCTCTTTCATCACGACAGGTGGTTTTCAGAGAAGATGCCTTGCTCACCGCAACAGTTGATAACGCTGACTTGAGTCACAGTTACCTTGTTGTTGACGGACAGACAAACGTCGAGATACAAAAGGGCGACAAAATCACAATCACAAAATCAGAGGATTATTTAGAGCTTATAATTCTTAAAGAGAAAAACTTCTATACTCTGCTTAACGAAAAGTTAAAGGAGAAAAACTGATGAAATCAAACAGACACACAAAAATCGTTGAACTTATCAACAGATTTCCGATAACAACACAGGAAGAGTTGCTCGAATACTTAAAAGAAGAAGGCTTCGACGTAACTCAGTCTACCGTGTCCAGAGATATTAAAAAGCTAAGACTCACAAAAGCACTAGACTCAAACGGAAAGTACCGCTATCAAGCTCCGTCACAGAACCTCAATGTCGCTAAAAACGGCTTTTTCAGCCTTATTGATACCTCTGTTGTCAGCGTTGATTATGCTATGAATATGGTAGTTGTTAAGACATACGCAGGTATGGCACAGGCTGTTTGTGCTGCCTTTGATTCAATGCAGTACGACTCAATTGTCGGTACAATTGCAGGCGATGATACTATATTTATTGTGTGCAAAAATGAAGAATCCGCCAGAGCCTACACTCAGGAGTTTTTAAAGTATGTTATCTAATCTGTATATTGAAAATATCGCTGTTATCGAAAAAACGAATATTGATTTCTCCGATGGCTTTAACGTTATGACGGGTGAAACAGGTGCAGGTAAAAGTATCGTTATCGACTCAATCAACGCGGTGCTCGGCCAGCGTACAGGTAAGCAGATTATCCGCAATGGCTGTAATTCTGCTTTTGTAAGTGCTACCTTTACCGATGTCTCAAAATTTGTCGAGAAAAAGGCTTTGACTTTAGGCTTTGAAGTAGAAGACGGTATGGTTATCTTACAGCGTGAGATGTCTGTAAGTGGAAAAAACACCTGCCGAATTAACTCACGCCCTGCTACAGTTTCAGCTTTAAAAGAACTGTCCGCATATCTTGTTAACATCCACGGTCAGTCTGATAACGCTGAGCTTATGTCACCGTCACTTCATTTGCATTATATTGATGCTCTTGCTCAGAATAGTAAGCTCCTTGCTGACTATCGAGAAGTGTATAATGAATATGTTTTGGCAAAAGAGGAGATTGAGGGTGCAAACGATGATGAAGCTCAACGCCTCGCACAAATTGATTTGCTCCGATATCAAATTGATGAGCTAAGCGATGCCGATATAAAAATTGGTGAAATTGATGCTTTAAATGAAGAAAAAACTATATTACTCAATTCTGATAAAATCACAAAGTCGCTTATCAAATCAAAGTCTATTTTAGACGGTGATGATGATATCGACGGTGTTATAAATATGACAGACGATGCATTTTTGTCATTGTCAACAGCTTCTCGTTATCAAGAGTCGCTAACCGATTTATCTGACAGGCTATATAACGCGTTGTACGAGCTAAAGGACATATCTTCGCTTATTTCGGATGCTGTTTCCGATATAGAGTCGGACCCTTATCGCCTTGAACAGATTGAAGAAAGACTTGATTCATACTATCGTTTGTCACGAAAATACGGTGCAACTGAAGAAGAAATGCTAAGCTTTTTAGAGTCTGCTCAACTAAAACTCAAAGAGCTAGAAGACTACGATGTCAACCGTGAAAAGCTCAGAGAACGCTTTGAAGCTTTAAACAAAGAGGCTTTGAAAAAAGCCAAAGAGCTGTCACAAATCCGCCACAAAGTAGCAGAAGATTTTGCGTCACAGGTTCAAAAGGAAATGGCTTTTCTTGAGATGACTAATGTCAGACTTGTGGTGGACTTTTCAGAAACTGAGCTTTCAAAATCAGGTACAGATAAAGTTGAGTTTTTGATATCGGTTAACCTTGGCGAAGAACCTAAGCCTGTTACAAAAATCGCATCAGGTGGTGAGCTGTCCCGAATGATGCTTGCTATAAAGACAGTGCTTGCACGCCATGATATCGTTGAAACTATGATATTCGACGAAATTGATACAGGAATTTCAGGTTCTGCCGCACAAAAAGTTGGTATGAAATTAAAGGAAGTGTCACGCGACAGGCAGGTTATGTGTGTCACACATCAGGCCCAGATTGCAGCCCTCGCTGATAGTCACTTCCTTATAAATAAACAATTTGTCGATAATAAAACCTACACCGAAGTGCAAAAGCTTGACCTTGACGGCAGAGTGCACGAGCTTGCTCGAATTATCGACGGTGTTAATATTACACAAACCGCTCTTGAACATGCTAAAAAGCTGATTGAGAATGCTTAAATACTTATATTTGGAGAATTACTATGAAGAAATGGACAGTAGCAAAATTAAATAAAGACAGGGCTGTTGCCATTTCTACAAGGCACGAATTGCCGATGCTTATAGCTATGCTTCTTGATATTAGAGGCATTACCGAGGACGATGCTATAAACGACTTTTTGTACAATGATAGCACATTATCCGACCCATTTGATGCAAAGGATATGGATAAGGCAGTTGACAGAATTAAAAGTGCTATTGAAAATTTCGAAAAGATTTGCATCTACGGTGATTTTGATGCTGATGGCGTTACATCTACGGCACTTTTATACTCATATTTAGAAGCCGTCGGAGCTAACGTAATGTTTTATATTCCTGCCCGTGAGGGAGAGGGTTATGGTATGAATAACGATGCCGTGAATCTCCTTTACGAAAACGGAGTGAAACTTATCGTAACTGTGGATAACGGTATTGCTGCAGTGGACGAGATTGCTTACGCTAAGTCGCTCGGAATAGAAACCGTTGTCACTGACCACCATATGCCTAACTCTGTGTTGCCTGATGCTGTAGCTATAGTTGATATGCATCAGGAGGAGTGCGAAAGTTCTTTTAAAGAATTGTCAGGCGTAGGAGTGGCCTTAAAACTTGTTATGGCAATTGAGGGAGAGTACTCTGACTATGAGCAGGTGCTCGAAAATTACTCCGATCTTGCGTGTCTTGGCACTGTCGGAGATATCGTACCGTTAGTTGGTGATAACCGAGTTATCGTTAAAAACGGACTTATGCATATAGAAAATTCCGACAGATGTGGTATCAATGCACTTGTGGAGGAATCAGGACTTTCAAACCGTAAGATTACAACGGGTAATATTTCTTTTACATTGGTGCCACGTATTAACGCAGGGGGCAGACTCGGACTTTCAAAGAAAACCGTGTCTATGCTTTTAACTGATGATGAAAGTGTGGCTTATGATATAGCACAGGAGCTGTGCGAAGATAACACCCAGCGTCAGGCTATTGAGAAAGAAATCCTTGATGATATCGACGAACGCATTAAGCGCGACCCGTCCATTGTGCAGAATCGAATCATTGTTGTTTGCGGTGAGAATTGGCATCAGGGAGTTATCGGAATTGTCGCTTCACGTATTAAGGAGATTTACGGCAAGCCAAGCATTGTCATTTCTATTGCTGACGATGGATGCAGAGCTTCGGGCAGAAGCATAAAAGGTTTTTCGCTTTGTGATGCTGTGTTTGCTTGCTCACAGTATCTCACACAATTTGGCGGTCATCCGATGGCTGTGGGCTTTGGAATTTTGAAAAATAACATTGAGTCTTTCATTAAAGCTATCAACGATTATGCTTCTACAGTTGAAATGCCTGTTGCACAGCTAGAGCTTGATTGTAAGCTTAACCCCGCACAGCTTTCAGTTGCTCTTGCCGACCAGTTGTCGTTTTTAGAGCCGTATGGAGCGGGCAACCCGACTCCATTGTTTGGCTTATACAATATGACTTTAACAGATATTCATGAAGTTGGAGGCGGAAAGCATTTAAGACTAACGCTTTGTCGAGCTGATATTGTAGTAACTGCGATGAAATTTTCGACAACTAAGGAGAGCTTACCTTATGGCGTGGGTGACGTAGTTGATTGTGCGGTTACTCTAGATAAAAACATTTATAATAACCTTGAATCACTTAGCGTGATTGTTCGTGATATGAGATTTTCAAATGTTGATGAAGATGCTGTAATAGCCTCAAAGGAAACGTTCGAAGCCTTTTGTCGCGGCGATAATATTACATCACTACAAGCTGCAGAACTTCTTCCTACCAGAGAGGAATTTGCTCTTGTGTATCGTTTTATAAGGTCAAACAAAGGTTTTAACCATAGCGTTGAAACCCTGCACTATAGATTAAAATCTAAAGCCCTTACTTACGGTAAGCTCAGGGTGATACTTGAATGTATGAATGAGCTGTCACTTATTGAGATTTATGAGGGTATGAACAGCACAGTTATTAAGCTTTGCGAGATTGAAGGTAAGGTTAACCTTTTTGATTCGCTAATAATTTCTAAACTCAAGGAGGTGAGCACAGATGCCTGAAAGAGTGTATTATCAGGATTTTCACGAGCTCACAATTCGTATACAAAACAATTCAACTAAATATGATTATGATAAGATAAAGGCGGCATATGAGTTTGCTGATAAAGCTCACGGAGACCAACGAAGAGTGTCAGGTGTGCCGTATATTCTTCACCCTACATCAGTTGCGTGTATCCTTGCTGATATGGGTATGGATACCGACGCTATCGTAGCTGCTCTTCTTCACGATGTTGTTGAAGATACAGACGTATCTTTAGAAACAGTTAAGGAGCTTTTCGGTAGTGACGTAGCTTTGCTGGTTGATGGTCTAACAAAAATCAGTAAGATTAAATTTACCGACAGGGAAGAGCATCAGGCTGAGAATGTCAGAAAAATGCTTATGGCAATGTCAAATGACATTCGTGTTATTATCGTAAAGCTTGCTGACAGACTTCACAATATGCGTACTATTGGTTGTGTTGCTGAACAAAAACGCAGAGATAAAGCAAGGGAGTGTATGGATGTTTACGCTCCAATTGCTCACCGACTTGGTATGAAAAATATCAAGGAAGAGCTGGAGGATTTATCTATCCGCTACCTTGATCCGATAGCTTACGAAGAAATTGAAACAGAGCTTAAGCTTTCTGAAAACGAACGTAACGCTTTCATTGAGAGTATTAAGAAGAAGCTTTTTGACAAAATAGGCGACTCTATACCTAATGTCACAATTAATGGTCGTGTTAAGAGTGCTCTTTCTATTTATCGTAAAACTTATATGCAGGGCAAGACTCTTGATCAGATTTTCGATATCTTCGCAGTTCGTGTTATTGTTGACACAATCTCTGATTGTTACAATGTTTTAGGTGTGGTCCACGATATTTTTACTCCTATTCCGAATCGCTTCAAGGACTACATCTCAACACCAAAACCAAATATGTACCAGTCACTTCATACAACTGTTTTTGATAAAAACAGCGTGCCATTTGAAGTGCAGATTCGTACTTATGAGATGCACCATACAGCTGAGTACGGTATCGCAGCTCACTGGAAGTATAAACTCGGTATGAAAAACGGAAAGTCTGGTTCGATTGAGGACAGACTCGCATGGATCAGAAAAACTCTGGAAATCCAGTCCGAGGCAGAGGATGCTACCGATATCGTTAAGACCATCAAAAATGACCTTTCACCTGAAGAGGTGTACGTCTTTACACCAAAGGGCGACGTTATCAGCTTGCCGGCAGGTGCTACTGTTATTGATGTAGCTTATGCTATCCACACAGCTGTAGGTAACCGTATGGTAGGTGCAAAGGTTGATAGAAGAATTGTACCGATTGATTATCAGGTCAAAACAGGTGAAATAGTTGAAATACTGACTCAGAAAGAGGGCACAGGTCCTAAGCGTGGCTGGCTCAATATCGTTAAAACCAACGGAGCTAAGGCTAAAATTCGTTCCTGGTTTAAGAAAGAGCGAAGAGAAGAGAACATCGTGGAAGGTAAGGAGATGTTCGAACATGAGCTCAAAAAGGGTGGTATGCAGTTTGATGAAAAAGACCTCGAAGAGTGCCTTTCAGGTATTATGCAACGTCAACATTGCAATACACTTGAAGATTTTTACGCGTCTATTGGTTATGGCGGAACTCAACTGTGGAAGATTATGCCACGAGTTAAGGATGCGTATCAGAAGAAGTATAAGAAGGATATTGAAGAACCAGTCCTACAAAAAGAGTCTACAGCTGTGCCACGCAAGAAGCGTGTCGGTTCAGGTGTTACTGTTGAGGGTGTACAAGATTGCCTCATAAAGTTTTCTAAATGCTGTAATCCGCTCCCTGGCGATGATATTATTGGATTTATAACAAGGGGATTTGGTGTTTCTATCCACAAGCGTAGCTGTACAAATGTACCTGAGGATATCAGTACATGCGAAGATCCACAGCGTTGGGTAGCGGCACATTGGGAGGACGATATTAAAGAAACCTTCCAGTCGACTCTTGAAGTTATCGCAAAAGACCGCACAGGCTTGCTTGCTGATGTTACTAACCAGCTCTCGGCTATGCACATTCACATTCATATGCTCAATTCTCGTGAGCTTCCTGACGGAGAAGCTGTTGTTTCAGCCAGCATTGATGTCAATGGAATGGACCATCTGCGTAGCGTTATGGCTCGACTTGCCAATATCAACGGTATTATTTCTATTACAAGACATTAAGAGGACAGATATATGAAAGCAGTATTACAGCGTGTCACCCACGCAAACGTTGTTGTTGAGGGTGAGCTGATTTCCGAAATTGAAAAAGGATTTCTGGTTTTACTCGGCGTTTCAGGTGATGACACTAAAGAGGACGCAGACGTTTTGTCAAAGAAAATTTCAGGTATGCGAGTTTTTGAGGACGAAAACGGCAAGATGAATTTATCTCTTAGTGATATCGATGGTTCAGTGTTGGTTATTTCACAATTCACACTCCTTGCTGATTGCAGAAAGGGCAGACGTCCGAGTTTTATAAACGCAGGTGCTCCTGATATGGCTAATGAATTGTACGAATATTTCTGTCAAAGAATTAAACAAGATGGTGTCGAGAATGTAAAAAAAGGTATTTTCGGTGCTGATATGAAGGTTTCGCTTTTAAACGACGGACCTGTTACAATTTTGCTTGACTCTAAGGAGCTTATAAAATGATTGAGATTAAAACCCTTGTGCTTGGTGATATTTACACCAACACCTATATCATAAAAGATAAGAGCACAGGAGCTTTGGCGGTGATTGACCCTGCGTGTAATAGCGACAGACTTGTTGATGCTATTAACGAGTGGGGAGGAGATTTAAAGTACATTCTGCTAACTCACGGACATTTTGACCACATCGGCGGAGTGAAATATGTTCTTGAGCATTTTTCTCCACAAGTGCTTGTTTCTGCAGATGAAATTGAGCTTTTAAATACGCCTAATCTTAACGGAAGTGCGTGGCATAATCTCCATATTGATGAAATTATAGTTGACCGCGAACTGTTCGATAAAGATACTATTACGCTGGGCGATAGTGAGATTACATTTATCACAACTCCTGGTCACACCTTTGGTAGCGGATGCTTTATAGTAAACGATGTGATTTTTTCCGGTGATACTCTTTTTTGTCAGTCTGTCGGAAGAACGGATTTTCCTACTTCAAGCGGTAAGGATATGATGTTGTCGTTGATGCGACTTAATGATTTAAAAGGTGATTATACTGTATATCCAGGACACGATGTTCCGACTACGCTTAATAACGAGCGTAAATATAACCCATATATGAGATAATTTTATGAATTTATATATAGAAAACCATACATTTCATTATGAAATGGAAAATCTTGTGAGGGCATTTTTTCCTTATGAGAAAATAGAAGTAAAAAAAGAATACGATGTTTTAGAAACTCCGTATGTGCTCACACAGTGCGGTGACGATATTTCTGTCACAGTTAACATAAACGATTTTGAAAAGACCGCCACCGATATACTGACAGGTGATGACGTAGCTGATGAGCTGAAAATGGCTCAGTTGCTCTATGGACTCTTCTGTGATATGTTTTCTACCACACTTCCGTGGGGACTGTTAACAGGTGTCAGACCTATCAAGCTTTTAAGACGTATTATGGAAGAAATGGGCGAGAGCGAGGGTTTAGAGTATTACTCAAACGAGCTTATGGTAAGTGATAAAAAGAAAGAGCTTGCTATCATTACCGAAAAAGCCGAGCGTGAGATTTTAGAGCTGTCTGGGGAAAAATCCTTTTCGCTTTATATCTCAATTCCGTTTTGTCCCAGCAGATGCAACTACTGCTCATTTGTTTCTCAGTCAATTGAGAAAGCAAAGCATCTTATTGGTGACTATGTGAACCTGTTGTGCGAAGAGATTAAGCTGACCGCTGAAATCGCTAAAAAACTCGGATTAAGGCTTGAAAGTGTTTATATGGGCGGTGGTACTCCAACTACACTTTCTGCTTCACAAATGTCACAAGTCCTCTCTACTGTTAACAATAATTTCGATATGTCTACCTGTCGTGAGTTTACTGTTGAAGCAGGTAGACCTGATACCATTACTAAAGAAAAGCTCCTTGCTATCAAAGAAAACGGCGTAACCAGAATCAGCATCAACCCTCAGACATTAAACGACGAGGTGCTTGAAATTATCGGCAGACGTCACAGCGCACAGGATACTATTGATGCATTCAAATTAGCTAGAGAATGTGGCTTTGATAACATCAATATGGACCTGATTGCAGGCTTAAAAGGTGATTGTTATAGTAGCTTTGTCAATACTTTAGACAAGGTGCGTGAGCTTTCTCCTGAGAGTATTACTATCCACACACTGTCGCTAAAACGTAGCTCAACGCTTAACACAGAGAATATTGATGTAAATATCGGCATTAAGAATGAAACCACCTCTATGCTTGAGTATTCACAGGAAAAGCTCTTAACTGACGGTTTTATACCATATTATCTGTACAGACAAAGTCGAATGGCTGGCAATCTTGAAAATGTCGGCTGGGCTAAAAAGGGATGCGAGAGCCTGTACAACGTCTACATTATGGACGAAACTCACACCATCCTTGCTTGTGGTGCGGGAGCTGTCACAAAACTCAAGGCGTATAATGACACAAAGCTAGAACGCATATTTAATTTTAAATTTCCGTATGAATATAACACACGCTTTGATGAGCTTATGAAACGTAAGGAAGGTATTACCGAATTTTACAAAAAGTATTTTTAGAGTTAATACAATATACATATTTATTTGATAAGGTTATTCAAAGGAGGAACCAAAATGGGAATGTTTAACGATCTTCTGGAAAATGCAAAAGCCGTGGTTCAGAAATTCGGCGAAAAAGCAAACGATGTTTACGATATCACAAAACTCAATGCGGTCAAAAGTCGCATCAGCTGTGATATTGACAAGGGTTACAAGGCACTTGGTAACAAATACTACTCACTTGCTAAAGGCTCACAGCTTGACACAGCTGATTTTTCTAAAGAGCTTTCATCACTCGACGAATTACACGCACAGTACGATACTATAGTTAAGCAGATAGAAGACCTCAAAAACTTAAAGCGCTGTCCTGTCTGTGGTAAAGCTCAGAGCAGTGACAAGCCTTTCTGTGCTGATTGTGGTTCTAAACTTTCTTGACCTTGGTGATTTTTTATGCAGAATAATAATGTAAAGAAAAGCTCTTCGCAGACATTTTTGAAGGGTGCCGCGGTGCTTAGTATAAGTATGGCGATAGTCAGCTTGTGCGGTATGGTATATAAATTAATGCTCACCCGAATATATGCTATGTTTGGTGACCAATACGCTGGTATAGGTACGGGCCTTTTCACAAATGCTTACGAAGTTTATATTCCGCTGTTTACTTTAGCTACAGCTGGCTTTCCTATAGCGGTATCGCGACTTATTTCCGAAAGTATAGCAAAAGAGCGTTACAAAGATGTTCGACAGATATATAAGGTATCTATTCCTTTCTTTGTTATTATGGGTCTTGTTTGCTTCTCACTTATGGTGGGTATAAGCTTTGTCTACGTTGATATTATCAAATCTCCTTATTCTATTTATGCGATGATGATGCTTGCACCGTCGATATTCTTCGGGTGTATAGTTTCTATCTATCGAGGATACTTTGAGGGTCAGCGTAATATGGTTCCTACTGCGATTTCCGAGATAGTTGAAGCGGCAGTTAAAATGGCTGTCGGTCTACCTTTGTCATATCTTGTGATGAAGGTCGGAATGAATCAGTATAAGGCGAGCGGTACAATTTATGGTATGACTTTCGCTTCTGAAAGCGAAGCGATGAACACTTTGCTTGCTTTTTCGGTAGCCAGTGCAGTTTTTGCTATTTCATTTGGTGGTCTTTTATCGTTTGTATCATTAAGAATTATTTACAAACGCAACAGGAATGCTATCCCTCATGAATATTACGAGAACTCAGTTGATGCTCTTAGCCGTAGGGAAACCTTTGTGAAGCTCTTGAAAACAGCTATCCCTATTGGACTTGCGGCTATTGTAATGAGCATCAGCTCATCCATAGATACTATTGTTATTCAGAATGTTTTATATAATATGGCACAGAATAACCGTGAAGCGTTGCTTGCTCAGTATGACGGTAATCTCGACAGCCATATTCCGCTTAATCCTACAAAGAGTAATCCTATTACACTCCACACTTATTTACTTGGAGCGTATAGCTGTGCCTTAACCATTATGCAGCTTGTAACTCACGTCACTCAGGTGTTCGGCACAAGTGCTATGCCGTCAGTTACCGATGCGTATACTAAGGGCGATAAACGTGAGCTTAAAAAATCAATAGAAACTGTTATGAAGCTCACTGTTATGGTTACTTTCCCTGCGGGTGTAGGTATGTTTGTACTTTCATATCCGATTATGTCCTTGCTTTATGACGGGTATATTGCCGTTGTTGGTGCTGGAGTATTAAGGGTAATGGGTTTATCCGTTATCTTTATTGCAACCAGCACACCTATATGCAGTATGCTTCAGGGTGTAGGCAGAATTGATATGCCTCTTAAACTTTATTCAGTCGCTATGGTGCTTAAGGTTGCACTTAATTATGCGTTTGTAAGTATTGTCAGCATCAACATCAAGGGTGCAGCTGTTGGTTCGCTTGTTGCGTATTTGTTTGTATGTGTAGTTGGTATGTATTTCCTTATCAAGAAGGCAGGAGTTGTCCCTGATTTTTATCACACTTGTTTGAAGCCGTTGTTTAGCTCGTTAATCTGTGGTGCTGCAGCTTATGCGTCATACGGATTACTTGAAAAGGTTGTTCCGGGCACATTAGCAACACTGATGTCGATTGTGATTGCGGCTGTTTTCTACGCGATTGCACTGCTTTTAATGCGTACTTTTACTGAAAACGAGATTAAAATGCTCCCTAAAGGCAACAATCTTGTAATAATCCTTGCAAAAATGCATCTATTGCGTTAAAATATGGGGTGCAATAGCGAATTAAGGCAATTTTTGGTGTTTTGAGGTGTGGTTATTGAACTTTGAAAGAAAAAATAAATACGACTTTTATGATTTAGTCGAGATTATGAAAATCCTGCGTTCGCCCGAGGGTTGTCCGTGGGACAGAGTTCAAACACACGATAGTATTAGAGCTGATTTTATCGAGGAAACCTATGAGGCTATCGAAGCTATCGACACAAAGGATGCTGAACTGTTAAGGGAAGAGCTCGGCGACGTTATGTTGCAGGTTGTTTTCCACTCTTTAATGGAAGAGGAAGAGGGCAGATTCAACATCAGCGATGTTTGTGACGAGGTTTCGAAAAAGCTTATCATTAGACACCCTCATGTTTTTGCTGATACAATCGCTGATACTCCGGATGAGGTTCTTAAAAACTGGGATCAAATAAAAATGCAGACCAAGTCCCAGAAATCTCAATCAGAGGTTCTTGCTTCTGTGTCAAAGGCCCTACCTGCTTTGATGTACAGCCAGAAGATTCAGCATAAGGCGGCTAAAGTAGGCTTTGATTTTGAAAGTACTGAAGATGCATTGAGCAAAGTGAACGAAGAGCTATTAGAGCTTAAAAATGCTATTGATAACAACGACGTTGAAAATATGAGCGAGGAGCTCGGTGATTTATTGTTCTCTGTCGTTAATGTTGCAAGATTTATTAAGGTGGACAGCGAGAAAGCGTTGTATGATGCTACGCTCAAGTTTACCGAACGCTTTGGTAAAGTCGAGGCCCTTTGTGTTGAGAGAGGCATTGATATGACCACAGCACCAATGTCAGAGCTTGATTCCCTTTGGGATGAAGTTAAATAAATAGTGAAACATCACAAATTCTATTTTGGAGGAAAACAAAATGAAGAAGACAGAACTTATCGCTGCTGTTGCAGAGAAAGCTAACATTTCTAAGAAAGATGCTGAGAAAGCTGTAGCTGCTACATTTGACGTAATCGTAGACGCTGTTGCTGCTGGCGACAAGATTCAGCTCGTAGGCTTCGGCACATTCGAGAGAAGAGACAGAAACGCTAGAACAGGTTGCAACCCTAGAACAAACGAGACAATCGAAATTCCTGCTTCTAAGGTTCCTGCTTTCAAAGCTGGTAAGGCTTTCAAGGACGCTGTTAATAAGTAATTTAGCTCATTTAGTGAAGCCGACCTTGTGTCGGCTTTTACTTTTATCTGATATTTGATGAAATTGTCAAAGAGGTGATATATATGAGAATTGACAAGTATCTTAAGGTTTCGCGAATTATAAAACGTCGAACAGTTGCGAATGAAGTTTGTGATGCAGGTAAAGTAACTGTAAATGGTAAAGTGGTCCGTGCTTCATACGATGTTAAGGTTGACGATGTTATAGAAATTGATTTTGTTGCAAAGGCTATTATAGTTAAAGTTGTTTCAGTACAGGAAACTGTCCGCAAAGAAGATGCTAGCTCAATGTACACATCTGTTTAATCATAAAACGAAGTTTACCTCCATATACTTAGATAGCAGTATATGGAGGTCTTTTTATGCCTGAACAAATATATAAATCAAACCATTCGCTTATTTTAGATAACAGAAGCTCACTTACTCTAACTGGTATTAGTGATGTAATAGGCTTTGATGAGCAGACAGTAAATCTTATGACAGATTGCGGAGCACTTATTGTAAAAGGTGAGTCTTTGCATATCAACAAGTTAAATTTGGACTCTAAAGACGTGTGTATCGACGGTACAGTAAATTCACTGCAATACCTGTCCCAAAGTACTAAGTCTATTAAGTCTAAGTTGTTTAAGTAGCCTATGGAGTTTTCACTTGCAACCCAGACAATATACTTTATTTTTTCTATACTGTTTGGAGTTATTTTATCTACACTTTATGACACTGTGAGAGTACTCCGGTTTATGGGCTTTACAAAGTTATGGCAAATAATACTTACTGACGTTGTCTACTTTTTCTTCTGTGGAGTGTTGACTTTTTTGTTTTCACTGCCATTCAATAACGGGTCGGTACGATACTTTGTCATATTCGGTGAAGCAGTGGGTTTTATACTTTATCGTTTTACTTTAGGTGAGTTTATGTCAAAGGTTTACTGCTTTTTAATAAGTGTAATACGTAAAATTTTTGAAAAAAGTTTGAAAATAGTGATATTTTTTTCGAATAAACTATTGAAAGCAAATAGTTTTGTGGTGTATAATGTAGGTGTTATAATACACAAGGTACAAAATATAGTGTTTAAAAGAAAAGGAAACTATAATAATGAGCGAAAAAGAATCAAAAAAACCGCTCCTTAATTTACGATACATAGTGCTGTGCGTTGTAGTATTGGTTTTTGCTATTTATTCGGTAGTTACTCTTATTGATTTATACTCACAGATTGGCGAGAAGAAGGGCGAGCTCGAAGCACTAAACGACGAAATCGCAATTCAGGAAATCAAGAACGAGGAAATGAACGATTTATATAATTCTTCCGATGAGGAATTCTCTAAATATGTTGAAGAAATCGCCCGTGAAGAGCTCGATTATATTAGAGAAGGCGAGAGAGTTTTTGTTAACATATCAGGAGATTGATCATAATAAACCAATTTTATTAAGGGGTACAATAAAAGGATGACAATTGCGGTCGGCACAGTCGTAAAAGGAAAAGTAACAGGTATCACAAATTTCGGAGCTTTCGTCGAGATAGAGGGCGGAAAAAGAGGTATGGTTCATATCTCGGAGATTTCGCGTTCTTACGTTGAGGATATTTCAAAGGTTCTGTCTGTAGGACAGGCAGTTGAATGTAAAGTAATCTCAATTTCAGATGACGGAAAGCTTGCTCTTTCAATTAAGCAAGCACTACCTCCTACTGATAAGCCACAG
The DNA here is from genome assembly GCA_017473955.1 of Ruminococcus sp. Classification (GTDB taxonomy): domain Bacteria; phylum Bacillota; class Clostridia; order Oscillospirales; family Acutalibacteraceae; genus Ruminococcoides. The sequence goes on along the minus strand of JAFUIK010000024.1, from coordinate 8,530 downwards.
GGAGGTAAAAAACGCGAGTTTACTAAACGCCCACAGAGAAAGTACACACCTGCTCCTAAAGTCACTTCACCTGGTGACTTTGAGTGGCAGAGCAGTAGCAACAGTGGTTCGTTTGAAGATATGATGTCTAAGTTTAAGAAAACAAGCGAAGACAAAATGTCTGATCTAAAGCGTGGAGAAAGCCGTGGCTATAGCCGTAGAGGCAACGGTTCCGGCAGAAAATAAATTTCATATAGAATTGATGCAAAGGAGGCATTAGTATGAAGATTACCTATACCGCTAGAAAGGTTAATCTGAGAGACAATTTCAAGGAGCGTGTTGAGAAAAAGCTCAAGAAATTTGAGAAGATTTTCTCCGAAGATGCTACTGCAAATGTTGTTGTCACATTGAACAAGAACAACCAGACCGTCGAGATTACGATTAAGGATAACTCGATGATTTACAGAGCAGAGAAGACGCAGCTTGAAATGAACGATGCCCTTGATAAGTGTGTCGACGTATTAGGCAGACAGCTCAGAAAGAATAAGGCTAAGCTTGAAAAGAAACTTAAGTCAGGCTCTATTGATGACCTGTTTGAGACTCCTGTTGAAGAAGCCGAAGAGGAAGAGTACAAGGTTTTAAGAACTAAGTCTATTCCTGTGAAGCCTATCACTATCGACGAAGCTATTCTGCAGATGAATATGATTGGTCACAAGTTCTATATGTTCACTAATGTTGATACAAACGAAATCAACGTTGTATATTGTCGTGACGACGGTGCGTATGGACTTTTAGAGCCATCGTTTGATGACTGATGTTTTAATTAATACTATATAATATAGGCGGGCGGAAGTTTTCTTCCGCCTGTACTTATGAGGAGAAATAAATGACTTTTTGTGCTACTTGTCTTTTGGGACTTGAGGGCTTGGTTGCAAATGAGTTGCGACACCACGATATCGAGAACGTTAGAGCTGAAAATGGTAGAGTTTTGTTTGATGGCGATATGTCGGCTTGTGCACGAGCTAATATTTGTTCGCGTTATGCAGAGCGAGTTTTAATTCTTGTGGATGAGTTCTATGCTACAACATTTGAACAGCTATTTAATGGTGTGAATAAGGTTGATTGGTCAAGTTTTATCGATGCCAATGAGGCTTTTCCGATTAAGGGCAGTTCTATAAATTCAAAGCTCAATTCAATACCAGCTTGTCAAAAGATTATAAAGAAAGCTATCGTCGAGAATCTTAAAAAGAGCTATAAAACCGACTGGTTTGAAGAAAGCGGTGCTGTTCATAAAATACAGTTTCTTATTATAAAAGACAAAGTCAGCATTATGATTGATACATCCGGCGACGGTTTGCATAAACGAGGATACAGAGAAAACGCAAACGCCGCACCAATCAGAGAAACTCTTGCCGCCGCTATGGTAGATTTAGCCAGAGTAAGACGCAACCATGTTGTCTGTGACCCGCTTTGCGGCAGTGGTACGCTTGTTATCGAGTCAGCACTCAAAGCTTTAAATATTATGCCTGGTATTAATCGCAACTTTATTGCAGAAAGCTGGAATAACTCTGACCCTGAAATTTGGGAAATTGAGCGTGAGCGAGCTAAGAGTCTTGAAAACCGTGATTGCAGTTTCAAAGCATACGGTTATGATATAGATGCAGAAGCACTTACGGTCGCTATGGATAACGCAGAAAAGGCTGGCGTTGCCGATAGAATCACGTTTGAGCTCAGAAATGTCGAAGATTTCAACAGCGACGAAGAATATCTCACTGTTATAACAAATCCACCATACGGAGAAAGACTGCTGGATATTAACGAGGCGGAGCGTTTGTATAAGATTATGGGAAAGAAATTTTTAAAACGTGAGCATTATACTTACACAATCATTAGCCCTGATGACGACTTTGAGAAATGCTTCGGCAGACCTGCTGACAAACGCAGAAAGCTTTACAACGGTATGCTTAAATGCAACGTGTATATGTATTTTAAGTGAGTAACAATTTTGAGCAGGATGCTTTTGTATCCTGCTTTTATTTTGCACATTGAAATACCTTTTATAATATGCTATAATATCCAATTAGTAACGTAAATGAGGGAAAATTATGGTTTGCAATAATATTTTAGAAGCTATGGGCAACACACCTATCATCAAGCTTCAACATATGACTAGTGAAAACGATGCTGATATTTTGGTTAAATTCGAGGGCCTTAATGTGGGCGGCTCGATAAAAACAAGAACAGCATATAATATGATAAAAGATGCTATGGATAAAGGACTCATTAAGGAAGATACAGTGATTGTTGAGCCAACTTCCGGTAATCAAGGCATCGGTCTCGCATTAGTAGGTGCGGTCCTTGGTATTAAGGTTAAGATTATTATGCCTGACTCAGTAAGCGAGGAACGCAGGATGTTAGTAGAGCACTACGGTGCAGAGGTAATTCTCGTGCATGATGCAGGTAACATCGGCGATTGTATCGAAGAGTGTCTCAACATCGCTCTTACAATGAAAGCTGAGAATGATAATGTTTTTGTTCCACAGCAGTTTGAAAATCCTGCTAACCCTGAGATTCAGCGTATAGGCACAGGCAGAGAGATTTTAGACCAGGTTAATGGTCCTATCCACGGATTTTGCTCAGGTATCGGTACAGGTGGCACTATCACAGGTATCGGTGAAACATTAAAGTCAGAAAATCCAGATATTCTTATCTGGGCTGTTGAACCGGAAAATGCCGCTATTCTGTCTGGTGGTTCAATTGGCACACACGTTCAGATGGGTATAGGAGACGGACTTATTCCGGATATTTTAAATACTGAGATTTACAATGATGTATGCATTATCAAAGACGAAGAAGCTCTTCAGGCCTCGAAGGATTTAGCATCAAAAGAAGGCATTATGTGTGGCATCAGTAGTGGTACAAATGTAGCTGCTGCTATGCGTATGGCGAAAATTCTGGGCAAAGGTAAGACAGTAGTAACCGTTTTACCTGACACAGCCGAGAGATATTTCTCAACACCACTTTTTGAGTAAAAATACTTTGTTTTACAACGGTTGCTTTTAGTGACCGTTGTTTTTTTATTGTTTGTGTACTTTACTTGAGGTTTTTTACAAGCTATAATTATGTAAAGATATCTTTTAGAGGTGTGCTATGAAAGATTTTATAAGCAAGGTGTTAAAGATTTTTACACTGCCTTTAAGGTTGCTGATCCTACTTAGTGTGTTAAGCTTCGGTTCTTTGATATATATATTTGTTAACGGACTTGAACAAAGCGTTTTTGCTTATGTCGATTATCTCTTGTCTGCGTATACACTAACAGCACTCTGTTTGTTTTGTGTAAAAACCTTGCCTGATACAATAAAGAATGTTAAAGAAAAAGCAAATTCCAACAAACTTGTCTATGAATATACTCACAACGAATCTTTGAAAACTAAAAGTACCATTTACATTTCTTTTGTTATAAATCTTGCATATATAATTATTAATGCCTTTTCTGCTTTTTATTATGAAACTGCGTGGTTTATGATATTCTCCGTGTATTATGCTATTATAGCTGTGATGCGGTTTATTATTTCCAGATTCGTTCATTTTCATGGTCAGAACGATAGTATGTATTCTCAGTTGAAAATCGCAAGAGCTTGTTCTGTGATTATGCTTACCCTGAACTTAACACTCACAGCTTCTGTTTTGATGATGCTATATCAAGGCAGAGGCTTTGAGCAACGTGGTATTTTGATTTATGTGATAGCATTGTATACCTTTTATTCAACAATTAACGCTGCTGTGGATGTCATAAAATACAGGAAACTCAATAAACCGGTGATATCTATTTCTACTATGATAAAACTTGCGGAGGCATTGGTGTCGATGTTGTTGCTCGAAACCTCAATGCTAGCACAATTTGGTGTGGATACAACGCTTGAGTTTAAACGGCTGATGATTTCACTTACAGGCGGCGGTATTGCGGTTGTTATAACCTTTATGTCCATATATATGTTTGTAAAGTGTAATTATCAACTAAAGCATATTAAAAAATAGATGTTACAAATGTTAAATCCACTTAACAAAAGTGGATTTTTCTTTTACCTGGATTTAACATAAGACTTACGCTTTTCTGCTTTTTAGATGTATGATATTTAAGTATAATTAGCTTGTCGACTTTTGGCAATTTATTGCCATGTGGCAAAATTGTTGTGTTATACACAAGTAGATTGACAACAATAGTTTTATAAGTTCTGTATAGACAAAAGGAGAGGTAGTATGTTGAATTCAGAACAAATTATGCAATTGATAGAAAGTCTTATATGGTTGCTCGCTGGTGTAGGTGTTTTTATTGTTGGTATGAACTTTATGAGCGATGCTCTTGAGAGAAGTGCTAGCTCAGGTATGAAAAGACTCCTTGAAAAGATTAGCAACAATCGTTTTTCGGGTGTCGGTATCGGTGCGGGTGTAACGGCGATTATCCAAAGTTCGTCAGCGACATCGGTCATGGTTATCGGTCTTGTGAATGCAGGGGTTATGACACTTATGCAGGCAACGCCTATTATTATGGGTGCAAATATCGGTACTACTGTTACAGGTATACTTGTAGCATTGAAAAACGATTATTTTAATATGGCTATGTATGCACTTTCTTTTGCCGGTGTAATGATGGGCTTTGCTAAAAAAGAAAAGGTCAAGCTTGCCGGTTTGCTTTGCAGTGGTCTTGGTCTAATCTTTGTTGGTCTTAATGTTATGAGTAGCGAAGAGGCATTCGGTAACCCTCTGGTTGAAAATATGTTTACCGAGATTTTTGAGGTTATCAATTTCCCACTACTTTTAATCCTTGTTGGTGCTATTTTTACAGCTCTTCTCCAGAGCTCTTCAGCTGCAACAGGTGTTGTTATTACAATGGTAGGTACAGGCGTACTACCTTTAGACCTTGCTCTGTTTATTGTACTTGGTGCTAACATCGGTACTTGTGTAACAGCACTTCTTGCATCAATCGGTGCAAACGCTAACTCAAAAAGAGTTGCACTTATTCATTTTACTTTTAACGTTATCGGTACAGCAGTCTTTACAGCTATACTTTGGATATTCAACGAGCCTATTATTAATTTGTTGGTATCTGTATTCCCTGGAGATGACCCGATGTCGCTCCAGATGAGAGTGTCTTTATTCCATGTTATTTTTAATGTAACCACAACAGTTATTTTGTTGCCGTTTATTAAACAGCTTGTTAATTATTCTTGTGCAGTTATTAAAGATAAAAATGAAGATGCTGAGCAGGATAACTCTGTATTTATCGACGAGCGTTTGCTTTCAACTCCAACAATTGCACTTGATAATTGCTTTGTTGTTGCAACAGATATGTCACATTGGGCACAGCAATCCTTTGATGATAGTACAGTCGCGTTGTTTAACTATAGCGAGAGTCTCGATAAACGCATCAGAGAGGCAGAAAAAATGACTGATAAGTATGAAGATAAGCTTGGCTCATATCTTGTTAAACTTAGCAGTTATACAATTAATGAAAGAGATAGTGCTCAAGCTTCGATGCTTTTGAAAGTAATTGGAGATTTTGAACGTATTTCTGACCACGCAAGAAACATAATGCTTTCAGGTTTGGAGCTATCTGAGAAAAAGCTTTCTTTTACTGACGAAGCTAAATCGGAACTAGCAATCTTGTCAAATGCTGTTTCGGAAATTGTTGACTTATCTTTCTATTCTTTCACAAACAACGATGTATCTCTTGCGGTCAAGGTCGAAAGTCTTGAAGAGGTTATCGACGGATTGAAAGAAAAAATGCGTACAAATCATACAAAGCGTTTACAAAAAGGTAAATGCTCACTTGATACCGGCTTTGTATGGTCGGATCTGCTTACCAATTTTGAAAGAATTTCCGATCACTGTTCAAATATTGTCGGTGCGGTTGTTGATTTTGAGAATAACGATCTCAACACACACAAAGCACTGAGAAATATCAGACGTAGCGGAGAAGAGTTTAGTGAACTGTATAAAGAATACAGCACAAAGTATCAGCTTGTATAATTTAAATAATTGTTTACAAAAAAGCCCTTGACTATTCAAGGGCTTTTCTTTATTATTTAACGTATGATGTCAAGAAACAGCATTTTTCGAGATAATTTGCTGATTTGAAAGGAGACTGACTATGAAAGTATGTCCGAATTGTAAGAATAATATTGATGACGCTTCTGTGTTCTGTGCTGTTTGCGGAGCAAATGTAACAGCTCCACAGCCTGAGCCACAGCCTAATGTCGAATATGCTCAGCCTATACCGCCACAGGGTGTTCCTTATTACAACGCAGCTCAACCACAGCCTAACGTTGACCCGTATGACCACACAAGCGAGTTTGATTCTCAGGATATTGCAGAGAATAAGCTGATGGCTATGCTTATTTACCTTCTTGGTATTGTTGGTGTGGCAATCGCTCTTTTATCAAAAAATGATAGCAAGTATCTTAACTTCCATATCCGTCAAGGTATCAAGTTTGTTGTTGTTGAAGCAATCGTAAGCCTTGTTACAGCGGTGCTTTGCTGGACTTGTATTGTACCTGTTGTCGGCGGAGTTTTTCTCCTCGCTCTTGCTATTGTTCAGATTATTGCTTTTGTTGATGTTTACAACGGCAAAGTTAAAGATGCTCCGATTATTCGCAGCTTCAAGTTTTTAGATTGATGTAAAAATAAAGCTCTACTTTTTTATAGTAGAGCTTTATTTTTTTATCTCAAATTTTAATTATTTGCGACTTTAATTCACAATAGCTTTTATCGTCGTTTGTTATCGCTAGAGGGAAAAGCTCTCCTGCTTTTATATCAATATCAAAGCAGGCTTTTGCATTATCGTTAAGCTTATTGTAATCCTGCGGGTATTTACATACAAGAGGGAGAGCAGATTTTGATAACAGTTTGCTTCCTTTGTCGCTTATGCCAAGTACTCTTATGTATTGAACGTTGGCGTTTTGCATTTCTTTTGTTATACCAAGCAAAGCACACATTACAATTCTTCTTAATCTAGCTAGTGTGTAACGTTTGGTTTTAAGATTAGTGTATAATTCTTTTAAGGAACTACTGTTCCTTGCACACTCATATATTCTATTGTGCAGACCCTCTTTTACATCAGGGAGATTTTCAATCTCTTCTTTTGACATAGTGCGAAGTCTATAAAGAATTGCGGTTTCAAGTTTATTTATATCAGTGTAGCTTTCGATAATCATATCAGTAAAATCACTATACGCTGTATTATCTCGGATAAGCTGTCTAATGTGTGTAGCACTGGCTATGTTTTTGATAGCTATATTACTATCGTGGTCAACGCCCTCTCGCTTAATTGCAACAGGGGAGATGTGAGTGCCTTTAAGAGCTTTAATGTATTCGATTGTTAGTGTGTTGTTAGCTCCGTTTAATAAATCAGAGTATTCTGCTGAGTATATTTCCTTAATAGCCAAGCTAACTGCTTTAGGATAGTATTCGCCGTTTGAAATAAGCTCTTTAAGCTTTTTGTTGAAATCGGGATTTTCAAAAGCATCACTCAAACTTTTAAGCTTTTCGATATCATCATTTTCAGCTCCGAAGCATAAAATGTCAGCACCCAAAGCATCGGCTATTTGTACGCCTGCTTTAGCAAACTTTTCAGCACTTGATAAAGCGTATATCGTTGGGAGCTCAACAACTAAGTCACAGCCGTTTAACAGTGCGTTTTTTGCTCTTTGAAATTTGTCAGTTATTGCGATATCACCGCGTTGAACGAAATTGCCGCTCATTATAGCGATTATACAATCAGCGTGTTCTGCTTTTATTTTGTCTATAAGGTATTTATGTCCATTGTGAAATGGGTTGAATTCGCAAATTACAGCCGCAACTTTCAACTTTGTCACCTCTTTAAGAAAAAACTTGAAATATTAAGCAATTAGTATTATTATATTATATGTGATAAATTGAACATTTTCAATAGGAGGAAATTGTAATGAAAATTTTAGTTATCAACGCAGGTAGTTCATCATTAAAATATCAGCTCATCGATATGGAAACAGAGCAGATGATTGCAAAAGGTAACTGCGAGCGTGTTGGTCAGGAGAATGCTTTCATCGGACATAAAACTGCTGATGGCAGAGCTTTTGAGAAAGAAGCTAAAATGCTAAATCACTCACAGGCATTTATGGTAGTTAAGGATGCTCTTTTAGACGAAGAATACGGTGTTATCAAGAGCCTCGACGAAGTGTCAGCTATCGGTCACCGTGTTGTGCAGGGTGGTTCAATCTTCAAGTCATCAGTACTTATTGATGAGAAGGTGCTCGAGGATATCGATTCTTTAAGCCCGCTTGCTCCTCTCCATAACCCGGCTCATGTTCAGGCTATGAAGGCTTGTCTTGAGGTGTTTGGCGAGAACACACCAATGGTTGCTGTGTTTGATACATCATTCCATTCAACAATGCCTGAGAAAGCATATATGTATGCCGTTCCTTACGAGTACTATGAGAAGTACGCTGTAAGAAGATATGGTGCTCACGGTACTTCACATCGTTACGTTTCTCAGGAAATGGCTAACATTATG
>JAFUIK010000023.1 GCA_017473955.1 Ruminococcus sp. | reverse complement strand
TGACGGCAGAGGCGTTCAATCTGACGATATGATGAAAGATGCTATGCTCAAAACAAAAGAGCTTAACAAAATGATTGTTGCTCATTGTGAGGTTAATTCGCTATTAAACGGGGGATATATCCACGACGGAGTATATGCTAAAGAGCATAACCACAGAGGAATTTGCTCTGCTAGCGAATATGAACAGATTGCTCGTGATATTAGACTTGCTGAAGAAATCGGATGTAAGTACCACGTTTGTCACATTTCTACAAAAGAAAGTGTTGAAATAATCAGAGATGCAAAAAACAGAGGTGTTGACGTAACCTGCGAAACTGCACCACACTATTTAGTGCTTGATGAAAATGATTTGCAGGAAGATGGAAAATTTAAAATGAATCCTCCGCTTCGCTCGACAGAGGACAAGCTTGCACTGATTCAAGGTGTGCTTGACGGCACTATTGATATGATAGCTACTGACCACGCACCGCATTCTGCTGAGGAAAAGTCAAGAGGTTTAGAAAAAAGTGCTTTTGGTATAGTAGGACTTGAAACTGCATTCCCGGTTTTATACACACACCTCATAAAAAACGGCGTAATGTCTATAGAAAAAGTTGTTGAGCTGTTATGCTACAATCCTAGAAATCGCTTTAATATAAAAAGTGACTGTGATTTTACTGTGTGGGATTTAAACGGAGAATACACAGTTAACCCTGATGAATTCTTATCACACGGTAAGGCAACTCCATTTGAAGGAACTAAACTGTTTGGCAGATGTGTAGCTGCAATCCACAACGGCAAAATAGTATATAAAGGATAAACCTTTTCGTATAAATTTATCGCCAATTTTGGCTAGTTAGGAGAACAATTATGGCAAAGAGAACAGACATTAAGAAGGTATTGATTATCGGCTCAGGTCCAATCGTTATCGGTCAGGCTGCTGAGTTTGACTATGCGGGTACACAAGCTTGTTTAGCTTTAAAGGAAGAGGGTTACGAGGTTGTTCTTGTAAACTCCAACCCTGCTACAATTATGACTGATACAACTATTGCTGACAAGGTTTATATGGAGCCTCTCACACTCGAGTATGTTGCTAAAATTTTGCGTTATGAAAGACCTGATGCTATCGTTCCTGGTATCGGTGGACAGACTGGTCTTAATCTTGCTATGCAGCTTGAGAAAAAAGGTGTTCTTAAAGAATGTGGTGTTGAGCTTTTAGGTACAAGCTCTGAAAGTATCGAGCGTGCAGAAGACCGCGACCTTTTCAAACAGCTTTGCGAATCTATAGGTGAGCCTGTAATTCCATCAGAAATCACTTATAACATAGAAGAAGCTAAAGCTGCAGCTTCTCGTATCGGTTATCCTGTAGTTCTTCGTCCTGCTTTCACACTTGGTGGAACAGGCGGTGGTTTTGCAAACAACGAACAGGAGCTCGAGGATATCGGCCTTAATGCGTTCAAGCTTTCACCTGTTCATCAGGTTCTTATTGAAAAGAGTGTTAAGGGTTACAAAGAAATCGAATTTGAGGTTATGCGTGACTCTGAAGATACAGCTATTACAATCTGCGGTATGGAAAACATCGACCCTGTTGGTGTTCATACAGGTGACTCAATGGTTGTTGCTCCAATTCTCACACTTAATGACCATGATTTAAAGATGCTCAACGATAGCGCTATTAAGATTATCCGTGAGCTTAAAATAGAGGGTGGATGCAACGTTCAGTTTGCTCTCAATCCACACTCAAGTGAATACTTCCTTATCGAGGTTAACCCACGAGTTTCTCGTTCATCAGCTCTTGCTTCAAAAGCTTCAGGTTATCCTATCGCTAGAGTAACTGCTAAAATTGCTATGGGTATGGCTCTTCGTGATATCGAAATTGCTAATACAAATGCATCATTTGAGCCACGCCTTGATTACATTGTTGCAAAGCTCCCAAGATTCCCGTTCGATAAATTTACTACAGCTTACAATACACTTGACACACAGATGAAGGCTACCGGTGAGGTTATGGGCATCGGCTCAAACCTCGAGGAGTGCTTACTCAAGTCTGTTCGCTCACTGGAGACAGGTGTTTGCCACTTCTATATGGCAAAGTTCTCTGATAAGTCAAATGATGAACTTTATGCTTATATTAAGGAGTTTAAGGATGACAACATTTTCGCTGTCTGTGAACTTTTAAGAAGAAACGAATCTGTTGAGAAAATCCATGATGTAACAAAGATTACACCATACTTCATCGAAGCATTTAAAAATATTGTAGAGATGGAGAACAAGCTTAAAGCTAGTGTAAACGACGTTGATGTTCTCAGAGAAGCTAAGGTTATGGGATTTGGTGATAAGTTTATCGCTATGCTCTGGAACTGTAACGAACTTGATATTTACAATCTCAGAAGAGAGAACAAGATGTTCCCAGCATTCAGAATGGTTGATACATGCCATACAAATGCTTACATCCCATATTTCTATTCATCATATTCAGGCGACAATGCTTCAATTCTTACAGATAAAAAGAAGATTGTAGTTCTTGGTGCTGGTCCTATCCGTATCGGTCAGGGTGTTGAGTTTGACTACTCTACAGTACACGCGGTAACAACAATCAAGCGTTCAGGCTATGAAGCTATCATTATCAATAATAACCCTGAAACAGTTTCTACAGACTATACAACTGCTGATAAGCTCTACTTTGAGCCACTCACACCTGAAGATGTTATGAACATCATTGAGTTCGAAAAGCCAGAGGGTGTTATCGTATCATTAGGTGGTCAGACAGCTATCAATCTTGCTGACCCACTGATGAAGCGTGGAGTTAAGATTATCGGTACAGACTGTGAAGCTATTGACAGAGCTGAGGACAGAGGATCATTCGAGAAGATTCTTAAAGAACTCAACATCCCACAGCCACAGGGTGTTGCTGTAACTAATATCGAAGATGGTATCAACGCCGCTAAAGAAATCGGCTATCCTGTACTTGTAAGACCAAGCTTCGTACTTGGCGGTCGTGCTATGCAGATTGTTGCAAACGATGAGCAATTAAGACACTACCTTAAGACTGCTGTTGAAATCGACGAAGACAAGCCTGTGCTTGTTGACAAATATTTACAGGGTAAAGAGGTTGAGGTTGATGCTATCTGTGACGGCAGAGATGTATTCGTTCCTGGCATTATGGAGCTTGTAGAGCGTACAGGTATCCATAGTGGTGACTCAATCAGCGTATATCCTGCATACAGCATTTCAGATAAAGTAAAGGGTACAATTTTAAGATATACCAAGATGCTCGGCTTAGGTATCGGCATTAAAGGTCTTTATAATATCCAGTTTATCGTTGATGAAAATGACGATGTATATATCATTGAGGTTAATCCACGTTCTTCTCGTACTGTACCGTTCCTTTCTAAGGCTACAGGCTACTCACTTGCTGATATAGCAACTGAGGTTATCCTTGGTATGAGTTTGAAGGAACTCGGTATCTTTGACCTTTATCCACAGGAGAAAGACCGTTACTATGTTAAAGTTCCAGTATTCTCATTCAATAAGATTAAAGGTCTTGACGCATACCTCTCACCAGAAATGAAGTCAACAGGTGAAGCTATCGGCTATGACGACAAACTCCATCGTGCTATGTGCAAAGCTCTTATCGCAGGCGGTATTAACATCCAGAACTATGGTACAGTTCTTGTTACTCTCGCTGACGAGGATAAGGAAGAGGCACTTCCACTTGTTCGCCGTTTCTATGATATGGGCTTTAACATTGAAGCAACAATCGGTACAGCTACTTTCTTAAAGAACAACGGCATCCGTACCAAAATTCGAGGCAAGATTTCCGAGGGTTGTGACGAAATTCTTGATTCAATCCGTGCTGGTTATGTGAGCTGTGTAATTAACACACGTGCGGTTATGAGTGGCAACCACAATGATGACGGTTCAGTTATTCGACGTTGTGCGGTTGAAAACGGTGTTGCTCTTTATACTTCACTTGATACTGTTAAGATTCTTCTCGATGTTCTTGAAGAAATCACAATTAAGGTTTCAACTATTGATGCTAAATAAGGTGAAATAATGAAACAAGGTATATTTAAGATAGCAGAAAATTCTGCTTTGACTTCAAATGTATTTAAAATGAGACTTAGCGGTGATGTGTCTGATATCACTGCATCAGGTCAGTTTATCAATATTAAACTTGATGGATTATATTTACGCAGACCAATCTCAGTATTTGACAGAGATGCAGATAGCGTTACTATCATTTATAAAGTTGTTGGCCGTGGAACTGAACAGATGGCAAAGATGCAAGTAGGAGAAACACTTGATGTTCTCACAGGACTTGGTAATGGCTACGATACATCACTTTGTAAGGAACACGCAGTGCTTCTCGGCGGCGGTGTAGGTGTACCACCACTTTATATGCTTGCTAAAACTCTTATCGCAGAGGGCAAGAAAGTTTCCGTTGTTCTTGGTTTCAACACTAAAGACGAAGTTTTCTGTGAAGAAGATTTCAAAAACTTAGGTGCTGATGTTAAGGTAACAACAGTTGATGGTAGCTATGGTATTAAAGGTTTTGTTACTGATGCTTTGCCGGTAAACTACGACCACTTCTTCACTTGTGGTCCTGAGCCAATGCTCAAAGCTGTATACAAGGCAACAAACACATCTGGTCAGATGAGCTTTGAAGAGCGTATGGGATGCGGTTTTGGTGCTTGTATGGGTTGCTCCTGCAAGACTCTTACTGGCTACAAACGCATCTGTAAAGATGGTCCCGTTATGCTAAAGGAGGAGATACTATGGGAAGATTGAACGTTAACCTTTGTGGTATTGAACTCGATAATCCTGTTATCCCTGCAAGTGGAACATTTGGCTATGGCTACGAGTACGCTGAACTTTACGACATCAATGTATTAGGCACCTTCTCTTTTAAAGGCACAACAAAAGAGCCTCGTTTCGGTAATCCAACTCCTAGAATCGCTGAATGTTATAGCGGTATGATTAACGCTGTGGGTTTGCAAAATCCTGGTGTTGAAAAGGTAATAGCTGAAGAATTGCCTAAACTTAAAGAATGTTTCAATAAAAAGGTTATGGCTAATGTTGGCGGTTTTTCTGTCGACGAGTATGTTTATACAGCAAAAAAGCTTGATGAACAAGAACAGGTCGGATGGTTCGAAGTTAACATTAGTTGTCCTAATGTACATGGTGGTGGTATTGCATTTGGTACTTGTCCGGACAATGCCGCTTTAATCACAAAGGCTGTTAAAGAAGCTGTAAAGAAACCTGTAATTGTTAAGCTTTCGCCAAATGTTACCGATATTGTAGCTATTGCTAAAGCAGTTGAAGAAGCAGGAGCTGATGCTGTCAGCCTTATCAATACTATGCTCGGTATGAGAATTGATTTACGTACTAAAAAACCTGTTATTGCTAACAAAATGGGTGGCTTCTCAGGTCCGGCAATTTTTCCGGTAGCACTTAGAATGGTCTATCAGGTATCAAATGCCGTTAGTATTCCTGTTATTGGTATGGGTGGTGTATCAACTGCCGAAGATGTAATCGAAATGATGCTTGCAGGTGCAACCGCTGTTCAGGTAGGTGCCGCAAATCTCATTGACCCTTACGCTTGTAAGGAAATTATTGAAAAATTACCACAGGTAATGGATAAATATAACATAAACAATTTAAATGAAATCATAGGAGGAGTTAAGTAATGGGCAGAGACGTAATTATTGCTTGCGATTTTTCAAGTGCTGATGCTTGTTTTGCATTTCTTGACAAATTCACAGGTAAAAAACCGTTTGTTAAAATCGGTATGGAGCTTTTCTATGCAGAAGGTCCACAGATTGTCAAGGAAATTAAAAAACGTGGTCATAAGATTTTCTTGGATTTGAAGCTTCACGATATTCCTAACACAGTTAAAAAGTCTATGGCTGTATTATCAAACCTAGATGTTGATATGACAAATCTCCATGCTGGCGGTACTTGTCGTATGATGGAGGGTGCACTTGAGGGTCTCACACGTCCTGATGGTACTCGTCCGCTTCTTATCGCTGTTACTCAGCTCACTTCTACTGATCAGCAGAGCATGGAAGAAGACCTTCTTATCAACGAACCTATCGACAAGGTTGTTATGCATTATGCTTCAAATGCTAAAAAAGCCGGACTTGACGGCGTTGTTTGCTCACCACTTGAGGCACAGAAGGTGCATGATACTTGCGGAAAGGAGTTTTTAACTGTTACACCTGGTGTAAGATTCGCTGATGGTGATATAGGCGATCAAAAGCGTGTTATGACTCCTGCACAGGCTAAGGAAATTGGCTCTGACTACATCGTTGTTGGTCGTCCTATTACTGCTGCTGATGACCCTGTAGCTGCTTATGAGCGTTGTGTTGCAGAATTTGTAGACTAATTATAAGGAGATATAGACATGGAAAAGTTAATTGCTAAGGATTTACTTAAGATTAAAGCTGTATTTTTCAGACCAGAAGAGCCATTCACTTGGGCTTCAGGTATCAAGAGCCCTGTTTACTGTGACAACCGTCTTACACTTTCTGCTCCTGAAGTAAGAAATGATGTTGAAAACGGCCTTGCTACACTTATTAAAGAACATTATCCAGAGGCAGAGGTACTTATGGGTACTTCAACAGCAGGTATTGCACATGCTGCTATTACTGCTCATCTTATGGATATGCCTATGGGTTATGTTCGTTCAGGTGCTAAGGACCACGGAAGACAGAACCAGATTGAGGGTAAGCTTGAAAAAGGTCAGAAAGTAGTTGTTGTTGAAGATTTAATCTCAACAGGTGGCTCCGTATTAGAAGTTGTTAATGTATTAAGAGATGCAGGTGCTGAGGTTTTAGGTATCGTAAGCATCTTCACATATGGTATGAAAAAAGGACTCGAAAGACTCGCTGCTGCAGATGTTAAGAATGTTTCTCTTACAAACTTTGACGTTATCGCAGAAGTTGCTGCTGAAGAGGGCTACATTAAAAACGAAGACATCGTAAAGCTTATTTCTTTCAGAAACAATCCATCTGATGAAAGCTGGATTAACGCAGGTGAGTAATATGAGAAGTCTTATTGACATAATAGACCTTACTCCTCAAGAAATTGATGAAATGATTTCTGTGGCTTGTGATATTATTGATAATCCACAGAAATATGCTGAAAGCTGTAAAGGCAAAAAGCTTGCCACTTTGTTTTTCGAGCCATCAACACGAACTAGACTTAGTTTTGAAGCTGCTATGTATGAGCTGGGTGGTAATGTCATCGGCTTTAGTGAAGCAAACAGTTCATCTGCAGCAAAAGGTGAGAGTGTTGCTGATACCGCAAAAACTATCAGTTGTTACGCTGATATCATCGCTATGCGTCATCCAAAAGAGGGTGCACCATATGTTGCATCAAAAAATGCAACTATTCCCGTTATTAATGCAGGTGATGGTGGTCACAATCATCCTACTCAGACTCTCGCTGATTTGCTTACTATCTACAGAGAAAAAGGCGGTTTTGATAATCTAACTGTTGGTTTTTGCGGAGATTTAAAATTCGGCAGAACTGTTCATTCACTCATTAATGCATTATCTCGTTACACAGGAATTAAAGTTGTACTTATTTCGCCTGAGGAATTAAAAGTTCCGAGCTACATTAAGAAAAACGTACTTGTTCCTAATAACATTCCTTATGAGCAGACAACTAAGCTGGAGGAAGTTATGCCGCAGCTAGATGTTCTCTATATGACGCGAGTTCAACGTGAGAGATTCTTTAACGAAGAGGATTATCTAAGACTTAAGGACAGCTATATTTTAGACCCTGCAAAGCTGACTAACGCCAAAAAGGACCTTTGTATTATGCATCCGTTACCACGAGTTAACGAAATTAGTGTTGCTGTTGATAACGACCCTCGAGCTTGTTATTTTAAACAGGTACTTAACGGTAAATATATGCGTATGGCACTTATTCTTAAATTATTAGAGGAGGCAGGAAGATGAAAGTAGATGCTATTCATAATGGTATAGTTATTGACCATATTACTGCCGGACTCGCTTTTAGACTTTATAATCTTCTTGAGCTTGACAAACTCGATTGTCCTGTTGCAATTATTAAAAATGTGAATAGTGCAAAAATGGGTAAGAAGGATATAATTAAAATCGACTCTGAGCATCCTATTGACTTTAATGTTGTAGGCTATGTTGATCCAAAAGCTACTATCAACGTTATTAAAGATGGTGTTCTTAAGGAAAAGCTTACAATAGATATGCCTTTAAAGCTTAAGAATGTTATAAAATGTAAAAACCCAAGATGTATCACTTCTGTTGAACAGGAAATTGAACACGTGTTCCTACTCACTGATAAAGATGAGAAGGTTTATCGTTGCTTATATTGTGAAACAAAAGCTGATAATTAACCATATTTTTAGTTAGTGTGTGCCTTGACAAAAAGGTACTTAAATGGTACATTTTTAATGTATTTTATATTGCTGTCATACGACTGACGGATTTAGTGGAGCACCACAGAGGAGTATGAATTTCAGCAATCAGCCGACCGTCTGGGCACACGACTTTAATGTTGTGTGCCCTTATATATTTTTTTAGGAGGTATATGATGAAAAAAGTTGGTATCATTATGGGTAGCGACAGCGATCTTCCGATTATCGAAAAAGCTACCAAAATGTTATATGAACTTGGAATTCCATATGAAGTTCATATTTATTCAGCACACAGAACACCTGTTGAAGCCAGAGATTTTGCTGTTTCAGCCAGAGAAAACGGCTTTGGTGTTTTAATCTGTGCGGCTGGTATGGCAGCTCACCTAGCAGGTGCTATTGCTGCTAATACTACTCTTCCTGTAATCGGAATCCCTTGTAAATCATCCGTGCTTGACGGTATGGATGCTTTACTATCAACAGTTATGATGCCTACAGGTATTCCTGTTGCCACTGTTGCTATTAATGGCGGTGCAAATGCCGCTCTGCTTGCAGCACAGATTATTGCAGTTGAAGATAATGAACTCGCCGATAAGCTTAACGCTAAGCGTGCTAACGATACAAAAGTTGTCTTAGAAAAAGACGCAAAAATTCAAAACAGTTTGTAAGAAATTTTCTATAAAAGGAGATATCATCATGGAAAAGAAACTCATCTACACAGGTAAAACAAAGGACGTATTTTCACTTGAAAACGGCAACTGTCTTTTAAAGTTTAAGGACGATTGCACAGGTAAAGACGGCGTATTTGATCCAGGCGAAAATGCTGTTGGTCTTACAATTGACGGCGTTGGCGATGTTAACCTTAGAATGTCAATTTACTTCTTTGAGAAGCTCAATGCTGCTGGTATCAAAACTCACTATGTCAACGCTAACCTTGACGATACAACAATGGAAGTTCTTCCTGCTAAAGTTTTCGGTAAGGGCTTAGAAGTTATCTGCCGTCATAAGGCTGTAGGTAGCTTTATCCGTCGTTATGGCGATTATATCGAGAACGGTGCAGATCTTCCTGATTATGTTGAAATGACATTCAAAGATGACGCTAAAGGCGATCCACTCGTAACAAAGGATGCTTTAGTAGCTCTTAACATTATGACAGACGAGCAGTATGAGGATATTAAGTCAATGACACAGAAGATTACTCGTATTGTTGCTGATGACCTCAAAGAGAAGGATCTTATCCTTTATGATATTAAGTTTGAGTTCGGTTATGACCCAGAGGGTAAGGTAATGCTTATCGACGAAATTGCATCAGGTAATATGCGTGTTTATAAGAACGGTGAGTATATTGACCCAATGACTCTGTCAGAACTCTTCTTTGCTTAATTTGCTTAGTTCTTATTATTTTAAAGGAGTGTTATAATGGGAGGATTTTTCGGAATTACCTCAAAGAATGATTGCGTTCCTGAGGTATTCTTCGGTGTTGATTACCATTCACACTTAGGTACTCGCAGAGGCGGTATGGCTGCCTTTGATAAAGAAATCGGATTACAACGTGTAATCCATAATATAGAAAGCTCACCTTTTAGAACAAAGTTTGAGCATGTGCTTGATGATATGCACGGTACTTCAGCTATAGGTTGTATAAGTAACAGCACACCACAGCCTATGCTCATTCGTTCGAAACTTGGTGTTTACGCTATATGTATGGTTGGTGCTATTAATAATGCTGACGAACTTATTGATGTTTGTCTTGAGGCTGGTTGTGGTCATTTCGATGCAATGACAGGCGGTGCAGTTAATTCTACCGAGCTTTTAGCTGCACTGATTAACCAAAAGGACAGCTTTGTTGAGGGTATTAAGTATGCTCAAGATAAGATTGTCGGCACTGCGTCTATTATCATTCTCAAGGATGATGGTAATATTATTGCTGCCAGAGATAAGGTAGGTAGATTGCCTGTTCTTATCGGTAAAAACGATGACGGTTATAGCGTGTCTTTTGAGTCTTTTGCTTATCAGAAGTTTGGCTTTGTTGATGAAAAAGAGCTTGGTCCTGGAGAAATTGTTGAACTTTCACCAGATAGCCTAACCGTTTTAGCACCTGCAGGAAATAAGATGCGTATATGCTCATTCCTATGGAGTTACTACGGCTATCCTAACTCTACATACGAAGGTGTTTCTGTTGAAGTTATGCGATACATAAACGGCAGAATTATGGCAGAAAACGATAAAAAGAACGGTCTTAATCAGGATATCGACTACATTTGTGGCGTTCCAGATTCTGGTACACCGCACGCTATCGGCTATGCGGCTGAATGTGGTTTACCTTTCGCACGTCCTTTTATCAAATATACACCAACTTGGGCAAGAAGCTTTACTCCATCAAAGCAGTCAATTCGTAATATGATTGCTAAAATGAAGCAGATTCCTGTACCTGATTTAATTAAATATAAAAAGCTGTTATTTGTTGACGATTCTATAGTTAGAGGTACACAGCTTAAAGGTACTGTTGATTTCTTGTATGAAAACGGTGCCAAGGAGGTACATATGCGTTCAGCTTGTCCTCCAATTATGTATAACTGTAAATTTCTCAACTACTCACGAGCTAAAAGCGATATGGAGCTTATTGCAAGAAAGGTTATTTACGACCTTGAGGGTGAAGAAGGGGAGAAGTATATCGAAGAATACAGCAACTCTAATACTGAGAGAGGTAAGAAACTCAGACAGGTTATCTGTGAGCAGTTGAATCTCGCTTCTCTTGAATTCCAGTCGTTAGAGGGGATAATCCAGGCTATCGGTCTACCTGAGGATTGCCTTTGCACTTATTGTTGGAGCGGAAAGGAATAATAGTTATGAGTATCCAGTCTAAATCGGACAGCTACGCAGCTGCGGGCGTCGACATTACTGCAGGTTATAAATCTGTTGAACTTATGAAAGCACACATAAAACGTACACGTAACGAAGGTTGCCTTGATGATGTTGGTGGCTTTGGCGGTTGCTTTGGACTTCCAACAAATATGGAAGAGCCTGTACTTGTTTCTGGCACGGACGGTTGCGGTACTAAAGTTAAACTTGCTATCCTTATGGACAAGCACGATACTATTGGTATTGACGCTGTTGCAATGTGCGTAAACGATATTATCTGCTGTGGAGCAAAACCGCTCTTCTTCCTAGACTATATCGCTTGCGGTAAAAATTATCCTGAAAAAATCGCTACTATTGTTGGTGGTGTTGCTGAGGGTTGCGTACAGTCTGGTGCAGCTCTCATTGGCGGTGAAACTGCTGAGCATCCGGGCTTGATGCCGCTCGAAGACTATGATCTTGCTGGCTTTGCTGTTGGTATTGTAGATAAAAAGAAAATGATTGACAACAATACTATGGCTCAGGGAGATATTGTTATCGCACTTCCTTC
>JAFUIK010000022.1 GCA_017473955.1 Ruminococcus sp. | reverse complement strand
TAGCACAAAGCAGTAAGTGCAAAAACACCCGCAATGTGTTTGCATCCTTGTACCATCGCCATTGCAAAATATTCCTGCTCAATTTTAAAAAGCCTTCTGTATACATATAATCAGTCCTTTTCGAGTTTTTAGAAAATACGCTTTTCACTTAACCGAGAAAAAAGAGCATAAATTGCATACTTTTATGCAATTTTTCGAAAAATTTTACAAATATTTTAATACGTTACATCTTTAAACAAATCTATGTAAGCTTTCATATGTATAATGTTGGGTCAAGCTCTGTGTCACACGCCCCTTTAAGCTACACTCCCCTTATGTGACAAACAACTGAAAATTTGTTAACAATTATGTAATTCGCTTTATTATCCGAAAATTTTGTAGTATTATTAGTATGTACATATATACGCAGTTTTCGATTGCGTTTGAAGTTTAGTAAAAGGAGCAAAATTATGGTTGAAGTTAAAAACCTGACCAAGGTCTACGGTGACATCAAAGCCGTTGACGACATCAGTTTTACTGTCAACAGCGGCGAAGTGTTGGGCTTTTTAGGCCCTAATGGTGCGGGTAAAAGTACCACTATGAATATGATTACCGGCTATCTTAGCTCATCATCAGGCACAGTTACCGTTGACGGTAGTGAAATCCTCGAAAATCCGAAGGAAACAAAAATGAAGATAGGCTATCTGCCTGAAATTCCACCGCTGTACCCTGATATGACGGTCAAGGCTTATCTTGAATTTATGTACGATATCAAGAAGGTCAAGCTTCCTAAGGAAGAACACATTAAAGAAGTTATGGCTATCGTCAAAATCCTTGATGTGCAGGAGCGTCTTATCAAAAATCTTTCCAAAGGTTACAAACAGCGTGTTGGCTTTGCACAGGCACTTTTAGGCAATCCGCCTGTGCTTATCTTGGACGAGCCGACTGTTGGTCTTGACCCTAAGCAAATTATCGAATTCAGAAACCTCGTTAAAGGACTGGGCAAAAAGCACACGGTTATTTTCTCGTCACACGTTCTGTCCGAAGTTTCCGCAATCTGCGACAGAATTGTTGTAATTTCTAACGGCAAGATTGTAGCCGACGCTAAAACAGACGAGCTGTCCACCGCACTTTCAGGCAAGGGTCAGCTTTTACTTGAGGTTGAGGGCTCAGCGTCAGCCGTGTCAAACGCAATCAACGATGTTTACGGCGTAAAGAAGGTCAGCGTTACAGGAACTAACCGCTACGCAGTTGATTATGATAACACAATTGATATCAGAAAAGGTGTGTTCAACGCTTTGGTTAAAGCTCAGTGCACAATACTCGAGATGAAAAACGGTGGTCTTACACTTGAAGAGAGCTTCTTAAAGCTCACTTCAGAGAACCAAAGAGCAAAAGGAGGTAGCAAATAATGCTGGCTATTTTAAAACGCGAACTTTCAGCGTATTTCAACAGTGCTATCGGTTACATCGTGCTCGCTGTTTTCTACTTCTTCTCAGGTATGTATTTCTATCTTTACTGCCTGCACTACGGTTCAGCATCGCTAACCCCTGTATTCGCAAGTATGTTTATGATTGTTCTCTTCCTCATTCCGATTATCACAATGAAGTCGTTCTCTGAGGAAAAGCGACAGAAAACAGACCAAGCTCTACTCACCGCCCCTGTGAGCCTCTTCGAGGTTGTTATGGGCAAGTTCTTGGGTGCATTCACACTCTATGCGTGCTGTGTTGCAATTTTCCTTGTTTATACACTGGTTATCTGCTTTTTCACAACACCTGACTGGGCCGTAATCTTATGCACAATTTTGGGTATGCTGTTGCTCGGCGGTGCACTTATCGCTATCGACATCTTCATTTCAGCCCTTACTGAAAGTCAGGTTATCGCCGCTGTAATCAGCATCGCTGTGGGTCTTCTCGTTTATATGATTGACTCGCTTGCAAGCATCACACAGTCACAATTTTTAATCAACATTTTGAGTGCTGTGTCATTCAATTCCAATTTCAACAACTTTACATACGGTATTCTCAATTTCTCAAATGTCGTGTTCTTCTTAAGCATTATAGCGGTTTTCATCTTCCTGACAATCCGCGTATTTGAGAAAAAACGCTGGAGCTAAGGAGGTGTGCGACTATGAATAACAAAGATTTAGAAAACTTTGCTCCAAAAGAGAGCAAGCCTGAAACAGAGAAAAAAGAGAAAAAGGCTAAAAAGCCTAGCAAAATCATTGCTTTTCTTAAGTCCAGAAACGCAAAACGCGGTTCAATCGCTATCGCTTTGACAGTGATTTTTGTAGCTATCGTTGTCGGACTCAACATTGTCGCAAACCTGCTGACAGACCGTTTCCCTGTGCTTAGCACCGACCTCACCACAAACAACGTGTACGAGCTGACAGAGCCGTCCGTTGACTTTATGGCTGAGCTTTCAAAAGACGTAAACGTTTACGTTTTAATGGAAGAAAAGGCACTCGAGAGCCAGGGCGAGTATTACATTCAGGTCAACAAGCTTTTACAGGCATTCGAAAGAGAATCAAGCCACGTTTCATTAAGCTACGTAGACTTAACAACCAACCCTACCTTCACATCCTCATATCCTGATGTTAACTGGATGGGCACATCATACCTGATGCTCGTTGAGCACGGCGAAGACTACATCGCGGTTTCTTACGAGGATGTCTTCACCTACAATCAGGAGTACCTCTCCTACTATGGCGAATACGTTGTTGACGGCCAGAAGCTTGAGCAGGCATTACTCACCGCTATCTTAAATGTAACAACCGAAGAAAAGGTTACTATCACCGTGCTTTCAGGTCACGGCGAGCTTGAAACTGATGCGTTTTCATCATTAATGACAAACAATGCATATAAAATAGAAAACGTCAATCTTTTGAACGGCAAGATTTCTGATGAGTCCCAGTTTGTGGTGCTTTTCGCTCCTACAAATGATATTGATAAGGACACTTACAACACCCTTTCAAACTGGCTCTACAACGACGGCGAATATGGCCACACTCTACTTTACGTTCCTAACGACACCGTTTTAGTCGATATGCCAAACATCGACACACTCTTAGAGGAATGGGGTATGAGCATCAACAAGAGCTGGATTTTTGAAACAGATGCCCAGTATATGACAAACTCACTCTACCCTAACCTTATTTCAATCTTTAACTACGATGACACTGAATTTGCAGGAGGCATCAGAGATACCTCAATCCCTGTCGTTTTAATGTACTGTATGCCGATTAATCTTGACGAAGCACAGGCAACCTCGCTCCTTTCATCATCCGCAAACGCTGTTCAGATGCCACTTGATGCTGATGAAAACTGGGATTACAACAACGAAGAGCCTGAAAAGCTCGTTGGTGCTGCTATTTCAACTCAGGGTAACGAGGACGAAACTAAGAGCTCTAACGTGATAGTCTTCGGCTCATACGCAGCGTTATCAGAGTCAGCCTTAAGTGCGACAAGCTTCAACAACTCTGCATACATCATCAATATGTTCAACACAATTGCACAGCGTGATGACGCATCAATCACCGTTGAGGGCAAGACACTGGACGCAAACGAGCTTGGCATCACTTCAACATTCACTTCAACCATCCTTTCTATCATCTTCAGATACTTAGTTCCACTCGCCGTGGTAACTATAGGTATCGTTAAATGGTTACGCAGGAGGCACAGATAATGGCTGAAAACAAAGATAATTTAAGCAAAAACGAAGTTACTGCTCCTGATGAGGTAACACAAAGTTCTATTGAAAACACCGAACACTCTGACGCTCTGAGTTCATTCTTAGAGCGTGAGACCTCGGATGTTATGAATAAAAAGGACGACAACAAAAAGCCTAAAAAGCTGTCCAAAAATGCAATGTGGTTTCTTATTGCGGCAGTCGCTGTGGTACTCATCACCGCACTTATAGTAATTCTTGTTGCTCTTCCATCAGAAAAAGACCAAGCAGACCTTGACCCCGGCACTCCGCTTTCACTCTCGGTTGACGAAAACGGCGAGCATCAGGCAGAGGTTATATTAAACAGCAAGGGCAAGCTCGATAACAACAGCTACGGCACACTTATTGAGTACACACCGTCCCAAATTTCAAAAATTGAGGTCGAAAACAGCTCGGGTAACTTCACAATTTTAGCTCAAACACCTGTTACTGTTAACGAAGAAACAGGCGAAGAGGAAACCGACGCTACTATTTACACCCTTGTCGGCTTTGAAGACATCAATCTCGCCACAGGCGGTCCTGACACTATCGCAAACGATGTCGCTTCCTTGACCTTCAACTCTGTTGCCGACCCTGTAGGCGATAAGTCAGCCGACTTCGGCTTTGATAAACCACGAGCAACTGTTAAAACAACCTACACCGACGACACAACAGCTACTATCATCGTAGGTAACGAGGCTCCGTCACAAGCGGGCACATACGTAATGTTTGGTGACAGCAAGGTTGTTTACGTTGTATCAAACGATGCGGTTGACGGACTTTTGTTCTCTGTTTTAGACCTTGTAAGTCTTGAAATCAACACCGCCGCTGCTAACACAGAAAACGCAGAATTCGAGTCACTCTCTTTATCAGGAGAGGCTTACTCAACAACAATCGAGCTTAGACCAAACGATGACAAAGCAATCGACACATCATATAAAATGATTGCACCTAAAAAAATGTTTGTAAGCGAGGTTGAAGCTGCAAACATCACCGGTGCGATTCGCGGACTTACAGCCAGTGAGGCTATTTGCGTTAACCCAAGCTCATCACAGCTCTCAGAGTACGGACTCTCCACTCCTTACGCAGAGCTTTCAGCAGTCTACCCTGACACATCAGTTAATTTAAAGCTGTCAAAGCCAAGTGATGATATGGTTTACATCATCGGCGACAGCAACATTATTTACTCAATTGAAGCGTCAAAAGTTCCTTGGGTTTACACAACACTTGATAAATTGACCCCTGACACCGTAATTGACCCGAATTTTGAGTCACTCTCTCAAATCGAGGTAACAGACTCAAGCGGTACGTATGTTTTTGATATCACAACAAGTACAGAAAGCGTTGAAAACACCGACGGTGCATTAGAGGACGTCAGCTCAACAACCGCTACATATAACGGCAAAAAGCTCGACTCCGACAACTTCTACGTGTTCTACCAGAACATCTGTGCAATGGAAAACGCTGGCAAAGCTAACGACTCAGGTTCAGGCTCTGTCGCACTTGAAATCAAGCTCAGCTATTCAACAGGCAGAGCAACAGACACCGTGACAGTTTACTCAACAGGCAACACAAAGTACGTCGCAACTTTAAACGGCAACGTCCAAAGCCTTGTTTACAAAAGCTACTGCACAAAGTTCTCCCAGTGCGTACAAGACCTTATTATGGGCAAAACAGTTGGAAGCTTCTAATCAATTTTAATATTACTGTGCAACGGGCTGACTTACTAATCAAAGCAAGTCAGCCCGTTTTTGCGTTAAACTATGGTTTAGCTAAATTAATTGCATCAATGGAATTTGTAGGGGAGGGTCTGACCCTCCCCTACAAGATGTGATTGCAAGGTTCAAATCCTTCACTACACATCAATATGGAAGACCACTGTAGCAACGTTCTTTCATCGACCACATCATACGCAATGAACGTGACTACATTGAGCATTACACATACATCGACAACAATCCTATAAAATGGGAGCTTGATGAACTATATTAAAACGCAAAAACAGCGACGAGAACACAGAATCTCGTCGCTGTTGTGTTTTTATTGGTGCTTACGCACTTAGACAAGCAATGCTCGCCCCTAGAGTTTTATTTAAAATAAATCCTTTAATTTCTGTTTGAAGGTTTTACGTTTTGCGTAGTTTTTGTCAGAGCTTTGTTTATCGAATTCTTTGATTAAATCCTTCTGCTTATTTGACAAATTCTTTGGCACTTCGATAACAACCTTAACATACTGGTCGCCCTTAGATTTCGAGCCTAAATGCTGGATGCCCTTGCCCTTTAACTTGAACACATCATTTGGCTGAGTGCCCTCGTGAATCTGGTAGCTAACCTTGCCGTAAAGGGTTGGCACAACTACCTCGGCACCTAAAGCTGCCTGAGCAAAAGTTATAGGTAACTCGCACCAAACATCGTCGCCTCTGCGTTCAAAAACAGGATGAGGACGAACGCCGACATAAACGTGCAAGTCACCTGCAGGGCCACCGTTAGAGCCGGAGTTTCCGTGCCCCGAAACATTTAACACCTGCTCGTCAGAAATACCTGCAGGAATGTTGATTTCAACACTCTTTTTACGTCTTACTCTGCCTGCACCGTTACAAGCCTTGCACGGCTCTTCAATAATCTTGCCCTGACCTTTACACGCATCACAAGCACGTGAAGTCTGGACAACACCGAACGGTGTACGCTGGTTTATAGTCACCTGACCTCTACCGCCACAGGTTGGACAGGTTTTAGGCGAAGTGCCCTTTTTAGCACCTGAGCCTGAGCATTCAGAACAAGTAGACACAGCCTGATACTCGACTGTTTTCTTACAACCCATTGCCGCTTCTTCAAACGAAATATACACGGTTGTTTCAACATCGGTACCTCTACGCGGAGCGTTAGGGTTAGCCGAGCGTCTGCCCGAAAATCCGCCGAAACCGCCGAACACTGAGCTGAAAATATCGCCAAAGTCGATGTCCTGACCAAACGGCGAGCCGTATGAGCCTGCACCTGCACCGTAATTCGGGTCAACACCGGCGTGACCAAACTGGTCATATCTGGCTTTTTTATCCTTATCGGAGAGCACCTCATAGGCTTCGTTTACTTCCTTAAACTTAGCTTCACACTCGCTATCCCCCGGATGCAAGTCAGGATGGTACTTTTTCGCACTCTGTCTGTATGCTTTTTTTATTTCATCGTCTGACGCACCTTTCTGTACGCCCAAGACCTCGTAATAATCTCGCTTATCTGCCAACAGGTTCACCTCTTTACGCACAATACGGTGGCTCGAAAAATCGAGTCACCGCTTGTGTATATTCTATAATGTATTACTCAACGTCTGTGTAATCAGCGTCGTAAACGTTAGGGTCAGCATTTGGAGCTCCCTGTGCTGGGTCTACGCCCATATCCGGAGCACCGCCCTGTGCCTGCTGTGCAGCGGCTGCTGCCTGATAAAGCTTAGCACCGATTTCCTGTAATGACTTCATAAGGTCATCCTTAGCTGTTTTAATAAGCTCGATATCGCCGTTAGCGATAGCGTCCTTTGTAGCCTGAACCTTTGTGTTGATTGTGTTCTTGTCAGCCTCTTCAAGCTTGTCGCCGTTGTCAGTAACGAGCTTCTCAGCCTGGTAAGCAACCTGCTCAGCCTCGTTCTTTACGTCAACTTCTTCTCTACGCTTTTTATCTTCTGCTGCAAACTGCTCAGCTTCCTTAACAGCCTTGTCGATATCGTCCTTGCTCATATTTGATGATGAGTGGATTGTAATCTTCTGCTCAGCACCTGTGCCTAAATCCTTAGCTGATACGTTAACGATACCGTTAGCGTCGATATCAAATGTAACTTCAATCTGTGGGATACCACGTGGAGCAGGAGCAATACCTGTTAAAGCAAAGAGTCCAAGCTGTTTGTTATCACGAGCGAACTCACGCTCACCCTGTAATACGTTAACCTCAACCTGTGTCTGGTTGTCAGCAGCAGTAGAGAAAATCTTGCTCTTCTTTGTTGGGATTGTTGTATTTCTGTCGATAATCTTAGTCATAATACCGCCCATTGTTTCAACACCAAGTGAAAGCGGTGTAACATCTAAGAGAAGTAAACCGTCAACCTCGCCGCCTAAAACGCCAGCCTGAATACAAGCACCGATAGCTACGCACTCGTCAGGGTTGATGCCCTTAAACGGCTCTTTGCCGATAAGTGACTTAACAGCTTCCTGAACAGCAGGAATACGGGAAGAACCACCAACCATTAATACCTTGTCGATTTCAGAAATCTGTAAGCCTGAGTCTGAAAGAGCTGTTCTTACAGGACCCATTGTGCTCTCAACGAGGTCAGCTGTAAGCTCATTGAACTTTGCACGTGTGAGTGTTAAGTCTAAGTGCTTAGGACCTGTTGCATCTGCTGTGATGAATGGGAGGTTGATGTTAGAAGTTGTAACGCCTGAAAGCTCGATCTTAGATTTCTCAGCAGCTTCCTTTAATCTCTGCATAGCCATCTTGTCAGATGTAAGGTCAACGCCTGTTTCAGCCTTGAATTCACTTACCATCCAGTTGATAATTCTCTGGTCAAAGTCGTCACCACCGAGGCGGTTGTTACCTGCAGTTGCTAAAACTTCCTGTACACCGTCGCCGATTTCGATGATTGATACGTCGAATGTACCGCCACCAAGGTCATATACCATAACTTTCTGCTCATTTTCCTTATCCATACCATAAGAGAGAGCAGCAGCTGTTGGCTCGTTGATGATACGCTTAACCTCTAAGCCTGCGATTTTACCTGCGTCCTTTGTAGCCTGACGCTGAGCGTCTGTAAAGTAAGCAGGAACTGTGATAACAGCTGAAGAAACTGTTTCGCCTAAGTAAGCCTCAGCATCAGCCTTTAACTTCTGGAGAATCATAGCTGAAATCTCCTGTGGAGTGTAAGCCTTGTCGTCTACTGTTACCTTGTATGAAGTACCCATCTCTCTTTTGATTGATGAGATTGTTCTGTCAGGGTTTGTGATAGCCTGACGCTTTGCAACCTGACCTACAAGTCGCTCGCCTGTTTTTGAAAAAGCAACTACAGATGGTGTAGTTCTTGCACCCTCAGCGTTAGCGATAACTACAGGCTCGCCGCCTTCGATTACTGCTACGCAAGAGTTAGTTGTACCTAAGTCAATACCGATTGTCTTTGCCATAATAAATTCCTCCAAATATATGTTTTGAAAAATTTAAACCTAATTTATATATCAGTCACAATTTGCAACGACTACCATTGCGTGACGGATTATCTTATCATTTAATTTGTAGCCTGTCTGGTAAACCTGAGCGATGACGTTCTCACCTAAAGACTCATCCTCGATTTTTGAAATCGCGTTGTGAATGTTAGGGTCAAACTCGTCACCGACAGCACCAAACGGAGTTACTGACAGCTTATCAAAGCTAGCTTTAAGCTGATTAGCGATAAGCTCGATGCCTTTTGAAAATTCTTGAGGCACATCCTTGCCCTCAAACTGGGAAAGTGCCATAGTAAGTGAGTCAGCCAGCGGTAAAATCTCTTCAACCGCTTTAGCTGTAGCATCAGCGTAAATTGCGACTTTCTCATTAGCGGTACGCTTTCTATAATTATCGTACTCAGCGTAAAGACGCATATACTTGTCATTTGCGGCTTTGAGCTCTTCTTGCAGCTTTTCTTCTGCTGTAGGCTCTTTTACCTCTTCGTTTTCAGTAGTTTCGGCAGTTTCTTTTTCTGCTTCTTCTACTTTTTCCTTTTCGATTTTTTCTTTCTTACTCATATTTATCTCCTATACCTCGAGCAACTCGCCGATTAGCTTTGACGCGTAGTCGCTCGCATATTCAACCATTGATATAAGTGTTTGATAATCAGCTCTGAGCGGACCAACTAAGGCAACCGCTCCCGCTGTCTGGTTTCCTATTTCATATGTGGTGGTAATAACCATACTGCCCGAAAGCTCGTAATATCCGCTTTCTTTACCTAAGAATACCTTAGTGCCCTTGATATTTTCGCTGAGAAGTGTCGAGACATTCTCGCTGTCTGACAAAAACTTCAGCACATCTCTTGCTCCGAGCATATCATATTCGGACAAAAACAGCAGATTTGTCGAACCGCTGATGTTGATGCTTTGTTGCATCGCTTGTTTAACCGAATCTAAAATCGCGAACAGCACATCAGCCATAAACAGCGACAGCTCACCAAACGATGCTCCCACCGACTGCAAAAACGCCCTGTCGATATCCTTAAGAGGCACCCCGACAAACGCTTCGTTCAAAACCTTGTCAAACATACTGACAAGCTCAGGAGTCACAACAAACTCAACTCTGAACAGCCTGCTCTTGACCATACCGTTTGAGGTAATCAAAACTGCCATACAGGTGTGTCGCCCTGTTATTACGAAACGAATTTTGTGTACTCGTGCGTTTATTCCGCTTGGAGTTGTGGTGATTGAAGCCATACCCGTGAGCTTTGAAAGCACCTGTGCGGTGTTAGAAAGTATTCTCTCGGGAGCATCCGCACCCGTTTCAATCGCGTTTTCGATGTGGGATTTCAGCCTATCGGATAGGTTACTTCCCTTTATAAGGTTATCTACATAATACCTGTAGCCCTTCTGGGTAGGAACTCTTCCTGCTGATGTGTGTGGCTGTAAAAGATATCCGTTTCGCTCCAAGTCTGCAAGCTCGTTTCGAATTGTAGCCGACGAAACGTTAAGCCCCGTCTGCTCTATCAAAGCCTTTGAACCTACGGCAACACCCGAATGGATGTAGTTTTCAACAACGGCCTTGAGGATTTTCTGTTTTCTTTCCCTAAGCTCCATTGTATCACCCCTTTTCAGGTTTACTGCAAGAAAGCTTATCTTTTAAAGCTTCACACAGCCGTAGGAGTTCGGAAGTTGTATTTTAGCACTCGCGGTGTTTGAGTGCTAACTCTGTATTATAATGTAGCAGAAAGGACAGAAAAAGTCAAGGTGAATTTTGGTAAACAATTTGTGAACACACAAAAACAGCCGTTTTTAGCTCCAAAATACCCCCTTTAAAATTTGACACGAAGTTTTCAAACATATATAATATTATTGTTTCAGATTATCTTAAACGGAGGTATATAATATGATACTGACTATCATCACTTCGGCTGTTTGCTTTTTGGCGGCAATCATTATGTTCTCATCATATTTCCGCAAAATGACGCTTTTGCGTCCGCTTGCTATTTACCTGATATTCGAGGGTTGTGCGACAATGCTGACATACATTTTGTCAGAATTAAATCCGGTCAGCACCTTGGGCGATATAATCCAGCAGATAGGCACTATTGTAATCGTTATTTACTACATCTTCATTCTGTTGATGACAAAGAATAAATCCAAACGCAAAAAGAGAAAGGGAGACAAAGACTGATGGACGCATTCACAGGCTATGTATACACCGCGATGTGGTTTATCCTTTCGGTGTATATGTTTTATATTGCATTTAAGCACTCTAAGTTTTTCTTTGTGCTTTCCGCTTTTTTTCTGTTTTTATCAGGCTGGTATCTGTGCGACGAGCTGATAACAGGAGTCGATTTATTCTCGGGTATATACTCGTGGATATACCGTGGCGTAGCACTTGTAGTACTGATTATTTGCGTAATTGCGTACCTAAAATACAAGAAAAACCGTGATGCCGAATAAATCGGAGCGGTTGTGTTTGTGTGTAACACGATTTTTATCACAAGATGTTGTGATTGCTTAGTGTTTATCACATTTTCTTTCAAAAAAATCAAGTTTATTTTTCTAAAACACTTGCATTTTTCATTCAATAATGTTAATATACGTCTATATGAGCGTAAATTAAGGAGGTGGGACAATGCCAAATATTAAATCAGCTAAGAAGCGTGTTAAGGTTATCGCTACTAAGACAGCTCAGAACAAAGCTACTAAAAGTGCTCTTAAGACAGCAGTAAAGAAAGCATACGTTGCTGTTGATACTAACGCTGACAACAAGGCTGAGGCAGTTCGTCTTGCTATCAAGAAGATCGACAAGGCAGCAGCAAAGGGCCTCATGCACAAGAACACAGCTGCTAGAAGCAAGGCTTCTCTCATGAAGAGACTCAATGCATCAGCATAATTTAAAAGCGTTAAATATGACGACCTTAAAAGCAGAGCAACACGCCCTGCTTTTTTTGTTTATTTAAGCGTGTGAGGTCCGTAGCCCTCACAAAGTTGAATACGAACCCGACCTGTTGCAGTTCACAAAGGTGAACAAGACAGGGTGAGAGAGTGTGTGGACTTTAGAGGAGAAGCGTAGGACAACGAGATGTGATATTTAAGCGTTGAGGACTGCAAACCTCAGACGCTTAAATTCACAAATTATTAACCAAACGATGCATAAAGTCGGTTGACTTTTCTAAGAATAACTGTTATTATTTGATATGTAATATGAAACCCTAAGGAGGTAGTCTTATGGAGAAGAAACCTAGATTCGGTTGGATTGTTGTTTTGATTTCCGCCGTTGCCGCTGTAACAGCCGCTGTCACCGCGTTTTTAGTTGTACGCGAAAAGAAGAAGAAGGACGATGCTGAACTCGAGGAATACCTCGATTATTCAATCCAGTAATTCATTTTGTGCACTCGTATAAAAGCGAGTGCATTTTTGTTTTATTAAAATTTTAAAACGCAAAAAGGAGCATCTAACTTTTGAAGTGAGATGCTCCTTTTATGCTAAATTTGTAGGGGAGGGTATCTACCCGCGATATACAAGGTTTTTGATTTGTAGTTCTATTGGTGCTATCGCACGCGGTACGTCGAGGACGCCGTACCCTACAAATTCAGGTTCAATGATGCTTATTGCTACCATTAAAC
This sequence comes from Ruminococcus sp., assembly GCA_017473955.1. Taxonomy (GTDB): domain Bacteria; phylum Bacillota; class Clostridia; order Oscillospirales; family Acutalibacteraceae; genus Ruminococcoides. The sequence continues at coordinate 9,912 of JAFUIK010000022.1, read as the reverse complement.
CATAATTTAGCGTAAAAGGAGCTTCTCGATTTAATAATTACGCTCTTTATTTATATCATACACATCATTGACAAACGCGTGCAAAAATGCGATAATAACGATGTATGTAACCTATAATAGGGAGGAATTGAAAGTGGCTAAAGAATTAGCTAAGTCTTACGACCCAAAACAGGTTGAAGACAGGATATATGACTTCTGGATGGAAAACAACTATTTCCACGCAGAAATTGACAAGGACAAGAAGCCTTACACAATCGTAATGCCGCCGCCAAACATCACAGGCCAGCTCCATATCGGACACGCACTTGACAACACCTTGCAGGATATCTTAATCCGTTTCAGACGTATGCAGGGCTACTGTGCACTTTGGCTCCCAGGCACTGACCACGCTTCTATCGCTACAGAAGCTAAGGTAGTTGAAGCTATCAAAAAGGAAGGTCTGTCAAAGGAAATCTTAGGCAGAGAGAAATTCTTAGAGCGTGTTTGGGAATGGAAAGAAGAGTACGGCTCAAGAATTACAAAGCAGTTTAGAAAACTTGGCACATCCTGCGACTGGGAACGTGAGCGTTTCACAATGGATGAGGGTTGTTCCGAAGCTGTTAAAGAAGTCTTCGTAAGATTATATAACGAGGGCTTAATTTATCAAGGTGAGAGAATCATCAACTGGTGCCCTCATTGTAAGACCTCTATCTCTGATGCTGAGGTTGAGTTCGAGGAGCAGGCAGGTCATTTCTGGCATCTCAGATACCCACTCACTGACGGTAGCGGCTATCTCGAGCTTGCAACAACTCGTCCTGAAACACTCCTTGGCGATACTGCTGTTGCAGTTAATCCAAATGACGAGCGTTACAAAGACTTAATCGGTAAAACATTGACACTTCCACTTGTTGGACGGGAGATTCCTATCGTCGCTGATGATTACGTTGAGATGGATTTCGGTACAGGTGTAGTTAAGATTACTCCTGCACACGACCCTAACGACTTTGAGGTTGGCTTGCGTCACAATCTTCCTGTTTTAAACTGTATGACAGATGACGCTAAAATCACCGATGACTACCCTGCCTACGCTGGTATGGACCGCTACGAAGCTAGAAAAGCTATCGTTAAAGACTTAGAAGAAGGCGGTTTCTTAGTTGAAATCGAGGACTACTCACACAATGTCGGCACTTGCTACCGTTGCCACACAACAGTAGAGCCTAGAGTTTCAAAGCAGTGGTTCGTTAAAATGAAGCCACTAGCTGAGCCTGCTATCGAGTGCGTGCGTGATGGTCGAGTTAAGTTTGTTCCTGAACGTTTCGACAAAATTTACTACCACTGGATGGAGAACATCAAGGACTGGTGTATTTCACGTCAACTTTGGTGGGGACACAGAATTCCTGCTTACTACTGCGACGAGTGCGGCGAAACAGTTGTTACAAAGGAAGCACCATCAGTTTGTCCAAAATGCGGATGCACACATTTACATCAGGACGAGGACACATTAGACACATGGTTTAGCTCAGCACTCTGGCCTTTCTCAACTTTAGGCTGGCCAAATGACGCTGAAGACTTAAAATATTTCTACCCAACTAACACTTTAGTTACAGGCTATGACATCATCTTCTTCTGGGTAGCTCGAATGATTTTCTCAGGTATGCACCATATGGGCGAAGTACCATTTAACACCGTATTTATCCACGGTATCATTCGTGACTCACAGGGCAGAAAAATGAGTAAGTCCTTAAACAACGGTGTTGACCCGATTGAAGTTATCGACAAGTACGGTGCGGATGCTTTGAGATTCTTCCTCGCTACAGGTAACTCACCTGGTAACGATATGAGATTCTCCGAAGAGCGTGTTGAATCCTGCCGTAACTTTGCTAATAAGCTTTACAACGCATCACGTTTTGTTCATATGAACATTGATGACCACGATGTACCTTGCGAGCTTCCTGATACTTTAGAGCTTGAGGATAAGTGGATTTTATCAACTCTCAACACTCTGTCAAAGGAAGTAACCGACAACATTGACAAGTTCGAGCTTGGTATCGCGGTACAGAAGCTCTACGATTTCATCTGGGATTGCTACTGCGACTGGTACATTGAGCTTGCTAAGTCAAGATTAAACAGCGATGATGCTGTTTCAGCACAGAACGCTAGACAGGTTCTCCTTTACGTTCTCGACAAGATTTTGAAGCTTTTACATCCGTTTATGCCATTCATCACTGAGGAAATCTGGCAGACTCTCCCACATCAGGGCGACACAATTATGCTTTCAAAATACCCTGAGTACACTGATGCCCTCCACTTCCCTGTTGAAGCAGCTCAGATGGAAGTTATTATGGAGGCTATCACCGCTATCCGTACTCGCCGAAACGAAATGAACGTTCCGCCATCAAAGAAAGCTAACTACTTCATTGCAACTGATAAGAAAGATACTTTCGCCCACGGCATACAGTTCATCAAGAAATTAGCTTCCGCTACTGAAATCGAAATCGGCGACGAATTTACTCTTGACAAGGCAGTTACAGTTGTCACAAATGACGCTAAAATCTACATCCCAATGAGTGACCTCGTTGATAAGGAAGAAGAGCTCAAGCGTCTTAACAAAGAGCTCGCAACTGTTGAAAAAATGCTCGCTCAGGACGAGGGCAAATTAAATAACCAAGGCTTTATGGCAAAAGCTCCTGAAGCTGTTATTGAGAAAATCAAAGGACAGGCACAGCGAGAGAGAGAAAAAATCGCTCTCATCAAAGCCGCTATTGAAGCTTTAGATTAAACAATTTAACTTTTCTCAAAAACGGCTCCCCTGTGTAAGGGGAGCCGTTTTGTTGTATCTAACTTCTGTATGCACAACCACCCCGAGGGTTACCTCGGGGTGTCGTTTTTGGGGAGACTACTCTATTTAAAAACTATGCTTCAATCGCGTATAGTACCAGTCCTCTATCGTTGGTGCTCTCACACGAAAACTTAAGTGTTTTTGTCACGCTAACTCCGTCTTTAAAATTAGCTGTAATATCAAGTGAAAACTCATCAGCGTGTGCATTGAACTCCTGAACAAACAGCGGTGTTTGAGATGTTAAATCATCTTCCATAAATACTGTATGTTCACCTTCTTCAAACTCAAACGCAAACTCCACACCTATCTTTGGTATGCCGTACCACTTTTCGCTTTTGATATCTTCCTGCTGAGCGGCATAGTCTAAGGTACAGGACTTAGCCCACAAATATTTGTTATAATGATGGATTAATCCTCCATTATCAGCCAGTTCATCCTCTGAAAACTCATCAACTTCTACTACACCAACAAACTGAGAATCATAAGCTAAACGACAATTATTTGTAGTGTAAGTTATACTCTCTATATTTTCACCATAGACATTCAGTTCGTGTGGTAAAAACATCCTGTCTATTCTCAAAACGTCATATTCACCTTGCCAATCAAAATTGTCAGATTCACTATTCTTAATTGCTGCTTCCTGATCTATCGGTCTGAATGATTCTAAAGAACCTGACTCTGACAGCTCTCCCACTTCAACATAAACGTCCGGGTTTATCTCTGCCGCACCTACTGTGATGACAAAATTATGTTCACTGTCAATTGCATCATTACCGCCATAAGATATGAAGCTTAAGCCTATAATCAGAGCAAGCACTGCCGCTACCGCCGAAGTGAATTTTAACGCTCTGCGTTTCGGCCTTTCTAAAGCTATAACTGTGCTGTTATCACCAGCTCTGCTTATTTTTTCAACTGTACTGTCAATCAGCTTTTTGTCAGCCTTTATATCCACTATCGCCTTTGTGTAAAGGTTATTTTTCATTCATCGTCACCTTCTTCTAAAATTTTTCTAAGCCTTTTTCTCGCACGCTGTAACTTTGAATTAACCGTGTTTTTGTTTTCTCCTAAAATCATAGCTATTTCGGGCACTGTATACTCCTCAAAGTAATACAGATACACTATGTTTCTGTACTGCTTGGGCACGGTGTAAAGCAGTTCAAGCACCTCAACCCCACCACTGTCCAAACCGCTGTCAGGTTGCACATTTAAAGGTTCGGTCTTTCGTTGCCACAGCGACTTTTTAAAATTCTTACACTTGTTAATGGTTACGCGTATCAACCAATGTTTAAGATGTACATCATCGAAAAGCGGAGCATCCTTTGTCAACAATGTCATACATACATCCTGAAAAATATCTTCTGCATCTGCTTTATTCTTCAGATTTTGCAAAGCAATTCTATATATCATATCAGCGTGCTGTCTTACAATCTGCTCTGCTTTCTCAGTTTTTGTTAACATCTGTGACATCGTAACTCCTCCTTTCACTAATAATACAACTAAGCACCCCAAAAAAAGTGCAGTGTTTAAGAATTTTTATAAACATATTATCCGTTTAATATAAAGAAAAAAGCCTCCCTTAATGTAAAGGGAGGTGACAAATTGATTGCCGCATATTTCTTGGCACTTAGCACACAGTACGATGCTCACAGTATATCCCGCAATTTCACGGTTTTTTCTTGCAAAATTCTGACATACAACACTTGTCACACATAGCTTTTCGTGCTGTGCACACAGCTCTGCCGTGGAGTACAATGCGATGGCAAAAGTCATTCGACTCATTTTCAGGCAGTAAATCACGAAGAATGAACTCGATTTTTTTTGCGTCTTTTTCGTTATGTAGCCCAAGCCGTCTTGTAATTCTGATACAATGAGTATCAACCACTACCGCTGGCTTCTTAAAAATATCGCCCATAACCAAATTCGCAGTTTTTCTGCCTATCCCCGGTAGCTTTATAAGCTCCTCTAGTGTATCAGGCACCTGACCGTTGTAGTTTGCTACAAGCATCTTTCCAAGCTCGACCAAGTCCTTTGACTTAGTTTTGTAAAGTCCACAGGTTTTTATATATTCTGCAACCTCATCATACGTCGCGTTCGCGAAATCCTCGGCATTTTTAAATCGCTCAAATAGTGCGGGAGTCACCATATTAACTCGTGCATCAGTGCATTGTGCCGCGAGCCGTGTAGCAATTAAAAGTTGTAACGGATCAGTATATGTAAGCGAACATATAGCGTCTGGATATTCTTTTTTCAAGGCTTCTACCGCCTTTAATGCAAGTTGTTTCTTGGTCATTTTTTCACCTACTCTGTGTTATTATTGTAACATATTATCTTATTGCATACAAACACTTTATTTTTAGTAAAATTAGGTATATAATAGCTTCATATCGCGTTTGAAAGGATACCTTATGTATCAGAATTGTATTTTTGACCTTTACGGCACACTTATCGACATCCGCACCGACGAATCGGGCGAAAAATTTTGGAGCGAGGTAGCTGACATTTACAAGAGCTACGGTGCTTCCTACACAGCTACAGAAATCGAGCATCACTACCACCGCCTCGCAAAACGAGAGGCTCGTTTTACACGTTTTACTCACCCTACATATCAGAATATAGAAATCAATCTCGAGAACGTTTTCAGATACCTTTACGCACACAAAGGCGTTAAAGCAACTGACGAAATTATCCACGATACAGCAGTTAAATTTCGCAAAGCCTCGACTAAGCTGCTCACTCTTTACGATGGTGTTATCGACCTGCTCGAGAGTTTGAAACAAGCCGGTAAAAACATTTATCTACTGTCTAACGCTCAGCGTTGCTTTACATATCCTGAAATGTGCGAGCTTGGCATAGAAAAATATTTTGACGGTATCTTCATCAGCTCCGACCAGTCCTGTTGTAAGCCATCGAAGGTGTTTTTTGACAAGCTTTTCAAAACCTACAAGCTTGATAAATCCGAGTCCATTATGATTGGCAACGACTGCATCTCCGATATGCAGGGTGCCCACAGTGCAGGTGTTGACGGCCTTTATATTCATCAGGAAATCAGCACCCCGCTTGAAGGCCACGAGCTCATCTGTAAGTATAAAATTATGGACGGTGACGTCACTAAAATCAAGGAGTACCTCCTTGGTGCTTAATCACAAATGCTTTTAAGACATCCTTTAACAGGGTGTCTTTTTTGTTTTCATACACAGTAGAAAAGCGGAGACACAAATGTGCCTCCGCTTCCCTATTATTTAGGACTCTTACTTTTTTACAAATTCTGTAATGTAGCCTGCAATGTAATACTGAATTTCTGTTGCATCGAAGATATTAACCTTACCGTCGAAGTTTGTATCAGCAGCAATCATCTGCTTATCGTTAAATTCTTCGTACTCCGCAGCGTAGCTCTGGATAGCTGTAACGTCGAATACGTTAATCTTACCGTCGAAGTTAACGTCACCGATTACAATCTCGTCTGTTGGACCAGGACCCGGCCAAATTTCAGCACCAAATACTGCTTTCTCCCAGTACTCGCCACAAACGATACCCTCGTCAACGATGATTCCTAAGTTCTCATCAGCAAGACAGAAGATTTCAGGAGCGATTTCGTAAACACCCTCTGAAGCTGTTACCTTGAACTTACATGTGAAGAGAACGCTCTCCTGAGTGTGGAACTTAACGCCTGTTGGACTTGTATAATTGAAGTAAATCATACCATCCTTGTTGTTAGTAACAGGAGCCTTGAGGATTGGGAACATAGCAACTGAATCTTCCTCGCCCTCATCATCTAATGTTGGAACAAATTCAAGACCCTTTGTATCATAAGCAACTCTTGCATCAAGTGAGCCTACGAGCTTATCCTCAACCTGTAAGTAGTATGTGAATGTGTACTCCTTACCCTGCTCAACAACGTAGAGTGACTTGCCGAGCTTAACGAAGAGACCTTCTGGATATGTTGGGGCTTCTGTTGGCTGTGTTGGCTGTGTTGGAACAGTTGGCTCAATATAACCTACGAGCTTTGACTCATTTGTGAAGTCCATAAGCTTCTCATAGTCATAGACATATCTGTTCATGCTTGTATCAGCCATTGTTCTAAGTCTTGTTGTGATATTGTAAACACCGCTGTCAGCAGTAACCTTGAACTGACACTCGAATACTACAGCATTTTCAAGCTTAACGCCTCTGTAGTTAGAGTAGTTGTAGTAAAGCTCGCCGTCAATATCAAAGTTATTTACAACACCTGAGAATTTAGGGAAGTGCTTGTCGAGGTCTTCCTCACCATCTAACATGTATGGGATGAAATCGATACCCTCTGAATCATAGTATGTACAAGCGTCGAATGATGAAATCTTAACGCCAGGAACATCAATAATGTACTGATATGTAAGAACGTCGCCCTTTGAAACAGCATAGCGTGTACCATCAATATTTACAAAGAGGTTGCCACCTGCCTGTGTTGGCTGTGCTTGTGTTGGCTGTGCTTGTGTAGGCTGTGCCTGTGTTGGCTGTGCCTGTGTTGGGCCATCTGTTGGTGCAACATAACCAACAAGACCTGATGTTGAGCCGAACTCTTCAAGCTTTTCGTAATCGTAAACAAGTGCAGTCATATTTGTGTCAGCCATTGTAACGATCTTTGTGTTGATTTCGTATGTACCCTTGTCAGCAGTAACCTTGAACTGACCCTCAAATACTACAGCATTGTCAGCAAGCTTAACGCCTCTGTAGTTAGAGTAGTTGTAGTAAATCTCGCCGTCGATATCAAAGTTATTGATAACGCCTGCAAGCTTAGGGAAGTGCTTGTCGAGGTCTTCCTCGCCGTCTAACATATAAGGAACAAAGTCAAGACCTTCTGTATCATAGAATGTCTGAGCATCAAGAGAAGAAATCTTTCTTGTTGAATCAACAGAAAGTGTGAACTGATATGTAACTACATCATCCTTCTTAACTTCGTATGTTACACCGTCAATCTTGATGTAAACCTTGTTTGTAGAAGTTGTTGGGTTAACAACTGTTGTTGGTGTAGCAGTTGTTGCTTTTTCTGTTGGCTCGATAGTTGGTTCAACAGTTGGTTCAACAGTTGTCGGATTTGGCTCTTCTTCAGCAGAGAAGTTGTAGCTCTGTGTGTAGTTGCCAACCTTTTCACCGTCGTAAACGATTTTGTTTAAGTTTATATCAGCCATTGTTTCGATTTTTGTAGTGATGTCATAAACACCCTTGTCAGCAGTAACCTTGAACTGACCCTCGAAAACAACTGCGTTATTTGTAAGGCTTACGCCCTTGTAGTTTGAGTAGTTGTAGTAAAGCTCGCCGTCAATATCAAAGTTATTGATAACGCCTGAAAGCTTAGGGAAGTGCTTGTCGAGGTCTTCCTCGCCGTCTAACATATAAGGAACGAAATCAAGACCATCTGTGTCGAACTTTGTAACACAGTCGATACCTGAAATCTTAACGTCAGGAACTGAAACGCAGAACTGGTATGTATAAGTCTCGCCCTTAGTAACAGCATACTCTTTGCCGTCGATTCTAACGAAAAGACCGTCAACATCGTCCTCAGTTGGCTCTACTGTAGGAGCCTGTGTAACTGGTGCCTGTGTAACTGGTGCCTGAGTAACCGGAGCCTGAGTAACCGGAGCCTGTGTAACTGGTGCCTGTGTAGGTTCCACTGTTGTTGGATTTGGGTTAGGGATAACGTTGTTGATATCCTCGATACCTACAGCATTTTTGCCCTGTGAATCATCCCAAATCATATAGTAGCAGTTACCATTTGCAGCACCTGTAATATCAGGAGTCTGGTTTCTAGAACCTGTGCCACCATCGTTACCGTTGAAGATAACACCCAATACGTTTGATGGAAGATCTACTGAGTATACGTCATAAACGCCGTCGTTACCATAAACCTGAGCTGGTGTGCCAGGCCAAGCAGCGTTTTCAGAACCGTCAGCTAACCAGTAGTAAACGTTAACGTCTGTCCACATCCAGTTGTTCTGGAAATAAACTGTGCAATCTCCGCCCGGAGTTGGTGTTGGAGTTGGTGTTGGATTTGGATCAACAGAAACCCAAGAGTTAGTTGAGTTGTCGTAACCCATACCGCCCTGATAATCAAGGTCAGCAGTCTGAGTAGAACCGCCGTCATTGAAAATAATTTTCTCATATGGGCTTGAGAATGTAATTGAATACATCTGAGCACCACTTGAGTGTGTACCTGCACTCTGCATAGCCTGACCAGGCCAAGCTGAGTTCTCAGCAAAAACGGAATTGTTCCAAGCATAAGCGTGGACATTTGACCAATTCGCTGAGTTGATGAGATAAACTGTGTTAGTGTCTGCAGCACTTGCAGTAACTGGAACGATAGCAAAAATGCTCATTACCATAACAACTGCAAGCAGCAATGAAACTAGTTTTTTCATTAAGAGTCCTCCTAAAAAATAATAAATCCGCGGTTTCAAAAAACCTAAATAACCACAAATACATACTACCACAAACTTTTTTAAAAAACTATTCTTTAAATGCACAATAATTAGGCATCAAAACTGGCTTTTCGCACAAATCAAAATCACTGCAAAATCCCGTTTGCGTACTTAGGTAAAATTTTCACAAACTCTCCCTATTAATCTGCACAATTTAAGCTCTCTGTTTTTGACAAATCTTACAAACAGGATAAAAAACCACCATCAATATCATAAAATTCAGCCCTGTTTTTTAGTGCATTATAAACTAAAGACAAGATAACAGAAATGTGCAATATACTTGTATTTTTTAGCAAAACACCTAATAATACTTTTTTATTATTCAAATCAATATAGCGTTTAATATAATGCCCATTCAAAAATGAGATATCTCACATTTTATCTATATTTATTAACAACAAAAAAAGCAGCACGCTATGCGTACTGCCTCATTCAGGTACACCCTGAAAACTGAATAAAGTGTGAGAGATAAAGTGAAAGCGGATTGACCAAAGATACTATTGTGGTCAAGCCCTCGACCTATTAGTACTGCCAAGCTAAACATGTCACCATGCGTACACACGCAGCCTATCAACCTCGTAGTCTACAAGGGGTCTTACTCGCATAAAGCGATGGGATATCTAATCTTGGAGTTGGCTTCAC
>JAFUIK010000002.1 GCA_017473955.1 Ruminococcus sp. | reverse complement strand
TTTAATCTTATCCACCAAGCTGTAACCCACAGAATTGTAATAAGTGTACCGAGCATTGTATAATGGCGTTGCCTAATATGCAATGCTCGGCTTACACAGAAAGGAGTTTATTATGGCAAAAAAGCAAGCCGAGAATAATGTGAAAATTACTGCTCTATACTGCCGCCTTTCCCAAGATGACGGGCGTGACGGTGAGAGCAACAGTATATCTAATCAGAAGGCAATCCTCTCTCAATATGCCAAAGAGCACGGATACCTTCATCCTGAATTTTTTGTAGATGACGGCATTTCCGGTACGACCTTCGACCGCCCCGACTTTCAGCGTATGCAGAGAATGGCAGAGAACGGTGAAATCGGCACCATTATCGTAAAGGACTTATCCCGCTTCGGCAGAGAAACCATAGAAATGGGCAGGCTGACACAGGTGGTATATCCTTCGCTTGGAATAACCTTTATTGCTATTCAAGAGAATGTAAATACCAATACGGGTACGGGACTTGAAATGATGCCATTCTACAATATTTTTAATGAATGGTACGCAGAGCAAACAAGTAAAAAGATAAAGGCGGTTTGGAAATCCAAAGCGGATAACGGAGAGCGTGTATCTTCTGCCGTTCCTTTCGGATATATGAAATCTCCCGATAATCCAAAACAATGGATTATTGACGAGCCTGCCGCAAAGGTAGTTCGATATATTTTTGAGTTGTGTCTTGCAGGACTTGGACCGATGAAGATCGCACGGCGTTTGGAGAGTGAGGAAATCGTCTGCCCGACCGAATACTATTATCGTATCGGCAGAAAGGCAACAAACAAGCGACCGGATAACCCGTACCGTTGGGATCAGGTAACTGTTCGGCACATTCTTGAAAACCGTCAGTACACGGGATGTACCGTCAATTTCAAAAGCACCTTTGTCAGCTTTAAGGTTAAGAAAACCATCCATCTTCCTGAAGAAGAATGGCAGATCATACCCAATACCCAAGAAGCAATTATTGATGAAGATACCTTTGAGAGAGTACAGGAACTCCGAAAGCACCGCCGCCGCAATTCAGCAACTGGAAAATCAAGTATGTTTGCAGGACTTTTGTACTGTGCAGACTGCGGTTCCAAGCTATATTACTGTGCTTCTAAGAGTATTGAGGACGGCAAAGAATTTTACCGCTGTTCACAATACAAAGAAAACAGAGGTGCTTGCACCATTCACTTTATTCGTGATTCTGTGCTCAAGGAATTGGTACTTGATACCATACGGAAGGTGGCAAAGTATGTGCAGGAGTTTGAACCGGTGTTTCTTTACTTGTTTGCAAAGCAAAACACACTCGGCAGAGAAACTTCAATCCGAAATATGAAGCAAAATATTGAAAAGTCCAAGCGGCGCATTAAAGAACTTGATATGCTGATTGAACGCATTTATGAAGATAATGTGCTGGGTAAGATTTCAGACGAACGCTTCTACCGTATGTCTGCCAATTATGAAAAAGAACAAAAAGAACTGCTCGCCGCAGTTGAACACGACGAGCAGGCAGTCAAAAAAGCCGAACAGGAAAAGATTGATTTGAAGGTTTTTCTTGAAGCGATCCGTGAGTGTACTGACTTAAAAGAATTAACACCCACGATTGTAAACACTTTGATTAAGCGGATTGATGTTCACAACAGCGAAAAGGATGAGAATGGCGTGAAACACGTTCCTATTGATATTTCTTTTACGGCGGTGGGAATTATCAATATCCCTACCGAAAAAGAACTGATTGCGGCAATGGAAGAAATACGAGAAAAGCCGCTAAAATCCGCTTGAAACAAAGGAAAACGGTGCAACCCTCACGGGTTACACCGTATCCTACATAAGACTGTCCTTTAGAGTACGACTCTAAAAGCCACGGTCTTTTATCTATTGGGAAATTAAAGTACTCTAAGTCTAATGATGCCGTCGATTTCAGCAATCTTAGCTTCAGCATCAGCGTTAGCACCGGTAGCGTCAATGATTGTGTAAGCATAATCGCCACGGCTCTTATTCTCCATGTTCTCAACGTTACCGCCGATAGCATCGAGCATCTTTGAGATAACCTTTGGTGTGTTCTGGTGGAATACACAGAATCTTGTGTCGCCTGTTCTTGGCATTGAAACGCAAGTGAAGTTAACTGATTTCTTGATGTTACCAAGCTCAAGGTACTGCTTAACCTCGTCGGCAGCCATAATAGCACAGTTGTCTTCACTTTCAGGAGTTGAAGCACCAAGGTGTGGCATTGGAACAACGCCGTCAACACCGAGGAGGTCATCAGTTGCGAAGTCAGTTACATAAGCACCGATTTTGCCGGACTCAAGACCCTTGATGATATCGCCTGATACTACAAGACCATCTCTAGCGAAGTTGAGGATTCTAACGCCGTCTTTCATCTTAGCGATTGAAGTCTCGTTAATCATACCCTTTGTATCACCTACGAGTGGAACGTGAAGTGTGATGTAATCGCACTGGGCGTAAAGCTCGTCGAGGTTTGTCACAGTGTGTACGTGACGTGAAAGCTTTAAAGCTGCCTCTACTGAAAGATATGGGTCATAACCGATAACATTCATATGTAAAGCTCTTGCAGCGTTAGCAACTAAGATACCGATAGCACCAAGACCAACAACACCGATTGTCTTGCCCTTGATTTCAGGACCAGCAAACTGGCTCTTGCCCTTTTCAACCATCTTAAGAACCTGGTCGCCGTTACCCTTTAATGACTTGTTCCACTCGATACCTTCAACGAGCTTTCTTGAGCCCATGAAAAGACCTGCGATAACAAGCTCCATAACAGCGTTAGCGTTAGCACCTGGTGTGTTGAATACGCAGATACCCTTTTCTGTACACTTGTCAAGTGGGATATTGTTAACACCTGCACCTGCTCTAGCGATTGCAAGTAAGCTCTCTGGGAGTTCCATATCGTGCATTGAAGCTGAACGAACGAGGACTGCGTCAGGAGCGTCGCACTCATCAACACAGTTGTAGTTGTCGCCAAGACGGCTTGTGCCGATTTCAGCGATTTTGTTGAGTTTAAGAATATTATACATTGGTAATACCTTCTTTATATAAAATGTTTATGTACGTTTAAAATTAAGCGTTCTCTGCTTCGAACTTCTTCATGAACTCAACGAGCTTCTCAACGCCCTCGATTGGCATAGCGTTGTAGATAGAAGCACGCATACCACCAACTGAGCGGTGACCCTTAAGGTTAACAAAGCCAGCCTCTGTTGACTCCTTAACAAACTTAGCGTCGAGCTCAGCGTCGCCTGTAACGAATGGTACGTTCATAAGTGAACGGTCCTCAGGAACAACAGTACCCTTGAACATTTTTGAAGAATCGAGGAAATCGTAAAGAAGCTTAGCCTTCTTCTCGTTTAACTCTTTCATCTTCTCAAGACCGCCAATTTCGTTCTTAATCCACTCGAGTACAAGCTTAACCATATAGATTGTGTAGCATGGTGGTGTGTTGAACATTGAATCGTTGTCAGCGTGTGTCTTGTAATCGAACATTGTTGGAGTGATATCCATAGCGTTGCCGATGAGGTCCTCACGGATAATAACAACTGTAACACCTGCAGGGCCCATATTCTTCTGAGCACCAGCAAGTAAGATACCGAACTTAGAAACGTCGATTGGCTCAGAAAGTACACAAGAAGAAATGTCACCAACGAGTGGAACGTTGCCTGTGTCTGGAAGCTCCTTGAAGAGTGTACCGTAAATTGTGTTATTTACGCAGATGTAGAAATAATCAGCATCCGGTGTGAAGTCTGCCTTATCAAGCTTTGGAATATAAGAGAATGTCTTATCCTCTGATGAAGCAATAGCCTTAGCCTCACCATACTTGCAAGCCTCTTTGTAAGCCTTCTTAGCCCACTGACCTGTGATAACGTAGTCAGCCTTCTTGCTCTTGTTAAAGAGGTTTAAAGGAACCATAGCGAACTGTGAAGAAGCACCGCCCTGAAGGAAAAGAACCTTGTAGTTGTCAGGGATGTTCATAACTTCTCTAAGAAGTGCCTCAGCCTCTTTGATGATGCCATCATAAACTTTACTTCTGTGTGACATCTCCATTACTGACTGACCACTGCCCTGATAGTCGAGCATTTCGTCAGCAGCCTTTTTGAGGACTGCCTCAGGAAGCATAGATGGACCTGCTGAAAAATTGTAAACTCTACTCATTTTTATATCTCCTCACTTAACAGTATATTATTACTGATATTTTATTACTTTAATTATATTCCAAAAACATTGTTAATTCAATAACATATAGCCTATCGAAATACTACAAATTTAATTATAAATTCAAAAAATTTTATGTAATATGTTAAAAACCACCAAATCTCGTTATTTTTTACGCTTACGAGACGGCTTTTTGCGGACGGAATTACCGAGATTTCTGAAAAAATACTTAATACGTCTTAATAGCATCTGCACATAAAGCACAACCGTACTTAAAATGCGTTTGTGTGCAGGACGACTCTCGGTTTCACTTGAGAAAAACTCATCAAAGTAATCCTTTTTATCGTTGATGCTATTACCGCTGTCTTCAAAATAAGACACACCACTTTTTTCATCCTTAGCCTTAACCTTGATGTCGAACGAATCGAACTCAGTGTTCGCACGGCTATGATAATCAGTAGTATCATACCCAAGCAACTCATCAAAAGAAATCTCCTCTTCCTGTGAGTCTGCCTCCTGATCAAAGTCAAAATCAGACAAAAGCTCGTGCATACTTCCACTCTCTGCGGTGTATTTTGTAGGAGTTGAAAGAAGCTTGTCCGTTTCACTCATATCGTCATTTCTTGATGCCCTTAGCGGACGTTTCGACTTTTCTTTTTTCGAGGCACTATACTGAGCATAAAAATACTTAAACAGCAAACCGATAGCTACCAAAATAACAATCCACAGTAAAAATCTCCACCACTCAAAGGAAGGCCCCGTAGTTCTTTTAATTTTATCAAACTTTATTGTGTTAGCCATATTGGTAACAATCTTGATTTCATCTGCAGTAAGCTCTTCCTCGTCCTTCTGCAAGGTAAGATTAATGTTAAGTCCGTTAACTACAGTATGGCACTGGTAGCAGTAAATAGCCGAGTCCTCGGTCTGCTGAGTCAAAGCCATATCAAAGAAAATCACGCCGTTGTGCTTAATTTCCTTACCCGAGGTATAGCTACCGCTGAGCATAAACGCATCAAGCACCTGCTGACGTTCAGTTAAGCTTAAATCAGAATAGTTGTTAATAGCTTTGCTATTATCAT
Source organism: Ruminococcus sp. (assembly GCA_017473955.1). Taxonomy (GTDB): domain Bacteria; phylum Bacillota; class Clostridia; order Oscillospirales; family Acutalibacteraceae; genus Ruminococcoides. The sequence continues at coordinate 2,836 of JAFUIK010000002.1, read as the reverse complement.
CAGAAATACTGGTCAGCGTAACCTTGAGCAGAGCATCTTCACTCACCGCCTGCATATAAATATTGGCAGCCGAAAATGCCGTCATCGTTTCATCATAATCGAGAGAAAGGGTCGAAAACGCCTCGTTCTCACGCTCAGTATCACGAGTAATAACGGTATATTCTTTCGGGATTTTAATAGACATATCAAGCTCATTTATGGTGTACTTATCGTCAAGAGCAAAAGCCGAAATGCTCAAGCCAAACAATAAAACCACGCACATAAAAGCCGACACGAGTGCTGAAAATATTTTTTTGCACATACAGACCACTCCAAAACAGCACAAATTAACTCATTATATTATTACACTCTACATTATAGATGCTTTTTTTACAAAACACAAGTAAAAAAGATTAGAAAAGAGTGTAAATTTATGCTTGACAAATAAAAAAATATCAGTTATAATAACAGGGCTGTCAGATAATGATTGCTTCGAGGTGTAACTCAGTTTGGTAGAGTGCCTGGTTTGGGACCAGGATGCCGCAGGTTCAAGTCCTGTCACCTCGACCACAAACCGACCTAATAAGGTCGGTTTTTTGTTTGCCCAAAAACGGCTTAACAAAGCCATTTCTGGGCGTTTTTTATTTTTAAAAGCACTCGATTTTCGCTAGAAAACGCACACCGCATATTAGCTGAAAAAACTAGGACGACCACAGTTTGTCCCACTTCCAGAATTTTTGCAGTAAATTCATAAGAGCTTTTTTAATACTTATTTTGAGTCGTTTTTCAAAATATAAAATGACCTTCTAATAAATTTAAAAACTTTATAAATAAAATATTTTCTAACATATGAAAAAGCCGATGAGATTCATTTTTCTCATCGGCTATCTTTTTATCGTTTCTTATAAATTACAAGTTCAGGATTTTCTCCATTTGCTTCGTAGGTGCAAACAAGCAGAAAGTCCATATTCGCAGCAATGCCAAAACATCTGTCACCACCGAATTCACATTCAAGCTGATTTCCAAGGTAAGTTGCATTATCATCGAGAAACTTTACAGTTTGTCCATTTGGCAGATTATACTCAAGGTTAATATATCCGCCCACAAGAGCATTTAACTTTTCTACCTTTGGCATACCTTCGATATGTAAATCGTTAATCTCGTTGATAAGCTGTTGCTTAAACTCCTCAAACTTCTCTGCACCAGCAAGGTATTTATAATTCTTCCAATAATCGAGTTTTGGAAGCATATCTTCCATATATGAACGCACTTGTTCAGAGGAAAACTGCTCACTAGCCATATTTTTTACACAAACCTCAATTAAATCATCCATATCGTGATACATATATTCGCCGTCAGCATAGCACCATTTACAGTATTCCTCATTAAATAAGCCATCTGTTTCTCGGCTTGTATTAGAATCCTCCAGAGGCATACCACAACATTGGCAAATAAGCTTTCTCGGTGATCCAAGAAGAGTATTGATTGAAACATCAAACAACTTAGATAATAATTTTAAAGTTTCCGTATTCGGAGTTGTTTCACCGTTCTCCCAACGAGAAACTGCCTGACGGGTGACAAACACCTTTTCAGCAAGTTCTTCCTGCGATAGTCCATTTTTCGTTCTAAGTTCAAGAATAATATCTTTTGTTTCCATCATATCACCGCTTTCTATTGCTTCGTATTCATTATACCTATTTTCATTCTCTTCCACAAGCAACACGCTGTTGCTTCACCGTTATCTTTGTTTATAGCAGGTCAGATTTTTATCTACATTTTTTCATTTCTTTGTCTGTACCCACTTATTTATAGGCTTAATGTTTGGATATGATATATCCTTTGGTAGGTTGTCTACATCAAAGAACTTCAGTTGTTCAACTTCCGTTTCCTGACATTTTAATGTTCCTGAATACTTTTTGCAGAGATACACTATATCGACATTAGAAACCTCATCACCGTTCGGATAAACATAGTGCATATCTTCGCCTGAGAATACTCCGAACATTTCTAATTCTTCTGCAATCAAACCTGTTTCTTCGAAGAGTTCTCTCTTCGCTGCATCTTCAACTACTTCATCGAGTTCAACTGAACCACCTGCATAACCCCAACAATGGTTATCTTTTCGTAGTTGCAGTAATATACGACCAAGTTCATCTTCTACTATAACACTTGCACCAACTTGGAGTAATGGTCTGTGCCCGACTTCTTTTCTTAAGTCCATAATATAATCCGACATATTAACTCTCCTAAAATTTCGAAATTACAGGACGTTTATTTCAATGCCAACAGCGCCATATTTTTCAATCTGTTCTTCAGAGTAGTATTGCAGCATATCCGAAGGAAGTGCTAACTCGTCACTTTTGTATCCAATTGATACCTTGTCGTGATTTTGATACATTTCATCGAAATTAGCGTATCTATACAGATTTAACACTGAACATTCCAATTCTTCTCCGTTATCAGCATCTGTAAAAACAATAACATCACCAACAGCTATTTTCGAACGCTTTTCGTCATACAATCGCATTTCGATTGTTTTTGTTCCGGCTTTAATCATTTCGAAAGGATCATGCCATAAATTCATTTTGTGTATCATAGTAATACTCCCAACAAGTTTTAATAAATTAAATTATAGCACTGCGCATTTCATTAATCAACGCACAAGCTATAAGTGTTTTATATTTCATCAGTGTGTATATACAATTGCCGTTTACTGTGTGTTAGATTTGTACTGTCATTTCACTATATAAATACTCTTTACATTTGTTGTGAGTAATACTTTTGATGAACACAAAATAAAACAGATAACTCCCATATGTGTATTAGTTTATATTATTGTAGATTTAAAAAATAATAA
>JAFUIK010000021.1 GCA_017473955.1 Ruminococcus sp. | reverse complement strand
CTGCACCATAATAAAGATTTGTGGAAGCATACGGTTTCTGCTGTAAGACATACACCTGAAAATGATGTTATGCGAACGGCTATGCTTTTACACGATATTGGCAAACCTATGACAGTATCAACTGACGCAGAAGGTCATTGTCATTTTCATAATCATCCGAAGCTTTCTGCTGAAATGGCTTCCACTATATTAAAACGCTTGAAATATCCGACGTCGTTTATAAATACCGTGCGTTTGCTGATAGAATATCACGATACACGTCTTGTACCTGTACCAAAAGTTGTCAAAAAATGCCTGCGTAAAATCGGCGAAGATAATATGAGAATGCTCTTAGCTATCCAGCGTGCCGATATTATGGCACAATCCTATTATAAACATGACGAAAAGATTTCCACTCTTGATGCTGTTTGCGAAGAGTTTGAGCGTATTATTAAAAGCGGCGAGTGTTATTCTCTTGATACCTTAAGCATTAACGGCAAGGATTTAATCCACCTTGGCGTATCAAAAGGTACGATTATAGGTCAGGTACTATCTAAATGCCTTGATAAGGTAATTGATGGCTCTTTGCCTAACTCAAAAGAAGAGTTGTTAGATTTTTCAAAACATATGATAAAAAGCCTTGAAGGTATGCTTTAAGCATACCTTTTTGCAATATTTACAGTTCTGAATTTCAGTTTTATTCAAAATAATTAAAATATCTTACGTATTTTATTGAATAATGCAAGTTGATGTGATAAAATGAAACCAATATTGATTTGAGGTAGAATTATGGTTTCTAATCTTTTAGTAAGAATTGATATGTCGCGAAGCACTTTGTCTAAAGGACAGCGTCGTATTGCTAATTTTATAGAAGAGCATTATGACGAGGCGGCATTTATGACAGCCAGCAAGCTTGGCGAAATTGTTGGCGTGTCCGAAAGTACCGTTGTTCGTTTTGCAACTGAAATAGGGTACAGTGGCTATCCGAGCCTACAAAAAGCTATGCAAGAAATGATTCGTGATAAGCTTACTTCTATCCAGCGTATCGAGGTTACAACAGGCAGAATAGGCGATAAAGATGTACTTGACAGTGTTTTAAATCAAGATATTGAAAAAATCAAGCGTACTATTGAGGAAATCTCCAGAGACGATTTTAACTGTGCAGTAGACGCGATTATTAACGCTGAACATATTTATATTTTCGGTGTAAAGTCTGCTTCATATATCGCAAGCTTTTTCGGTTATTATCTTGACTTAATGTTCGGTAATGTTATTATGCTCAACACTACCAGCAAGACTACAAATTTTGAAAAATTGTTCAGAATTACCGATAAAGATGTAATGATTGGTATCAGCTTCCCAAGATATAGCACAATGGCCGTGGATGCCATGAATTTTGCACGTGAACGCGGTGCACATGTTGTCGCTATTACTGATAGTATGGTATCACCATTGGTGTCATCAGCCGACTCAATTTTGATTGCACGTTCTGATATTGCTTCTATCGTTGACTCGCTTGTCGCACCTCTTAGCTTGATAAACGCTTTGATTGTTGCTATGGTAATCAAGCGTAAAGATGAAGTAAAAGAAACATTTTCAAAACTTGAGCAGGTGTGGCTTGAACAGAACATCTATGCGTCACATTTGCCAGAGGAAAAGACAGATGAAAAGTAAAGTTATTGTTATTGGTGGCGGAGCTGCCGGTATGATGGCTGCAGGTATCGCTGCTCAAAACGGGGCACAAGTTCTGCTTTTTGAAAAAAATGAAAAAACAGGTCGCAAGCTACTCATAACAGGTAAGGGAAGATGTAATATCACAAACTTTTGTGATAACGATGAGTTTATTTCTAATATCCCAACTAATCCTCGCTTTATGTACAGTGCGATTAATGCATTTTCGACTTATGATACAGTAGCTTTTTTCGAAGATTTGGGAGTTGCTACTAAGGTTGAACGTGGTAACCGTGTTTTCCCTGTGTCAGATAAAGCTATGGATGTCTGTGATGCTATGAGGCATTTTGTGTTAAACAACAGTGTTGAAATCATTAACGAAAGCGTTAAAGCTCTCGTTGTCAAAGACGGAGTATTAAAGGGTGTTAAAACTGATAAAAATACTTACTACTGTGACAGTGTGATAATCGCAACAGGTGGTATGAGCTATCCCAAAACAGGCTCAACAGGCGATGGATATATTTTTGCTAAAAGCGTCGGACATACCATAAATAAGCCAACACCATCGTTAGTGCCTTTAGTCAGTGACGATGCGTTTTGTAAAGAGTTGCAAGGACTTTCGTTAAAAAATGTCGCTGTTACTGTGATTGATGAAATTGCTAGAAAAGAAATATATTGTGATTTTGGTGAAATGTTGTTTACGCATTTTGGCTTGTCAGGTCCTACTATCCTTTCAGCAAGTGCCCATATGCGAGATATGTCTTATGAGCGTTATACAGTTCATATCGATTTGAAACCTGCTCTTGATGTTGAAACTCTGGATAAAAGACTTTTAAAGGATTTTTCAAAGTTTATAAATAAAGATATCGTTAACGCTTTAGTTGAACTTATGCCAAAAAGCTTGATTCCTGTACTGCTTAATCTTTGCGGTATAGACCCACATACAAAGTGTAACAGCGTTACTGTTAAACAACGCAAAGCTATTGTAAACACCTTAAAAAATCTTACAGTTAAAATTAAGGGCTTTCGACCGATTGACGAAGCAATAATCACTTGTGGCGGAGTTAATGTCAATGAAATCGACCCTAAAACTATGTGTTCAAAAATATGTCCTAATCTGTATTTTGCGGGTGAAGTAATTGATGTTGATGCTTATACAGGCGGATTTAATTTACAAATTGCGTTTTCTACCGGCTATCTTGCCGGACTTAACGCTTCTAAAATTTGATTTATTTTCTACAAAGGATGGATAATATGAATATCGCAATTGCTATTGACGGACCTGCAGGAGCAGGAAAATCAACTATCGCAAAAATGGCTGCCAAAGAACTCTCTTTTATTTATGTTGATACAGGTGCACTTTATCGTACAATAGGACTGTGTGCTAAAAGAAATAATATCGGCTCTAAGGACGCAGAAAAGATTCTTGAAATGCTAAAGGGTATAAAAGTCGAGCTTGCCTTTAATGATAAAAACGAACAAATCGTTTTATTAAATGGCGAGGATGTAAGCTCGCTTATACGCACACCTGAGATTTCAATGTATGCATCAGATGTGTCTGCTATCCCTGAGGTCAGAGCATTCTTGCTTGATTTACAGCGTAATATGGCTAAAACAAATAATATTATTATGGACGGCAGAGATATAGGCACTGTAGTGCTTCCTGACGCTAAGGTTAAAATCTTTTTAACAGCTTCGCCAGAGGTGCGTGCTAAGCGTAGATATGATGAGCTGATTGAAAAGGGTATGGAAGTAAAATATGAGGATATACTTTCTGATGTGATCACTCGTGACTACAACGACTCTCATCGCGAAACAGCACCACTTAAGCCTGCTGATGATTCAGTAATTGTTGATACATCAGGACTTGATTTACAGCAGTCTGTCGAAAAACTCATTTCAATAATGAAGGAGCGTATGTAAAATGGGTTACAAGCCTATAATGTTTACAGCTATCAAATATCTGGTAACTCCGATTTTCAAACTAATTTACCGAACAAAATATATAAATCCGCACAATGTACCTACAGAAGGAGCATACATATTTGCAGGAAACCATATTTCGAGCGTTGATCCTATCATTATGGCTGTAGGTCAGAAAAACAGAAATATTCATTTTATGGCAAAAGCAGAGCTTTTTAAAAATCCTATTTTGCGTTGGTTCTTTCTCTCAATCGGAGCTTTTCCAGTGGATAGAGGAAACAGTGACAAAGGAGCTGTAAGACATTTCGAAGAAGTTTTGTCTGACGGTGAGCTTATGGGTATTTTTATCGAGGGTACACGTTCTAAAACCGGTGAGTTTTTAAAGCCTAAAAGTGGAGCGGCTCTTATCGCTTATGATACTAAAACACCTATAATTCCTGTTTGTCAGACTCAGATAAAGGGTAGACGTGTGTGTCATTTTGGTGAGCCAATGACACTTGAAGAGCTTGGGTTTGAAAACGGTGGTGCCAGGGAGTATCGAGAAGCAAGTAGACGTATTATGGATAAGTTGAAATCATTTAGAGAGCAGGATATGGCTTTATGGGGATAACTGTAGCAAAGACCGCAGGTTTCTGTTTTGGAGTTAATCGTGCAGTAGAGATTGTCAACTCTCTTGCGGAAACTAAATCCAAGGTCTGTACTTTAGGTCCGATTATTCATAATAAAGAGATGGTGCTGGAGCTCAGAGAAAAGGGCGTTTACTCCATAGATGAACTCAATGATGCTGAAAATTTTGATACTGTTGTAATCAGGTCACATGGTGTTCCGAAATCAGTTAAGGATATCTTATCTGAGATGTCTTGTGATGTAGTAGACGCAACCTGTCCGTTTGTGTCGAAAATACATCGTATTGTCGCAAAAGCGGGAGATGAGAGCAAAGTGATACTTATCGCGGGTGACAAAAATCACCCTGAAGTGATGGGAATTATGGGTCATTGTAAAGGCGAGTGTTACACCTTCAAAGATGAAGCTGAACTGTCAGTATCACTTGATTTAATGCTAAATAAGAATATTAAAGACGTTTGTGTTGTTGCTCAAACAACTTTTGATGTTACTCTCTTTGAAAAATGTTTAAAAAATATTAAAAAAGTATATACAAACGCAGAAATTTTTGATACAATATGTAATGCTACGTCGGAAAGACAAGCTGAAGCGGCGTCTTTGTCTGAGTCGTCTGATTGTATGATCATAATTGGTGACAAACATAGTAGTAATACTTGCAAGCTATTTTCTATTTGCAAGCGTAACTGTGAAAACACGTATTTGGTCGAAACATCCGCTGACCTTGACCTTGATGTAATTTCTAAAGCTACTTCTATTGGCGTAACTGCCGGTGCTTCTACGCCGGCAAGGATAATAAAGGAGGTACTGGATACAATGAACGATGTAATCAAATCCAGCGAAACAAACGAATTCGAGAATTTTGAGGAGATGTTAGAAGAATCTCTCAAAAGTTTAAATACAAATGAAAGGGTTATGGGTACTGTAGTTGGTATTGCACCAAACGAGGTTTTCGTTGACGTCGGCAGAAAACAGGCTGGTTTTATTCCACTTGACGAGTTATCTGCTGTTCCTGTTAACAATCCAGAGGATGTAGTTAAGATTGGTGACGAGCTTGAGCTTCTCATCATGAAAACCAACGACCAGGAAGGCACTATTATGCTCTCTAAGCGTAGAGTTGACGCTAAAAAGGGCTGGGAGCTTTTAGAGAAGGCTTATGAGGCTAAAGAAATCCTCACAGGCGTTGTTACTGAAATTATCAACGGCGGCGTTATCGTTGTTGCTAACGATACAAGAGTATTTATCCCTGCTTCACAGGCTACACTTAACCGTGAGGATAGCTTAGACGCGTTAAAGGGTCAGGAAGTTTCTTTCAGACTTATCGAAGTTTCACAGCGTGGCAGAAGAAGAAAGGTTATCGGTTCAATTAAATCAGTTCTTAAAGATGAGTTCGCTGAGAAGCGTGCTGCTTTCTGGGAGTCTGCTGAAGTTGGTAAGACATACACAGGTACTGTTAGAACACTCACAAACTACGGTGCATTTGTAGACCTTGGCGGCGTTTCCGGTATGATTCACATTTCTGAGCTTTCATGGCTTAGAATTAAGCACCCAAGCGAGGTTGTTAATGTTGGTGACACTGTTGAAGTTTATATTAAGGACATCAACACTGAAACAAAGAAAATTTCACTCGGTTACAAGAAAACTGAAGACAACCCATGGGTTAAGCTTGAGAACGAGTACCCAGTTGGCACTGTTGTTAACGCTACAATCGTTGGTATGACAACATTCGGTGCTTTTGCTAACATTATTCCTGGCATTGATGGTCTTATCCACATTTCTCAAATTTCTAACAAAAGAATTGAGAAGCCACAGGATGAGCTTAAGGTTGGCGAGGTTGTAGAGGCTAAGATTACAGCTATCGACTTTGAGAAGAAGCGTGTAAGCCTTTCTATCAGAGAGCTTCTTCCTGATGCAATGCCTGTTGCTGAAGAGGCAGTTGTAGAAGAAGTTGCTGAAGAAGTAGCTGAAGACGCTGAATAATCATAACTATAAATTGGGCATCCGTCAGGGTGCCCATTTGTATATAAGGTGATAATATGTTTGAAACGATTAAAAATGATGCTAACGCAGTTTTTGTTGAGTTGATTGAAACTGCTAAACTAAATAGAGGTAGTATACTTGTAATTGGTTGTTCAACATCTGAGATAACAGGTGAGACCATTGGTACTCATTCGAGTATGGACACAGCGAAAGCACTGTATGACGGCTTTTACGATATGTTAAAGGAAAAGGGCATTTATATCGCTGTTCAGTGTTGTGAGCATTTAAACAGAGCACTAGTAATCGAACGTGAGCTTGCAGATAAACTTAACTTAGAAATAGTGAATGCTGTACCTCAGCCTAAAGCAGGAGGTAGCAGTGCAACTACGGCATACTCGCTTATGAATGACCCTGTGCTTGTTGAACACATAAAGGCTGATGCGGGTATTGATATTGGTGGTACACTTATTGGTATGCATTTAAAAGAAACTGCTGTTCCTTTAAGACTTAAAAACAGACACATTGGTAAAGCGTATGTCGCTTCTGCCAGAACACGAGCTAAGTTTATCGGCGGAGCAAGGGCCGTTTATGACGAAGAATTAATGTGAGGTTTATTATGACTGCTAAAGAAGAATTTATTTCTATTTTTAATGAACATATCCATCGCCACGGTGCGAAGGAACTCTTAGAGTGGATAAGCAAAACCGACTTTTTCACAGCCCCTGCAAGCACTAAATTTCATTGTGCTTGTGAGTCGGGTCTTGTAATGCATTCTGTCAGTGTATTTAATACCTTGATGGAAAAGCATTTTGATGAAACCACCGATAATATTGAGAGCTTTGCTATTGCTGCTTTGCTCCACGATTTGTGTAAAGCTCAGTTTTATAAAGTTTCTACACGAAATGTAAAGAACGAAGAAACCGGACAATGGGAAAAGGTTCCTTTTTATGCTGTTGAAGACAGTTTTCCTTATGGCCACGGAGAGAAGTCTGTTTTTCTTATTGAACGTTTTATGAGGCTTAAAATTGAGGAAGCTATGGCTATTCGTTGGCATATGGGCGGTTTTGATGAAGGTGGCGGATTTGCTATTTCTCAGGCTTATGAAAGATATCCGCTTGCAGTGAAATTGCATCTTGCCGACCTTGAGAGCACATACTTAAAAGAGAAGGGTACTTCATCCGTTCGTAAATAATTTTTTGGTGATAATATGGATTTTGATATTGCAAAAAGCAGGGCAGAGGAGTTAACTGCCCAGCTTAATTACCATAACGACAGATATTATAATCAGGATAATCCTGAAATTTCCGACTACGAGTATGATATGTTACTCCGAGAGCTTGAAAATATTGAAGCTGAGTTTCCGCAACTCGTTAACGCTCAATCACCTACGCAGCGTGTAGGTGGGGCAAAGGGCGAGAAATTCTCTCCTGTAATGCATACTGTTGTAATGGAAAGTCTGCACGATTCTTTTTCAAGTGATGAGGTGCGAGATTTTGACCGTAAGGTGAAGGCTGTTGTATCATCCCCACAGTATGTTGTTGAACCGAAAATAGACGGTCTTTCTGTTTCTTGCGAATATCGAAACGGTGTATTTGTTCGCGGTTCAACCAGAGGTGACGGAGCTATAGGTGAAGATGTAACAGAAAATCTTATGACTATTAAAAGTTTACCTAAGCGTATTGATAATGCTCCAGAGTTTTTGGAAGTTAGAGGCGAGGTGTATATGTCGCTTGGTTCTTTCCTTGAGATTGTTGCTGAACAAGAAAACAATGGTCAAAAGCCGTTTAAGAACCCTCGTAATGCCGCTGCCGGTTCTTTAAGACAAAAGGATGCCAAAATCACTGCAAGGCGTAACCTTGATATATTTGTGTTTAATATTCAACAGATTGCTGGGTTTGAATTGTCAAATCACGCTCAATCGCTTGATTATCTTAAGTCGCTTGGGTTTCCTGTTACATCACATAGGGTCTGTGATACAGTTGAACAGGTACTCGCAGTAATCGATGAGATAGATAAAACACGAGGCGACCTTCCATGCGATATAGATGGTGCGGTTATTAAAGTGAACGATTTTGCTCAGCGTGAGCTGTTGGGAAGTACCGCTAAATTTCCTAAATGGGCAGAAGCATATAAATACCCGCCTGAGGAAAAGGAAACTGAACTCCTTGATATTGAAATAAACGTTGGTAGAACAGGTGCTTTAACTCCTGTTGGTATATTCAGCCCTGTGCTTTTAGCTGGAACAACTGTCAGTCGAGCTACTCTTCATAATGAGGATTTTATCAGAGAGAAGAATATCCACATTGGTGATGTTGTAGTTATCCGTAAAGCGGGTGAGATTATACCCGAGGTGCTCTCAGTCGCTCAGTGTCGCAGCCTTTCTGACCCGTACACTTTCCCCGATACCTGTCCATCGTGTGGCAGCAAGGTGGTTCGTGAGCGTGATGAAGCTGCGGTTCGTTGCACAAACTCGGATTGCCCTGCTCAGCTTTTGAGGCATCTTATCCACTTCGTATCTAGAGATGCGATGGATATCGAAGGTTTAGGTCCTGCGGTACTTGAACAGCTATTAAACAATGGACTTATAAAATCTTTTGTTGATATATATAACTTGCGTGCTATTGATGTGGCCGTACTTGAGCGTATGGGTGAAAAGTCAGCTTTGAATCTTATCTCATCAATTGAAAAGTCAAAATCTGCTGAGATTAACCGCCTTGTATATGCTCTTGGCATCCGACATATCGGTCAAAAAGCCGCAAAGCTGTTGTGTGAGCATTTTCTTAGTATAGATGCTATTATTAATGCCAGTGTAGAGGAAATTTCTAATATTGATGGTTTTGGAGATGTTATGGCACAATCGGTTTATGACTACTTTTCGCTTGAACACACTCGTGAATTGATTGAAAACCTGAAAGCATCGGGAGTCAAAATGACTCCGCTCGAAAAAAAGTCAACTGATGGAATTTTCCTTGGTAAAACCTTCGTGTTAACCGGAACTTTGCCTACAATGAAACGAAGTGAAGCGTCAAAGCTTATTGAAGCAAACGGCGGGAAAACCAGTTCTTCTGTTTCAAAAAAGACTGATTTTGTTTTAGCAGGCGAAGATGCCGGTAGTAAGCTTGCTAAAGCTACTGCCTTAGGTGTTACTGTTATTTCTGAAGAAGAGTTTCTTTCAATGCTAAATTCATAATTGAATAAAATTAGCAATACCCCTGTTCCGTTTTGGAGCAGGGGTAATATTTTTGTACGAGCTAACATATACCTTAACAAAGGCAGGTTATAACAATGGATAAAAAAAGAAAAAGACTATTAAACGCAGCGTCAGTTTTACCTTTAGATTTGTACAGTGTGATAGCTTTGGTTCCTGATTTGTTGGCTGATAAAGTACAGGAAGTTTCACTCAGGGCGAATCGACCACTGTGTATAGAGTGTAATGACAAACGTTATTATTTCACACAAAACAGGTGTATTACGAATACGATTCTTGACCAGCAGATGGTTATTGTAACTCCGCGTGCTTTGTTTGATACATTTCAGAACATCTGTAATTACTCGGTGTATTCGCGTCAAAATGAAATCAATAACGGTTACATAACGCTAAAAGGTGGTCATAGAGCAGGAGTATGCGGAACTGCTGTAATAAATGAAGGTAATATCGTCAACGTAAAAGATATTACTTCAATCAATATCCGTGTTGCCAGAGAAGTTTTGGATTGCTCTAAGGAGTTTTTGTCAAAGGTCGATGTTAGAGATGGTGTTTTGATATGTGGAGCTCCGTGTAGTGGTAAGACAACCATTATACGTGATATAGCACGTGTTTTGTCATATGATTATAAAGTCAGCTTGATTGATGAAAGAAATGAGCTTTCAGCGAACATAAATGGTGTTTTTCAAAATGATATCGGTATGTGTGATGTTTATGACAGTTATAAAAAGAGTGACGCTATAATACAGGCTGTACGTTCTATGTCTCCGGAAATTATCGTGTGCGATGAAATTTCAACACTTACAGATGTAGAAGCTGTTACATATGGTGTTAACAGCGGAGTCAGCTTTATTCTTACAATTCACGCTGACAATGAAAACGAGCTTTTAAAACGTCCGATAGCACGCAAGTTGTTAGACACACAAGCAATCTCAACTGTAGTTTTCCTTGAATCAAGAAAAAAAGTTGGTAAGATAAAATCTGTCATATCAGTAGATGAAATATTGGGTGATAAAAGTGCTTAAGCTATTGTTGTGCTTGCTTATAGTTTTATGCTCCACTCTTGTAGGCTTTTCTTATTCATCGAAGCTGTATAATCGCAAAAAAATTTTAGAGTCGTTTGAGTTAGAATTAAAAAACATTAAAACTGTAATTCGTTATAGTTCTAAGGAGCTTTATAAGATTTTTGAAAATAGCTTTATTGACTATCAATTTAATGACGATGAGCCTTTTTCTGTACAATGGGAAGAAATGTTGGAATCGTATTCAAAAACCTTAACTTACTCTGATATTGAAATACTTAGTAATTTTGGCAGAACTCTCGGAACCTCAGATTTAGCTGGAGAACTAAACAATATTGATATGTATTTAGCTTTGCTAAACTCCCAAATATCTCAAGCTAAGCAAAGCATAGATACAAAATCGAGCGTATACAAAACACTTGGATTAACATTGGGACTTGCTGTAGCGATTATTCTCATTTAGGAAGAGGTACAAAATGGACGTTGATATGATATTTAAAATAGCCGCAATCGGAATAATTGTAGCTATACTTAATCAGCTTTTAGTACGTAGCGGACGAGAAGAACAAGCTTTGCTTACCACAATTGCCGGCTTAATTGTAGCACTTATGATGATAATCACCCAGATAAGTGACCTTTTTGCAACTATAAAAAATACTTTCGGTTTGTGAGGTGTTTATGGATATCCTGTCAATCTGTGGTGTTGCAATAGTATCGGCAGTTTTTGTAATAACGCTGAAAAGACATAACGCTGAGCTTTCAATTCTCATTTCAATCGGTGCTGCAGTGATAATATTACTAAGCGTTATAGATTACGTTTTAAATAGCCTGGAATCCGTCAGCACGATTCTTGCCCAAGCTAACGTTAACACTGAGTATGTAATAATACTACTTAAAGTGATGGGGATTTGTTTTCTTACTGAATTTACCTGTGATTTCGTAAAAGAAGCAGGCCTTGATTCTTTGTGTGGTAACATAGCTCTTGCGGGTAAGATTTTAGTTTTGGTTACCTCGCTCCCGATGTTTATGGAAATACTCTCGGTTGTAACAAAACTATCGGGAGGTGAAATGATTGAATAAACGAGCTTTTGTTTTTACGATTGTATTGGTAACACTTATATATCTATCAATAATCGGTGCAAACGCTCAGAATATTTCTGATTTAGAAAATAGTTTAAATTCATTGATGGACTCGTTATCCGAAGAAGTAAAAGATGATTTGAAATCTATTGGAGCCAATTCGGCTGATGTTGCGGATTTGTCCGATATATCCTTTGAATCAGTGATGAGCCTTATTGTAGACAAACTAAGTGCAGGCAGTAAGGCACCGTTGTCATCAAGTGCTGTTGTGATAGCAGCTTTAATATTAAATGCTTTATTCGATAGTTATACCGATTCGTTGAAGCAATCGTCAACAAAGGAGGTTATAGCTGTTGTGTCAACGCTATGCATAACAACAACGCTTGTTTTACCTGTCATAGATTTGATTAATGATTGCATCACAACGGTTACTGATGCATCAAATTTTATGCTTTTGTATATACCGATTATGGTAGCTGTTCTTACTTTTTCCGGACATCCAGTAACCGGTGCTTCGTATTACTCAATGATGGTACTTGCTTGTCAAGGGGTTTCTCAGCTTTCAACTAAATTTATTGCACCGCTACTTAATATATACTTAGGTTTTTGTGTTTCTTCGTCAATCACTGACAGAGTGAATTTAAAAAGTTTGTGTAATATGTTTTCAAAAGTGATTAAGTGGTTGATTGCATTTACTATGACAGTGTTTTCAGCTTTGATGACTATCCGCGGTATGATAACAACAGCATACGACTCTGTTACAGCAAGAGCTGTTAGGTTTACGATGTCATCTTTTATACCAATTGTCGGTGCGGCTTTATCAGAGTCATATAAAACGATTCAGGGTAGCATAAACTTGCTCCGAACAGGAGCAGGAGTATTTGTGATTTTAGCGATATTAGTTGTGTTTTTACCTTCAATATTACGTTGTATAATTTGGATGTTTTCGCTGAGTTTATGCAAAACTGTCGGGGAGATAATAGGTGTATCGTCGCCAATGTCTATGCTGTCATCTGTATCATCTGTTGTATCTGCTGTGTTTGCGATAACAGTTTGTATTATGTCAGTTTTTGTGATTTCGACAGCCTTACTCATTACGCTGGGAGGTGGTGCACAGTGAATACGCTTAGAAGCTGTGCTGTAATAGCCTGTGTCTGTTGCATAGCGTGTTCGATTATCTCTGTTATCGCACCAACTGGCAGAATGAAGAAAACTGTTAATCTGATAATGGGGATGTTTTTACTTTGCAGTATGGCAGTTCCTGTTGTTGGTTTATTTTCAGCATCCACATATGAATTTAAAGTGGATGATTACAACATTGAATACAAGTCTGAAGACAGTAGTGATTACGAAAAGCTAGTATTAAATCAGACTGCAGATAATCTTGTTGTTGCTGCTAACGATTTGCTTATAGCAAATGAAATCGAAGCTGATAACATTAAAGTCAGCATCAAAAAAGCTGATAACAATAGCATATACATAAGTAGTATATACATATATATAAGCAAAGAATATGAAAGTAAAACAGAAGAAATCAAAAGCATAATAGGCAGTAATATGGCGAAGGAACCGGTGGTAATCGTAAGTGAAGAGTAAATTAGATTTTAAGAATATATTAGATAATCCGAAATTTATAAAAACAGCTGTAATAGTCGGGATAAGTGCAGTGGCATTGATTTTTTTGTCATCTTACATAGATACATCTTCGTTTACACAAAAGGCGGATATAGATGAGTATTGCGTGTCACTGGAAGAAAAACTGTTGTCTGTTGTTACTCAGATAGAAGGTGTAGGAGAAGCGAAGATTTTTTTGACTATGGATAACAACGGTGAAAATGTGTATTTAAATAATTCCGACACAAAAACAAAAAGTATTACTCCTGTAGTCAGAGGAGTGGTTATAGTATGCGACGGGGGAGATGAACCGCTTGTTGTAAGCAGGGTGATGTCTGCAGTTACAAAGTCGCTTGATATATCATCAAATAAAGTATGTGTTACAAAGTTATCAAATTAAGCGGAGGTTATAAAATGAAATTTCACAAAAGACATATTGTGCTTGCGGCACTGATACTTGCACTGGGTGGAGCAGTGTTTATAAACTGGCAGTTTTCAGATGACACAAGCCTCATTAGTGATGTATCTAAAGAGTTAGGTGCAGCTACATATGTAAATGCTGATGTTGCTGCAACTGATGACGAGGTAAGCAAGGTGTCAAAACAGACATCTAAGTCGGATGAATATTTTGCAAAGGCAGAGGTTGAACGGGAACAATCCAGAGACAGTGCTATTGAAACGGCACAGGAAATATTAAAGCTTTCCGATTCATCGGACGAAGCCAAAACATTAGCTGTTGAACAACTTAATAAGCTAGAGGATAATATTGTTACAGAAACTAATATCGAGAATATTTTAAAAGCCAAAGGGTTTTCACTGTGCTTATGTATGATAGCTGATGATTCGTGTTCTGTAGCGGTACTTAAGGAGGAAATTGTTGATGACTCTCCTTTAATAATAAAGGATGCTGTGCTTTCTCAGCTTGATATTGAGTTTAATAATATAACAATAATTGAAGTATAAAATCATCCCCCGTGTATAATCAGTACACGGGGGATTTTTTAACAGTTTGAGTTGTAGTAAGGTATTGTCTTCTTATCTTTGATATCGTGGAGTCTGTCGTAGCTGTCAGCGTCAACAATAACAAAAGCAGAATATGGTCTGATTTCCATGTTGTTATCAAAAGCTCTCATAGCTTCACCTGAGGCTGAATCATGGTCAACTATAACATACCATCTTTCAGGTAACGGATATTTTGACTTCAATTCAAACGGACATTTATCTGCAGTGTTATTAACAACAATAGCCATAAATTTATATTCGCTTTCGTCAGCGTCTATATTAGCCGTCGTTCCTGCAATAACTTTTCCGTTGTATGTCATATATGTTTTGTGAACAGCATCTTCCGAAGAATCCGTCAGAAGAGAGAACTTCTTTCTGATATCAATAAGTCCCTTGTAGTAGTCAACAAGCTCTTTGTATTCAATAGTTCTGCTCCAGTCGATGGAGTTTATGCTATCAGGGGATTTGTAGCTGTTGTGGTCACCATGCTTAGTTCTCGCGAATTCTTCACCTGCAAGCATAAACGGAATACCAAGCGACATCATAACGAATGCTGCACTTAGCTTATTCTGATCAATAATCTTAGGGTCAGTAGTATTGAAATCTTTTTGCCAGTTTGACTTTAAGAGTTTATCCCATAAGGTAAGATTGTCGTGAGCAGAAGCATATGTTATACACTGAGAAGGACACTTAGCCCATCTTCCAAAGGTATCGCTAGAAGCACCGAGCATACCGGCAAGCACCTTGTATGTGTCAAAGTTTGAGCCCTGAATGTAGCCCTTTGTATCATCGTCAGAGCCACCCTTAATGCCGTTACGCATATCGTCGTTGAACATACCGATACGACTTGATAGCTTTCTAGCATTAGATTTACAACAGCAATCATCGCCTGAAATACCGTTATCGCCGTTGTCGGCAGTCCAAGGTTCGCCGTACATAAGGATTCTAGGGTCGATTTTGTCAAGCTCCTCACGGATGAGATTCATTGTTTCGTAATCGTGACAAGCCATAAGGTCAAATCTGAAGCCGTCAATATGGTATTCTGTAGCCCAGTATTTGATTGAATCGATCATAAATTTTCTAAACATAATCTTCTCACTTGCGGTAACGTTACCGCAACCTGAGCTGTTTAGGTATCTGCTGCCCTGTTTTCTGAAGTAGTAGTTTGGAACTGTTTTCTCAAAACAGGAGTCATCGCCTGAATACATATGATTGTATACAACGTCCATAACCACTCCGATACCGGCATCGTGCAGTGCTTTAACCATCTGTTTGAATTCTTTAATTCGAACCTCGCCGTGATAAGGATCGGTTGAGTAAGAACCCTCTGGTACATTATAGTTAACAGGATCGTAACCCCAGTTATACTCAACGCCCGTTGCTTCGTTTACAGAACCAAAGTCAAATACAGGGTTAAGCTGAACGTGGGTGATTCCAAGTTCTTTTAAGTAACTTAAACAAGTAGGGGAATTGGTGCATGGAACTTTTGTGTCTGTTTCTGTAAAGGCAAGATAAGTGCCTCTGTGAGCTTTGCTGACACCACTTGTATTTGACGACGAGAAGTCACGTACGTGTACTTCCCAGATAATCGCTTTTGTTTGTTCGTCAACCAAAACGTGCTTGTCATTTTCCCATCCTTCAGGATTAGTACGCTCAAGGTCAACAACCATTGAACGTGCAGAGTTTACACCAGTAGCTTTAGAATAAACATCCTGAGTTTCGCAACTCTTATTGCCGTTTTGAACGAGATAGGTATAGTAAACACCGTGGAGGTCACCATCAACAGTAGTGCTCCACACGCCGTTAGACTCATCTTTATTCATTTGTTTAATTGCAAGTACTGTTGCTCCGTCCTCCTGATAAGAACCGGTCGAGTAGAGCTTAAGCAGGACCTGACTGGCGGCAGGAGCCCACACCTTAAAGGTGGTTGACTCTTTTGAGTATACAAAGCCGAGGTCATCCTTGTCATAGGTATAGTAGATTTCGTCTTTGTTTGAGTAGTACTTTGTAATCATATATTGCTCCTTTGAGTAAGATGTTTGCTTTATTGCAATTATAATTTATTTTACCATTTTTTAAACAAAATTCAACCTTATTTTGCTTTAATGTGCTAAATTTCTAAAATTTTTCTATTTTAGTCAATATCATAATAACACTCTTGTATATTTTGTGAAAAAGTGTTATTATTTTAGAAAAGTTTGAATTTTGGGAGTGCAAAAATTGAAAACTGTCAAAAAGTTTTTAGACCATATATTTATTGACGGGCTTTCTGGTATGGCTATGGGATTGTTTGCTACACTTATTGTGGGCACAATTCTTGGTCAAATCGGTAATTATATTCCAGGAGCCGTAGGAGATTATGTTGCATATATAGCGTACATAGCTAAAGCTTTAATGGGTGCCGGTATTGGTGTCAGTGTTGCTTCGAAATTTAGGTACAGCCCACTTGTTACAGTATCTGCAGGTGTTGTTGGTTTTATAGGTGCTTTTCTGCAAGCATTGTAAATGGTGCGTTTATCCACAATGGTGACGTTGTTGTTCGTGGTGTTGGCGATCCGCTGTGTGCTTTTGTTTCTGTTTTTGTAGCAGTAGAAATCGGAAATCTTGTGTCAGGTAAAACAAAGCTTGATATACTTGTCACACCTGTTGTTACTATTGGTGTAGGTACAGTGTTTGCGTTGCTTTGTGGACCGTATATATCTCGCGTTACTACTATTTTAGGTGAATTGATTCAGTTTGCTACTGCTCAACAGCCATTTATTATGGGAGTTCTTATTGCTGTATTAATGGGTATGTTCTTAACATTGCCGATAAGCTCTGCTGCTATAGCTGTTATTATCGGACTTTCCGGAATAGCAGGAGGAGCTGCGGTTGTCGGTTGTAGTGCTCAGATGGTAGGCTTTGCTGTTATGAGCTACAAAGAGAATAAGTTTTCGGGCCTTGTTTCTCAGGGTATCGGAACCTCAATGATTCAGATGCCTAATATTGTCAGAAAGCCGATAATATGGTTGCCACCGATTATTGCAAGTGCGGTTTTAGGACCAATTTCAACCTGCGTACTAAAAATGACTTGTGATGCATCGGGTTCAGGCATGGGTACGTCAGGACTTGTTGGTCAGCTTGTCACTTATTCTACTATGGTTAATGATGGGTTTTCACCTGTTGTAACCGTAATTGAAATTTTGATTATGCACATTATCGCTCCGGCTTTGATTACTCTTGTTATCAGCGAAGGAATGAGAAAGCTTAACATAATTAAGTCGGGTGACCTTAAATTAGATTATTAAAAGGAGATTAAAAAATGAAAAAAAATAAAGTAAATGCTCGCGTGTTCACATCTCTCTTATTGGTACTTGTTTTTATAAGTCTTATTTTTACCGGTTGTAAAATGGGTGTTGATAAGGAGTATGAATATAATACAGAAATTTTATCAAACGAAAATGCTCCTGTTGAGGGTGATGCTGATGTTGCCGCTATCACAGGCTACGTTGAAGATAGCGAGCAAAAGCTTGCACAGCTTCCGTATTCTATTTCTGATACGGATTTAGTTGTTACTTCTATCGGTAAGTATAGTGGTGTTTATTCTGAACTCGGCGAAAATGAAGATGTTTCGGAGATTTTAGCTGTTGTTGTTGAAAACACCTCAGACAAGGTCGTTTCCTATTCATCTTTGACAATTGAGTATGATGATGAAAAAGCTTGTTCTTTTAGCCCAACAAATCTTCCACCACACCAGTCAGCTTTAGTTTTCTCAAACAGTGAAGCTGTTCCTTATGCTGACGTCAAGAAGTTTGAGTGTACTGATTCAATGGCGGTTATGGCAAAAGAACTTCCACTTTTAAAAGATGTAGTCGGTGTTGACTTTGTTGACGGACAGTTCGTTGTTACAAATCTGACACCTGATGACCTTGGCGATGTTTACATAAGATATAAAACATGCACTGATGGTAACGCGTTCCTCGGTGGTATCACTTATTCCGTAACTGTTCCTGATGTTAAGGGTTATGAAACATATAAGGTTGATGCTGAAAATTTTGATGAGACATCTAGTGTTATCATAGCTGTTGAGAATCTTAAAACTGAATAGAAATCTATTTTAGACGGCACGTTGTGTCGTCTTTTTATTTACAAAAATTGCAGTGTGTGTTATACTGTATCAGTAAAAATATATATACGAGGTACTATTATGTGTGATATTGAAAATGTAGTTGAAAATGACAGCATAAATCCAAACGATATTTCCCGATATAAAAAGCGTGAGCAGGCTTTTATTTTGAGTTTTGAAACACTTTTTTCAGACGATACAGATGTTGATGAGCTTGCTGACAACACAGTTGATTCTAATGATGTGCATTTAAGTGATTACGCGATTATGTGTGCTAAGGGTATTTTAGTCAACGCCGAAGAAATTGATGCACTTATTTCATCTAATTTAAAAAGCGGATGGAAACTAAGCCGCATTTCGAAGGTGTCGCTTGCTGTTATGCGTTTGGCGATATTTGAGATGCTTTATGTTGAGGATGTGCCTGTTTCAGTTTCGATTAATGAAGCAGTTGAACTTGCTAAAAAATATTCCGTACCTGATGATAGCTCTTTTGTAAATGGTGTACTCGGAGCTGTAGCTAAGACTATCAATGAGTAAGTTTTTAGGAATCGACACCAGTAATTATACCACTTCTGTATGCCTTTACGATGATATAAGCGACACGGTGGTTCAAAAACGCAAGCTTTTACCTGTTACAAAAGGTGAGCTTGGACTGCGTCAGTCAGACGCAGTTTTTCACCATACCCAGCAATTACCTGTTTTGATAGAAGAGCTTTTTAGAGAATGTAAATGTGATGTTTCTGAAATTAAGGCAGTCGGCGCATCTTTTTCTCCACGCAAAATGCAAGGCTCATATATGCCGTGCTTTACCGTTGGAAGTTGTGTTGCCAGAATCCTTGGTTCTACTTTGAATATCCCGATTTACGAACTGTCGCATCAACAAGGCCATATCGCAGCCGCTCTTTATTCAACAAAACGGCTGGACTTATTAAAGAAGAGGTTTCTTGCTTTTCATGTAAGTGGGGGAACTACTGATGCACTTTTGGTGAATGATAGTAATAGCGATGATATTCTTCCTGTTAAATTAGTTGGTAAAACGCTTGACTTAAATGCCGGACAGTTAGTTGATAGAGTAGGATTAATGTTATCCTGTAATTTTCCTTGTGGCAAAGAGCTTGAGCAGTTAGCTTTGCAGTGCGATAGTATCGTTAAAGCTAAGCCTACCATTAAAGGAACTGATTGTTGCTTAAGTGGTGTTGAGAATATATGCGAAAAAGCTTTAAAAGACGAAAATAGTAAATCTTATGTAGCTGCTTTGTGCCTTAAGTATATTGAAGAGTCGTTGTTTAAAATGACTGAAAATATTCTTGGAATTTACGGAGATATGCCTGTAATATTTGCAGGAGGAGTTATGTCGAATTATATTATAAGGAATAATCTGACAAATAAGCTCTCCTGTACATTTTGTGAACCACAGTTTTCCACTGACAACGCTTGTGGTATTGCTGTGCTCACATCTATTCTTAGTTCAAAAAGTGAGTTATGATGAAAACACCAAAGATTATAACAGTATCACAACTTAATTTTTATCTGAAATCTCTCATAGATAATGATCAGAATCTTAGATTCGTTTTCTTAGAAGGTGAGATTTCGAACCTTACCGACCATTACAGCAGTGGCCACATTTACTTTTCTCTAAAGGATGAGAAAAGTGTTGTCAAGGCTGTGATGTTCTCTTATGCTGCAAAAAATTTGAAATTCAAGCCCGCAAATGGTATGAATGTAATCCTTAGAGCTAGAGTATCCGTGTACGAACCATCGGGTCAGTACCAGCTTTATGTTGAGGATATGCAACCTGATGGTGTTGGTGCGTTGTCGCTTCAATTTGAACAGTTGAAAGAAATACTTTCAAAAGAGGGGTTGTTCGATAAAGCTCACAAAAAGCTGATACCTGCATTTCCTGAAGCAATTGGTGTTATTACTTCTCCTACGGGAGCGGCAGTGAGGGATATACTGAATATTTTGTCGCGTCGTTATCCGTCTGTTGATATTGTTATGTGTCCTGTACTTGTTCAAGGTGAAAATGCAGCTTACCAGCTTGCTCAAGCTATCAACCGCTTTTCAGATAACGATATTGTTGATGTTGTTATCATTGGTAGAGGCGGTGGCTCACAAGAGGATTTGTGGGCTTTTAATGATGAGAGCTTAGCACGTGCTATATATAATTGCAAAACCCCTGTAATATCCGCGGTAGGTCACGAAACAGATTTCACAATCTGCGATTTTGTTTCCGATTTGCGTGCTCCCACTCCGTCTGCAGCGGCGGAACTAGCTGTGCCTGATAGGGAAGAGCTTTTATCGGAGCTTATAGCTCAAAAACAGTATTTATCCGCATTGATGGATAAAAAGCTCTTGGATTTTGAACACTCTCTTTCTAATTCTTCAAGACTTTTGTCCGCGTATTCTCCGCTCAAATTGATTGATAGTTGTAAAAAAGAGCTTGATGTTGTAACTGACAGGCTTTTAAATATATCAAAACAGTTTGTTGAAAATAATACTAAACGAATTACCGAAACTGCTTCAAAGCTTTCTGCACTTAACCCGGTAGCTGTTTTGATGCGAGGATATTCATATGTTACCGATACTGATAATAAAACCGTGTCATCAGTGAAAGATGTAAATGATGGTGACAAAGTAAATATAAAGGTCAGCGATGGTACAATAACTGCTGTTATAGAAAACTGAGAAAGGAATAATAATGGCATTTACACATTTGCATGTTCATAGTGAATATAGCTTGCTTGACGGAGCCTGTCGTATCGACAGGCTTGTTAGTACTGCAAAAAACTTGGGACAAACCTCCCTTGCTATAACTGACCATGGTGTGATGTACGGCGTTATTGATTTTTACAGAGCTTGCAAAAAGCAGGGGATAAAACCTATTATCGGTTGTGAGGTTTACGTTGCTCCGCGTTCTCGTTTTGATAAATCCTTTGATTTTGATAAAGAATACTATCATCTTGTGCTTTTGTGTGAAAATAACAAAGGTTATGAGAATCTTATTAAGTTAGTGTCTAAAGGCTTTGTTGACGGCTTTTATAATAAACCCAGGGTGGATTTAGAGCTTTTAGAGCAGTACCATGAAGGGTTAATATGTCTGTCAGCCTGTCTTGCAGGTGAAGTGCCTCGTGCTTTGTTATCTGATGATTATGATAAAGCTCTTGAAACAGCTAGATGTTATCAGCAGATTTTCGGCAAAGATAATTACTTTATTGAGCTTCAGGATCACGGTATAGAGGAGCAAAAGCGTACTAATCCTTTGCTGATTAAAATTGCTAATGAAATAGGTGCAGAGCTTGTTGTAACAAATGACTGTCATTATATTGAGCAGGCTGACTCTAATATGCACCAGATTTTATTGTGCATACAAACTAACCACACGATAGATGATGACGATAAAATGGAATTTAAGACTGAGGAGTTTTATCTTAAGAGCGAAGAGCAGATGCGTTCGCTTTTTAAAGATATCCCTAAGGCTTTTGATAACACCGCTGTTATCGCTGATCGTTGTAATGTTGAAATAGAGTTTGGAGTTAGAAAACTTCCTGACTATAAGGTTCCAAACAACGAAGACCATTTTGAGTATTTCAAGCGTTTGTGCTATGACGGACTTTATAAGAATTACGGAGCAGATCCCGACAAATCTCTTGTAGATAGATTGAATTATGAGCTTTCAACAATAAAATCAATGGGTTTTGTCGACTACTTTCTTATAGTAGCTGACTTCGTTAATTTTGCTAAAAGTCAGGATATACCGGTAGGACCAGGCAGAGGTTCGGGTGCAGGCTCTCTTTGTGCATATTGTATCGGTATAACAGGCATAGATCCGATTAAATATAATCTTATCTTCGAGCGTTTT
>JAFUIK010000020.1 GCA_017473955.1 Ruminococcus sp. | reverse complement strand
GTACCATCAAACACAGCATATAATGCTATAGCTGTCGGAAATTGTGATAGAGATGGTATTATTGCACTTGATTCCTCATATACGAGTAGTGGCAATCTAAGCTATAAACCTGATGTAGTTGCACCAGGTGTATATTTAGTAAATCCTATACTTGGTGATCAAATTGGTACATCATTTTCGGCTCCTCTTGTGACATCTGCTGTTATACAGCTTTCTCAAGCTAGTCCTATATTGGCAACTAATCCTACTTTGATGAAATCTCTACTACTTTCTTCATCCTCACTTACACAGGATATGCTTGAAAATGAGCCTGTATTTTCAACTGTCAGCTCAGAAGCAATAGCTTTAAGTAGAAAATACGGAGCTGGAAGATTGAATTTAACTAAAGCGTACGAAACTTTTATTACAAAAGGAAATTACATAACTGGTTCTTTCTCTAACAATTCCACCGGTGTAGTAGTTACTAGAAATATAACCAAAGTTGCTAATAAAACCCTTAGATTTTGCTTGACTTGGGATAAGTACAATACAGTTAATGGAGAACACGACAGCAACAACGCAACTTCTCCTGCGTTAGATAATTTGAGCTTAACTGTTGTAACGCCGAGCGGTATAACCTATACATCTAATTATATGTATGACAACAAACAGGTGATTACATTCAACGCGACTGAAAATGGTGAATACTCAATCCGTGTTTATAGACAAGGGACAGCCAACTCAAATAATAACATTGACTACGCTATAACATATAGTGCTAGTGCCTATTAAATTCTGAGATTTAAGGAGTTGATTTTATGAAAAGACTTGTTAGCATTATGCTTACTGCAGTTATGTTGATTTCTGCTTGTATAATGAATGTTTCTGCTGTGGATGCCGATGCTCAAGACGTTTCAAATATCGAAACTAGAGTGTTGAACGAAGTCACACAAGCTTTTAGGAATTACACTACTGATACACGAGAAGGACAAATTTATGACACATATTGTCACTATGCCGATGAAAATACCATCGACTATGTTTATGTGCTTTGGAGCATATCTGGTGGAGCTGATTCAGTCAATGCGGCAAGATATCTTGATTATATAATAAAACGTTCGAATCAGTGTTACCCTGCAATGGGCTTATACATCTACGACGTAGATGCCAAAACAATTTATACCTTCAAGGAAGCACAAGACAGTGTGACAGCTTACCTTAGAGATTTCTTAGACAATCACAGCGAGGAAATAACTAATGGTTCAAGCAACTATACAGTGTATAAATGCGGAGATATGGACGCTGACGGCGAAATATCAATACTAGATGCATCGTTAATTCAAGGATATTTGGCAGGTATCAATGATTTTGAAGTTAGGGATTTATTGCCAAATGCCTACAGCTATCAGGGAGAAAAAGGGGTACTTTACATTTCCGACTTTGATTTTGACGGCGAGCGTACTGTGTTAGATGCAACCGCTATTCAACTCAAACTTGCGAAACTTGAGTAATACTAAACCAATAGCAACACTTGCCCGTCGATATTCGGCGGGCATTTTTTGTGCTAAATTATTGTGAAAACTCTGTTTTTGTGATAAAATTCCCTTTGGTGATTTTATGATTAAAAATAAAACAAAGGTCGGAGTAGTCCAGATGATAATCTGCTCAGTGCTATGGAGTACAGCGGGACTTTTTATCGGGTATATTAACTTAAACCCTTTTGCGATTGCAGGTTACAGAGGGCTTATCGCAGGAATCACAATACTGTGTTTGATGCTCTGTATGAAAATCAAAGTAAAAGTTTCAAAACGCTCGCTTATCAGTATGCTGTTTGTGTCAGGTACAGCGTTGTGCTTTGTATGCTCGACAAAGTATGCAGGAGCGGCGAACGCTATTGTGCTCCAGTACACCGCACCGATTTACATAGTACTTTTTTCTGCAATATTTCTAAAGAAAAAGACAGCCAAAAACGACCTTATAACAGTTATAGTCACGCTTATAGGCATTGTGCTGTTTTTTATCGAAAGCTTAGAGGACGGCTCGCTTTTAGGAAACATCTTGGGTCTATTGGCAGGTGTGTCGATGGGAATGATGTTTGTGTGTGTTGGTGAATGTGACAAAGACGAAAAGCTAAGCGGCATAATGCTCAGCCAGTTTTTAACCGCTTTAATCGGCATAGTCGTTTCGCTCTTTATGGAAAACAGCTTTACAACGGAAATTACTCCGATACTGTGCCTTTTGTTCTTAGGTGTGTTCCAGCTCGGTATTCCGTACGCTTTGTACGGTCTGGCAAACGCAAACTGCCCTGCACTCTTATGTTGTCTGATTGCCGCTATCGAGCCTGTGCTGAATCCTGTGCTTGTTGCGGTGGTTACTAAAGATGTTCCGTCGCCGCTTGCTATACTTGGCGGTTTAATCGTAATTTCTGCCGTTACTATAAATTGTGTACTTTGCACAAAGAAACCACAAGCTGTATAGGTTACTAAACGCTACTCTGAAAAGGGTGGCGTTTTTTGTGCGTTTTATCAAAAAATCTGCCTTGTTTTTCACAAAATCTATTGTAAATTGTTATAAAAAATAGTATAATACTCCTACCAATATACGGAGGTAAACTTTATGAAAACAACAAAAACTTTGCTTTCTAAGTTAGTTTCAGTTGTATTAGTGCTTACATTACTGCTTGTTTCAGTAATGATTATGCCACTTTCGGCATCAGCGGCAACAACTTACTACCTTAGAGGTACTTTCAACGGCTGGGAAGCTTTGAACGAGTACATACTTACCGACAACGGTAACGGCACATACTCAATCACTGTTTCCTTACAGGCAGGTACTCATAAGTACAAAATGGCTGTTCAGGACTGGTCTTGGTCCGTTCCAAGTCAGGACGCAACCCTCACACTCACAGAGCCTGCTATGGTACAGTTCACTATGAACCCATCAGCATACACTCAGAGTGCTAAGGTTATGTCAGCTCCTACAGCAGATGTTTACTTAAGAGGCTCTTTTGATGGCGAGATGTGGCCTGCATTAGCTGAGAACAAGCTCACATCAACAGGTAATAACAACTACGCTCTTGTAAAGACTCTTCCTGCAGGTGTTCACGAGTACAAGTTTGCGGTTGCTGACTGGTCATGGTCTGTTCCAAGCGGTGACAACGCTAAAATCACTCTCACAGAAGAAAGCACTGTGCTCTTTGAGGCAAACGCTCTCACAGGACTTTTTGCGGCAACTGTGCTTTCAGGCGACACAAAGAACATTTATGAGTTCAAAGAAGCTCAGGAAAACATCACTATCGTAAGTGCATGGAGCGACCACGCTGATCAGGTGCTTTGCGAAAAAGACGGCAAGCTCTCATACATCAGTACAAGTGCTGCTGATTTTGCTTTAGCTAACACAACATGGAACTTCATCCCTACTGACGATGCAAAGAAATGTCGCATTCAGAACGCTAACACCGGCAACTACATTTATCTTGCTGAAAACGGAGAAATTCGCACATCAGCAGACGGTGCTACAGGCTTTGCTGACACATGGTATGTTGACAACACAACAGGAAAGTACCGCATTTTAAATGTAGGAACCGAGCTTGCTGTTATCAACATTGAAAGCCAGAACGGATATGCACAGGCAACACAGCTTCCTGCTTACTACTTAAGCACACAGTTTGATATTGACCTTGATTATGTATATCCATATTCATACACACTCTTACCTGATGGTATCGTTGACACAAAGGGTACAGTTACAGTAAACTCCCCTACTTCAATGACTTCTACTACCTCAGGCACAGCTCAGACTTGGACTCAGGAAAAGAGCACTGCTGATATGCCACAG
Organism: Ruminococcus sp.; assembly: GCA_017473955.1. Taxonomy (GTDB): domain Bacteria; phylum Bacillota; class Clostridia; order Oscillospirales; family Acutalibacteraceae; genus Ruminococcoides. Next base: position 36,601 of record JAFUIK010000020.1, on the reverse strand, counting down.
TTTTCAGCTCCTAACACTCCTTTAGCTGAAGCTGTTTACAACCTCACAATGGAAGAAACAGTTATCAACAAGTTCGAGTCCGAATTTGGTACAGCTTTCTACACAGGTGAAACCTGGAGAAAGGTTTGGACAAGAGATACAGCTATGTCTTGTGAATTCTCACTTGCTGCTATCTACCCTGAAATTTCATTAAACTGTGCTAAAGAAAAGGTTGTTCACTTCAACGGCTTCAAGGTATTTGAAGAAGACACAGGTACAGGCGGTTCTTACCCTGTTTCAACTGATAAGATTATCACTTACCTGTCTGTTTGGGAAATCTACCTTTCAACAGGTGATGAATCTGTTCTTGAATACTTCTATGATATCTGCTTAGACAACATCAAGCAGGACTACAACACAGTTTGGGACGAGGAATCAGGCCTTATGAAGGGCGAAACCTGCGGTCTTGACTGGCGTTCACAGACATACCCTGACTGGATGGGCAACGAGGTTGAGGAGTCTCTTGCTAATATCGCAGAGGGTAAGGCTGCAAGCGTTAATATGATTTACCTTGGCGTTTTAGAAAGAATGATTAAAACTGCCGAGATTTTAGGCAAAGACGACACAGCTTACTTACAGGCTAAATACGATGCACTTTATGATGCAGTAACAGAAAGACTCTGGCACGATGAGCTCGGTTGCTACGCCGCTTGGGAATACCCAAGCTATATGGGCTCACCACTTGCTTACAAGATTGACTGCATCGCTAACGGCTACGCTCTTTGGTTCAATATTGGTACACAGGAGCAGCTCGATTCTATCGCAGAAAACTATCCGCTCGTTACTTATGGTGCAAACGTTGTTTACCCTAACAAGCAAGGTGACCTCGAGCACAAAGACAGAGTATATCACAACCGTGGCGTATGGCCTGGTTGGGAAGCACAGCTTATGCTTGCCGGTGCAGAGCATGGCTATGATTTATTAAGCGAAGAAATCTGGAACTCTTGTATCACAGCAGCTGCTACTTCTCTTAACAACAGAGAGGTTGTAGACTTCACAACAGGTGAGGGTATCCACGTAAGACATCAGCTGTGGTCTATCGCTGCTACACTTTCAGGCTACTACAAGGTACTGTTCGGTATGATTTACGATACAGACGGTATTACATTCGAGCCATATATCCCAGAGTGGATGGAAGGTCCGTTCTACTTAAACGACTACACATACTGCGATGCTACAATCGACCTTTCTCTCACAGGTAAGGGCTCTGAAATTGTTTCTATCACAGTAAACGGCGAAAACGTAGGCACATCATACACTCTCCCATTTGGTGCAACAGGTAATTACACTATCGACATCGTTGTACAGGAAAGCGAAAACGAGTACGCAGACGAAACTGTTAACTTAGACGATGAGAAGAACCACGTTATCTGTCCAAAGATGCCAGTTGCTACACTTTCAGGCAACACTCTTACATGGGGAGCACAGAGTGGCTGTACATACAAGGTATGGACAGGTTCAGAGTATGTTGACGTAAAAACAAACTCTTACACAATCGACCCTACAGTTTACGGTGCATACTCCGTTGTAGTTATTTCTAAAGACGGCGTATGGAGCGAAATGTCAAGACCTGTAATTGTGAGCCCTGACCGCATCAAGATTGAGGCTGAAAACTGCACACTCAAGAACCTTACAAAGGCAACTGCAAGTGGCAAAACAGTCATCACTGACGTATTCAGTGCTAACCTTGAAAGAATGCTCACAATCAACGTAGATATCGAACAAGCAGGCCAGTATGTATTCTTCGCTTGTTACAATGACTATAGCTCCAATGACCCAACATCCTGCTCTAACGCAGCAATCCGTTCAGTATTCGTTGACGGCAAGGACGTTGGTGCACTTGTATTCCCTGTTGTAAATTATGACTTCCAGACAAGTACACACCTTCTCCTTCAGCTTTCAGAGGGTGAGCACGAAATCGTTGTTAAGTTCGACAGAGATAACTACTATGACTCAAATATGACTCACGATTCCCACACCTACGGAAGCGAACAGTACAGACCTGACAACAGCGTACAGTATGATTACTTCGTTCTTGATAAGGCTGACAACATCTGTGTTTCAGGCGACTCATATATGATAGGTGACTCAAACTGTGATGATAAGGTTGACGTAACAGACGCAACAAACGTACAGCTCGCACTCGCTGAGCTCAACCCGACACCATACAGCGAAAAGGCTTCTGATGCCGATTCTAACGGTTCGGTCAACATTATGGACGTTACAAACATCCAGAGATACCTTGCACAGTACGACGACGGCTACGGTATCGGAACATATAAATAAGCGTTTGAGGTCCGCAGCCCTCACAAAGTCGAATACGAATCCAACCTGTTGCAGTTTACGAATGTAAACAATACAGGGTGAGAGAGTATGTGGACTTTTGAGGAAAAGCGAAGGACAACGAGGCGTGATAAATAAGCGTTTGAGCCTCCGAGCTTTCTAAATCTCAAAGCGACCGAGCTCTCGCGTTAAAAAATCAAAGAGATTATTCATTCTTTGATTTTAGCAAGAGAGTAAGGAGCAGTAGAGATTTAGAAAAGACGCGAGGTGAGCGAAACGTGATATCAATAAGCGTTTGAGGTCCGCAGCCCTCACAAAATCAAACATACAAAAACTCCCCACATTCCTGTGGGGAGTTTTTACGTTAGTTATATTTATCCTACGTAAAGCAGATATCCTGTGTATAATGCGTACAGAGACACCATAATTATGCCCTCGAGTCTGCCAAGCTTCTTTCTTGCTACGCAGACGAGATACATCAAAACGGTCATAATAAGCAACAACACTGTATTTATAATCGCATTTGTATCTACAGCAATCGGAGATATCGTACTTGATAAACCCAGAATGAACAGTATGTTAAAAATGTTCGAGCCGACAACGTTGCCTAAAGCTAAGCCGTTTTCGCCTTTTTTGGATGCCACGATGCTTGTGACAAGCTCAGGAAGTGATGTGCCAATCGCGATAATTGTCATACCAATCAGCGTCTCGCTCCAGCCCATAGCCTGTGCGAGCACAGTTGCGTTATCTACAACCAAATCGCCACCGAATATTACAGCCGCTAAACCGCCCACGATATACACAACGCTTAATATCGGCGAAATAGTTTTGATGTTACTATTACCTTCTTCGCGGTTTTTCAGTGCATTTATTACAAGCCAGACGACGTATGCAATCATAAGCACAAGCATAATAATACCGTCAAGCCTGCTAAGCATACTTCCTAAAAACATAACTACCAACAAAAGAGTGACAGCAACTATATTGACTGGAAAGTCGCGTTTTAGTATAGTTTTGTCTAGGTCAAACGATTTGATAATTGCACAAAAACCGACAACCATAAGCATATTGAAGATATTTGAACCGACAACGTTGCTTATTGCGATTTCGTTGCTTCCGTTAATACCTGCTGCAATACTGACAGCCGCCTCAGGGGCAGAAGTGCCTAGTGCAACAATCGTCAGACCGATTACGACCGACGGCACCTTCAACAGCTTTGCTATAGACGAGCTACCGTCAACAAAAAAGTCGGCACCTTTTATGAGCAATACAAAGCCGACTAAAAGCAGTAATATGTTAAGTAATATCATAAGCCCTCCGCAAACACTGTTGATATATCAACAGTGAAATGAAATCCTCTAATAGTATAGCCGTTAAAAGCAAATAAATCAACACGTAAAAAGCCTCCTGTTTTTCAGGAGGCTTTTCTCACGCGATGTTGTCAAGCGGTTCGTATTCACACTTGACCTTCAAAAAATCACCCTCAACGATGATATCCACAGCGGACACCTTTCTCTCCGGGTGTACCTTGAGAAGTTCGTTTACATACATTTTTACTACTGTGTCTGACACTTTTTCGCCCATTACGCTAATACGCATTTTTAGACCTCCTCAAATCCTAAAGTATTTCATAAATGTTTATATATAAATAATTCATATATCTATCTTATGACTATATTTTAGCAAAAGCATCACAGAACTTCCAGTTACACCTTTATATATCCGACTTACAGTTTATTCATCGTTAATTCTCAAAGTGATAAAAAGGATACAGAATGGTAATTGTTAATTCTTCTTGCGAATTATTCGAACGAGTGTTCGAATTTTGGTTCCAAAAGGGAATTATTCGGTAAAAATCTCCTGATGTCACATAAAGTGCCGTGTAAAAAAAGTAAAGTTTTATCTATGGAAACCCCCGCCCTACATTAAAGTCGAGCGGGGGTAACAGAAATGATTTTTAATACCGTATTAAATAGTATCAATACACTTTAGTATAATAGCAAGGATAACAAACATATCTGTATATTCCTGAAACTACAATCTGTTTATATGCGGAGACATGATCTTTGCAGTAATAACATGTCACAGAATTGCTCATACTTAAATAACAACTGTAACACAGTTTATAGCCTTTGTAATAACTAGGACTATAAACATAGGTACCGCAATTGTCGCAGTATATCCTTGAAGACAAATTGTTGTAACAACTCAAACACAGTTCATAGCCATCATAGTAGTAAGGGGTAGATACAGAAGTTCCGCATCTGTCACAATTGGTGTACCTCATAGAATAGTAACAGTTGTAACACAGGTCATAACCATTATAGTAGTAAAGACTAGAAACAGCAGTACCACATTTATCACAATCGGTGTACTTGCAATTGTAACAATATTTTTTGTCACCGTATTTATATGTTGCACCATAATCTCCACAGCTATCACAAATAAGGTGCTTATTGTAATATAAACAAGTCCCACAAAGCTGGTATCCCTGATCAGAATAATACGCATTCGATGAAGAGCAAATGTCACATTTCAGTACAGGAACTGTAGGTGGTTCTGTCGGAACAGGCGATTTATCGCAGTTAATTTCGCTGTCTATCATTACAACAGCAGTTTCGTCTATCTGTTCATAATTGTAAACAATTCTGTTGTTATTTGTATCACCTAATACTATAATGCGTGTATCCAGCTCATAAACACCCGGACCACCTATAACTTCAAACTGACCTGAGAACAGAATGTTATCTTCTGTCCTCACGCTATCCTGAACAGGGAACCTTACTCCCGAAACAAAAGACATATTATAACTTATTCTACTGGGCACACTAAAGTTGTATACAGGAGCTTTAAGGTTAGGAAACTCGTTTCCTGTATAGTCGCCGTATTTATCAACATCGGGCACAAATTTAAGACCGTTATGGTCATAGTCAATATCTACATCAACCGAAGCAAGCTTTCTGTCGCACGCTAAGTATGAGGTGTAAGTAAAGATTTTGCTATCAGGGGGTACCATATAGTACTCTCCATCCGCCTTGATGTAGGTGTACTTTTCAGGGTCCAATTCGTTGATAGGAGTGTACAGAATTCTGCCGATTACGTCAGATGTTTTAAGCCTAGCTACAAAAAGCTGAATCTCTGTCGCGTCCATTACGGATGTATCGCCGTCGCGGTCAACTTCAGACAGCAGAACAGAAACTTCGTCCATAGCTTTCAGTCGAGCGACATAAAGCTGGATTTCAGTTGCATCCATAACTGAAACTTCGCCGTCACCGTCAGCATCGCCCATATATCCGTGGACTGTACCATTGATTTTAGACGGGTCGGTTTCGTCAGCTCCTGCGATAACACAATTTGTCAGGTCAACTGAAGGAGTATGCTTTCCAATATGGTTACCTGATGCATCAAAGTGATCGTCACGCAGACAGTCATCTTCGTCACCGTTTTCAGTAAAACCATAACAGCCGTTGCCATAATAGTAGTACCATTCTCCATCGCAAGTCAGCTTAAGTGATAAATCACTGGTATGGACAAGACCAGGAGTGATAACAAAAATCATTTCATCGAAGTTTTCTGTGCCGTTAGGATAGTTTGGTGACTCGCCCGCGTCATAATATTCACAAGGGATGTTGACTGTCTGGGCACTGCTATAGTAGATAGGATCATCAGGATCCATACCACCGTCAACGCCATTGTTCCAGATAATTGTTGTTGCAGCTACAGGAACATCTGCATAGTAAACATCAGGGTCATTTTCATCAACTCCTGATGGGAGATAACCAATCCAACCATCAGGGTCAGCAACATCCGAGTCCCACCAGTAAATACACGCTGTGTTTGTTGTAGGTGTACCATCCTCAAACCTTGTGTACCAGCTTGCATGATACTTATCATAATACATTGAGAACTCGTCATTGCCACGCTCTCCGTTAGAGCCGTTTGGCATAAGGAAGTAATATCTGAATGTTTCAACCTCTTCGCCTGTTTCAGCTTCGTATTCAGCGACCGCTTCATCAACTGTAATAGCATCAGGATCATCCCAGCTATACGCTGATGCTGATATCGAAACAAACGACGCAAGCATTGTCAAAACCAGCAAAATACTTATATATTTTTTCATATTCTAACCTCCAATTAAAATACAAATCCTTTCTTTAATTATACTCTTCTTATGCACAGCTTTCAACGAATACAAAAAAACAGCGTGTAAAAAATATCACACGCTGTTTGTATATTTTAACTATAAAATTAACCTAAAATTGAGAAGTTAACAACCAAAGCCGCGAATACGATTGAAACCATCGAAAGGAGCTTAATAAGGATGTTAATTGATGGACCTGATGTGTCCTTGAATGGGTCACCTACTGTGTCACCAACAACAGCAGCCTTGTGCTGGTCAGAACCCTTACCGCCGTGAACACCTGACTCGATGTACTTCTTAGCGTTATCCCAAGCACCGCCTGAGTTTGACATAAATACAGCGAGCAAGAAGCCTGTAACTGTAGCACCTGCGAGCATACCAACTACGCCCTTAACGCCTAAGATAAGACCAACTACAACAGGAGTAACAACCGCTACGATTGTAGGAAGAATCATTTCCTTCAAGCTTGACTTTGTACAAAGGTCAACGCATTTTGCATAGTCAGCGTCAGCCTTGCCGTCGATAAGACCCTTAATAGCCTTAAACTGGCGTCTAACCTCGATAACAACTGACTGAGCGGCACGACCTACAGCGTCCATTGTGAGAGCTGCGAATACGAATGGTAAGCAAGCACCGATGAATAAGCCAACAAGTACGAGCGGATCCATAACTGTGAATGTTTCAAAGTTAACTGTTGAACCAACTTCCTGAGCTTTCTCAATATATGAAGCGATAAGTGCTAAAGCTGTAAGTGCGGCTGAACCGATAGCAAAGCCCTTACCTGTAGCAGCAGTTGTGTTACCAAGTGAGTCAAGAGCATCTGTTCTCTGTCTAACTTCTGGCTCAAGACCTGCCATTTCAGCGATACCGCCTGCGTTATCAGCAACAGGGCCGTAAGCATCTGTTGCAAGAGTGATACCTAAAGTTGAAAGCATACCAACAGCGGCTAAAGCGATACCGTAAAGACCAGCGGACGCACCGCCTGCTTCTGTTAAGTTGCCTGCTGAAACGAAGTAAGCAACAAGTACACAAGCACCAACAATAACGATTGGAAGCACTGTTGAAAGCATACCAAGACCTAAACCGCCGATGATGATAGTAGCAGAGCCTGTTTCTGACTTAGAAGCAAGGTTCTTTGTTGGCTTGTAAGAGTCAGATGTGAAGTACTCGGTTGAAAGACCGATGAGCACACCTGCAAGTAAGCCCGCGATAATCGCAAAGTAGAAACCTAAGTTTTCTTTACCTAAAACAAAGTAAATAAGCGGGAAAGCCGCAACAGCGATCACAACAGCTGAAAGGTTTGTACCACGTGAAAGTGACTTTAAGAGCATTTTCTGTGTAGCGTTTTCCTTTGTACGTACAAAGAATGTACCTAAAATTGAGCAGAGAATACCAACTGCCGCGATGAGCATAGGAACAGCCATAGCTCTAAAGCCGAACTCACCGTTGTGAAGATTAGAGAAAGCGGCAACACCTAAAGCGGAAGCTGAAATAATTGAACCTACATATGACTCGTAAAGGTCAGCACCCATACCAGCAACGTCACCTACGTTATCGCCTACGTTGTCAGCGATACAAGCGGGGTTACGTGGGTCATCTTCAGGAATACCTGCTTCAACCTTACCAACAAGGTCAGCACCAACGTCAGCGGCTTTAGTAAAGATACCGCCACCAACACGGGCAAAAAGTGCCATTGATGAAGCACCCATACCGAAAGTAAGCATAGCACTTGTGATTTCGGAAGCGGAGCAACCGAACACATATCTGAGTAAGAAGAACCAGATAGAGATGTCTAAAAGTCCCAAACCTACTACAGTGAAGCCCATAACAGAGCCAGCCGAGAAAGCAACACGCAAGCCCTTGTTAAGACCTGTTCTGCAAGCATTAGCTGTACGAGCGTTTGCGGCTGTCGCAATCTTCATACCGATAAAGCCCGAAAGACCTGAGAACAGACCGCCTGTAATAAACGCAAACGGAACATACCAAGTGAGCATCTTACATGCCGCCATTATGCAGAGGATAACGAACATACCGCCGAAAAACGCAGATACAATTGTGTACTGTCTTTTGAGGTAAGCGTTAGCACCCTGACGGATATTTGCTGAAATTTTCTTCATTTTTTCTGTGCCTTCGTCGAAACTTAGCACTCTTTTAGCCATAATAACAGCGAAAAGAATAGCCAGTACCGCACCGACAAAGGTCGCAATAACAAGATAGTTTTCCATAAAAATGGCACTCCTCCTTATTAAATATGCATAAGATTTTACTACAACTGCTTTATAAAGTCAATCAACAAGGCTTAATTTCGGCTATTTGTTCAAAATTTAGTCCACTAAACCGGCAAAGTATCTAACATTCTTTATTTGTAAGTTTAAAATAGGGCTATCTAATTAAGTGATAAATTATAGTTTAATGGTATCAATAAACCTTATTGAATCGCAAATCGTAGGGTACGGCGTCCTCGACGTACCGCGTGCGATAGCACCAATAGAACTACAAATCAAAAACCTTGTATATCGCGGGTCGTCAAGGATGCCGACCCCTACAAACAGCGATACATTTATGTTTTATGCTCAAATATAATGTGTATATCAGGAATGTTTAACGGGAGGGCACAGAGACCCTCCCCTACAAATTGCTATCCATTCTAGTTTGTCGCACAAATAATATACACATTTTCATTAATGCTCGAATAATGGTACGTCGAGGACGCCGTACCCTACGATTCGTGTTGCATTATGGTTTTGATGCACAGATACAACATGCATTTTTAGGAACGTTTACGGGCGGTTCGTTTACGTTCAATTCTCATCTAAATTATAATTTACCTAAAAACAACAGGCTGTCTTACTGAAAATTGCAAGACAGCCCCATTGTTTTATATTGATATTGTTACAGTCGTTTAGTCAGCTTTTACTGTTTTTCTGAGGGATGCATACTTAACGGCAGAAATTTCTGTCACACCGCGGATAGTTTCTCCGTCAATCTGGACATCCTGAGGTTTATCAAACACAACCTTGATTTCCTTACCTTTTAAAGTTCTTACCTTTGACTCATACTTTACATGCTCGCCTTTAAAAATCGACGGGAATATAATGAGTGTTTGCAACGCATTTGTCGAATGAACCACGCAACAGGAAATAAAATCGCTTTTTCTGTCTTGTTTTGGACATGGCATCATACCGCCACCGTAGTAAAGTCCGTTCATTACTGGTGCCATCCACACTCTGTCAAACTTCTCTGTTTTGCCGTCAACGGTAACTGTTGCACCGTTTGGCTTGTAGGATGTGAGCAATAGCTTAATTGCTAAGGTGGTATAGTTAATTTTTTGCTTACCCTTTGCTTTTAAATCCTCAGCGGCTGTGCAGACCTTGCCGTCAATGCCATAGCCGACATTATCAACAAAGAGATACTCCTTACCGTTGACTGTTACTACAGGTAGATTGCCTATATACTCGTTTATCTGCACTAGGTTTTCGTTTTCAAAGCTTGTGCCACAAATATCTCTTAAAAAATCGTTGCCTGTACCGCCCTTATATAAATAGAACTTGTTTTTAATATCATAGCCTCTAAGATTATTGAGCACTACGTTTAATGTGCCGTCACCCCCGATAAGCACTACTTCGTCATCAATAGAAAAAGTTTCAAAATACGCTTTTAAATCAGCGATATCCAACAGGCTCTTAACCTCACATTTTGTAAAATTAGCTTTCGCGTCATTTATCATAGCCTGTGTATCACAGCCACAGTTAGAATTTGGGTTATATAAAATATGTACCATTCAAATCACCTCATTTATCTTTTGGTAGTATAGCATTTACACGTTTAAAATACAACTTTTTTCGACAATTTTTAGTCATCAAATCAAATAATATGTTTATATCGTCCGATTGACATATATTGCCATATATTATATAATGTTAGACGTCAAACAGTTTGCTAACTAACAAAGAGGTGAAGTATGGCTAACACACAAATAGGCAGACAGATTGCCGAAATCAACAACCTTATACACCGAAAGATACAGAAGCACTCCTTCTGTGATGCCCCACAGTGCGACGAAAAGTCAGGGCTGTCGCACTCCAGTGCGTGTATAATTGCTTATCTTTACGACCACAATGACGTTGACACCTTTCAGCGTGATTTAGAGAAAGAGTTCAACGTGCGTCGTTCAACTATGAGCAAGATTTTAACACTTTTAGAGCAAAAGGACTACATAAAACGCGAGGAGGTCTGTACTGACCGCAGACTTAAAAAAATTGTGCTTACTCAAAAGGCAACACTGATTGCTGATGAAATCAAGCACCAGAGAAATACTCTTGAAGAAATTATGGCAGGCTCTATAACTAAAGAAGAGCTCACTGCGTTTTACAGGACGTGCGAAAAAATCAAGCAAAATCTGTCACAGGAGGACCAAACATGAAAGAAATACTAAGACATTTTGATAAAAAAAGTTGGATGTACGTTGCACTCAACGCGTTAGTCATATTCTTTCAGGTGTTTTTAGAGCTGAAAATGCCCGACTATATGGCTGAAATCACAACCCTAGTGCAGACTGAGGGCTCAGAAATGAGTGCGATACTCACAGCAGGAGCTAAAATGCTGCTTTGTGCGTTAGGCTCACTTGTTATGGCGGTTCTACTGCACCTTATCGCAGCAAGAGTAGCATCCGACTATTCTTTTAGAGTCAGAACAAAGCTGTACGATAAAGTCAGCTCATTCTCACTTGAGCAGATGAATAAATTCTCCTCTGCTTCTCTTATCACTCGTTCAACAAATGATATTACTCAGGTACAAAACGTTATCGTATTCGGTATGATGGCTCTTATCAAAGCTCCGATTATGAGTGTATGGGCTATAAGCAAAATATCAGGCAAGCACATAGAGTGGACCTTAACCACCGTTGTATCGGTGCTTATAGTGTGCATTGTGCTTATTATTTGCTACTTTTTTGCTTTGCCGAAATTCAAGAAAATTCAGCGACTCACCGATAATATCAACAGAATTACAAGAGAAAATTTAACCGGTCTTAGAGTAATAAGAGCGTACAACGCAGAAGATTATCAGGAAAATAAGTTCGAAAAAGCAAACGATGAGATAACAAGAAACAACTTGAGTGCTCAGCGTGTTATGTCTTTAATGGGCCCTACTATGATGATAGTAATGAACGGTATGTCCGTTGTCATATACTTTTTAGGTGCATTTATCATCAACGCCGCTGTCGGAATGGAAAGAGTCAACACTTTCTCTGAAATGATTGTATTCTCCCAGTACGCAATGCACGTCATTATGTCGTTTATGGTGCTTAATATGATATTCATTATGGCTCCGCGTGCTGTTGTTGCTGCTAAACGTATCAACGAGGTTGTTGACACTAAGCCTACGATTTTTGACGGAGAAAATGACGGTAGCAACACTCAGATAAAAGGTGAAATTGAATTTAAAAACGTCAGCTTTATGTATCCCGACGCAAGCGACTACGTCTTAAAGGACATCAGCTTTAAGGCTAAAAAAGGCGAAACGGTTGCGATTATCGGCTCGACAGGTTGCGGTAAATCCACACTTATTAACCTTATACCGCGTTTTTATGACGCAACAAAGGGTCAAGTGCTCGTTGACGGTATTGATGTTAAGGACTACAACTTAGAAGCCCTTCACAACAAGCTCGGTTACGTTCCGCAAAAAGCCTTGCTTTTCTCGGGAACTGTCAACACTAACGTGGCTTTCGGCTCTAACGGCAAGGAGGGCTACACAGAGGATGATGTTAAGCGTGCCGTTAAAATCGCTCAAGGCTCTGACTTTGTCGAAAAAATGCCTTACGCTTACGATTCCGACATCACTCAAGGCGGTACTAACGTATCGGGCGGTCAGCGTCAGCGACTTTGTATCGCTCGTGCGATTTGCAGAAACCCTGAAATTCTTATTTTTGACGATTCGTTCTCTGCACTCGACTACAAAACCGACAAGGTGCTTAGAAACACTTTAAAAGAGGAAACCAAAGGTACCACAAACATCATTGTCGCTCAGCGTATCGGTACAATAAAAGATGCCGACCTTATTATTGTACTAAACGAGGGCGAAATCGCAGGTATGGGCAAGCACAAGGACTTGCTTGAAACTTGCTCTGTTTACAAGGAGATTGCTCTATCACAGTTGTCACAGGAGGAGCTTTTAAAATGATTGAGAAAAGAAAAACTATGGTCGGCGAAAAAACAGCTAAAAAAACCGTACAGCGACAAGGCGGTCCCGGTGGCAACAAATTTCACGGCGAAAAGCCTAAGGATTTCAAGAAAACCTGGGGCGAGCTGATTAACTATTCTAAGAAATACGTTCCTACCGTGATTATTGCAATAATCTGTGCTATGGCAGGAACTATCATTTCTCTTATCGGCCCTGACATTTTAAGTCAGATTACCGACATAATTACCGCTGGTCTTATGACCACAATCGACACCGATGAAGTCACAAGGCTGTCGGTTATTATGATGGTTCTTTACGGTGTGAGCTGGATTTTGAGCTTTTCACAGCAGTTTATTATGGCAACGGTTACACAAAGGCTGTCCAAAAAACTGCGTACCGATATTATCAGTAAAACAAACCGCCTGCCTTTCTCGTATTTTGACAAGGTAAGCTACGGTGATGTGCTCTCTCGTATTACAAACGATATCGACACCATCGGTATGACCTTAAACCAAAGTATCGGTATGCTCGTTTCAAACGTTACGCTGTTTTTAGGCTCGCTGTTTATGATGTTTATAACAAATGTAACACTCACCCTGACAGCCGTTGCAACCTCAATTTTAGGTTTTGTGCTGATGAGTGTTATTATGAAAAACTCTCAAAAGCACTTCACTCGCCAACAGCGACACTTGGGTGCAATTAACGGTCACGTTGAAGAAATTTATTCAGGTCACTTGGTTGTAAAGGCATTCAATGCCGAAAAATCATCAAAAGAGGAATTCGATAGAATTAACCGTCATTTACGCGACAGCTCATACAAGGCATCTGCTTTGTCAGGTATGATGCAACCACTTATGACATTTATCGGTAACTTAGGCTACGTTGCAGTTTGTATCGTAGGTGCGTTACTTGCTTTAAACGGTCACATCACGTTCGGTGTTATCGTTGCATTTATGGTTTACGTCAGACTTTTCACAAATCCGCTTTCACAAATCGCACAGGCGTTTACAAGTATGCAGTCAACTGCGGCTGCAAGCGAGCGTGTGTTTGAATACTTAAAGGCAACAGAGCTTTCTGATGAATCACACAAAACCGCAAAGCTCACAAATGTCAAGGGTGACGTTGAATTTAAAAACGTAAAATTCGGCTACACAAAGGATAAAACCATCATCAACGATTTCAGCGTTAAGGTAAAAGCAGGTCAGAAAGTCGCGATTGTCGGCCCGACCGGTGCAGGCAAAACAACTATCGTAAACCTTTTGATGCGTTTTTACGAAGTGAATTCGGGTGATATTTTAATTGACGGCGTGCCGATTGACACCTTAACAAGAGAAAATGTTCACGAGCTTTTCTGTATGGTGTTACAAGACACTTGGCTGTTTGAGGGAACTGTCAGGGAAAACTTAGTTTACTCAAAGGAAGATGTAAGCGAAGAAGAGCTTGTAAAAGCGTGCAAGGCGGTTGGTATTCACCATTTTATACGCACCCTGCCAAAGGGTTATGACACCGTGCTTGACGACAAAACCTCGCTTTCATCAGGTCAAAAGCAACAGCTTACAATCGCACGAGCTATGATTGAAAACGCTCCGCTTCTTATCTTAGACGAGGCTACAAGCTCGGTTGACACTCGAACAGAGCGTATTATTCAAGCGGCTATGGATGAGCTGACAAAAGACAGAACATCCTTTGTTATAGCTCACAGACTTTCAACCATCAAAAACTCCGACCTCATTTTAGTTTTAAAGGACGGCGACATAGACTCTGTCGGCACACATGAAGAACTATTAGCACAGGGCGGATTTTACGCTGAGCTGTACAACAGCCAGTTTGAACAAGATTAAAAGGAGGATATTATGAACAGCTTTACTTATCACGTACCGACTAAAATACATTTCGGCGAAAACGCTGTAAACCACTTAGGCGACGAGCTTAAAAACTACGGCAAAAAGGTTTTACTTTGCTACGGCGGAGGCTCTATCAAAAAGAGCGGTCTTTATGACAAGGTAGTAGAACAAATTGAAAAAGCAGGGCTTGAATGTTTTGAGTTATCAGGCATTGAACCTAACCCACGAATCGACTCAGTAAGAGAGGGTGCAAAAATTTGTAAGGAAAACGATATCGACGTACTACTTGCTGTAGGTGGTGGTTCAACGCTCGACTGCACAAAGTGGATTGCCGCAGCAGCTAAGGTTGAACACGATGCGTGGGACTTTTTCAGTAAGTGGTCTGACGTAAATGAAGCACTTCCTGTGCTCACAGTCCTCACACTTTCTGCTACAGGCTCTGAAATGAACTGTGGCGGTGTTATCTCAAACCTGGAAACAAAAGACAAAATCGGCAGACTTGCAAAGCCTTTACTTCCGAAGGTTTCGTTTTTAGACCCGACATTAACCTATTCTGTCAGTGCGTACCAGACCGCGTGTGGCAGTGCGGACATTTTAAGCCATATTTTAGAGGTATATTTTGCACCAAAACAGGATTTATATATGCTCGACAGCTTTATGGAGGGTTTACTCAAAACAGTTATAAAGTACACCCCAATTGCTTTGCAAAAGCCTGATGACTACGAAGCAAGAGCAAACCTAATGTGGGCATCATCTTGGGCAATCAACACCTTTGTAACGGGAGGCAAACAGCACGAATGGAGCTGTCACCCGATGGAACATGAATTGTCGGCTATTTACGACATTACCCACGGCTTGGGGCTTGCTATTCTCACTCCAAGATTTTTGCGTTACTGCTTAAATGAAAACAATATTGACAAGTACGTACAGTTTGGTGTTAACGTTTTCGATATCGACAAGAGCTTACCTAAGACGGAAATCGCAAACAAGGCGATTGATGAGCTTTCAAACTTCTTGTTCAACACCTTAGGCTTAGACGACACTTTCTCAAAGGTTGGTATCACAGACGAGCACTTCAAAACAATGGCTGAAAAAGCATGTGAGGGTGACGTCATCCACGGCTTTGTTGATTTAACAGCCGAAGACATAGAGAAAATCTTTGAAATGTGCATTTAATCGGAGGCTATATTTATGAAAATTTGCGTATACGGTGCGGCATCGAACGAAATCGACCGTTCTTATCTTAATGCCGGCGAAAACTTAGGCAGAGAGATGTCAAAAAGAGGTCACTCCCTCGTTTTCGGCGGCGGAGCAAACGGAATGATGGGAGCCGTTGCTAAAGGTGTAAGCGAAAACGGCGGTCAAATCAAAGGCATAGTTCCTCACTTTTTCAATGTTGACGGTGCACTGTTTGACAAATGCGATGAAATGATAAAAACCGATACAATGCGTGAACGCAAAAAGCTTATGGAAGACTGTAGCGACGCGTTTATTGTCACCGCAGGCGGAATAGGCACATTTGAAGAATTTTTCGAGATACTGACACTTCGTTCTTTAGACCGACATAAAAAGTCGATTGCGATTTTAAACACAAACGGCTACTACAACGATTTGTTGAGTTTTCTGAAAAACGGCGTTGAAAAAAATTTCTTAAGAGAAAGCAACCTTGAGCTGTTTTTTGTAAGCGATGATGTGGAGGCTGTGCTAAGTTATCTGGAAAGCTACAAAAACACTTCAAACTATATCTCTAAAACAAGGTTTAGTTAAAATTAAACTTAACGCTCGACCTTTCGATTATAGTTTAGCTGGTTTAAATACTCCAAGGAAATTGTAAGGGAGGGTTTCCATACCCTCCCCTACATTTTTCATTGATACAATTAATTAACTATAATTAAGCACAAACGGGGCTGTTTCACCGCAAAGTGAAACAGCCCCTTCTTTTAATAAATATTATGGTTTTGATTTGAGTCGTCAAAATCTGCAGGCTCAACTTTGATGAGTTTATACACAACTGCCCACATCAATAGCACTCCGACTATGTAACCCAAGGCTATGATAAGCGGGTTAATTTCAACATCAACGAGCAGGCGAGCCGACATTTGAGCGTACAAATAACGTTGAAACAGAAAGGTTAAAAGAAGCACAATAAGCATCACAACATTTGCCCACAAAAGCGACCACCACAGCGTTTTGTTTTTACTTTTACTTGCCACCTTAGGTGTGTTGTCAGTTTTAGTTGACACAAAAAGCACTCCTTTTTTTAAAATTCACCCCACAAATATATCACATAGCAGCGATATTTTCAACCGCAATTTGACGCATTATGTTCTGAAAATCGAAAAAGCACGTGCGACCTCTTCGAGCATAACCTTTGTTTCGTTGGAAATGCTGTTCACACTAATGTATGAGTATGTAAGCCCGAAATTTATCACAATACAGCACAGCATTGACACCAGCATAAAATAGCGATAGATACGTCTTGTTTCTTCACTCTTTGTGTGACGATACAGCATAAAGACTACAAACAACGCACAGGTGAGCATCTGCCACGCAAAGTCCACCATATAACGCACACCGTAGCCACTCTCCCATACAGAGAAAATGATAATACACGGAGCGATTACTGCTACCGCTAAGAACAATGTCGCCACTATGCCCTTGTTTTCCTTTTTTATGTATTTTAATACACAAGGCGAAAGGAAAAGTGCAAGCATCGGCAACGCTCTGAAGAACAGACCCACACCGTTGTTAGTTGCTGTGAAGTAGTAGCCGTTTACGTCAAGCTGTGAAATATTTGTCGCAACAAACGGGAACTCTGAGCTAAAGCTCGGCGGTGCTAACAGGTAGTTATAAAAACCGATAGCGGCAAACTGAGTGTGATATTGAGCACTCAAGAAATCGTTAATAGTAAGCGAATACTGGATACCGAAATCTGTGAATGAATCGAAACGGATATAGTTGTAAATCATCTGTAATGAACCGATTACAACAAACGGCAAGAGTGCAAAGCTTAAGTACTTAACATAAGAAACCGTATTTTCGCCCTGCTTTTTATTGCGTTTGATTTTGATAATACCCGTACCGATGAACAACAATGAAACAACACACCAGATAGCGGTTGTCGGACGACAGGTAACTGCGATTGATAAAAACAGTGATGAAAGCATCAGCTTAACAACACTTATTTTACCTTTTGAAAAAACATTGGCACTAACTAAATAGTAAGCACCCATTGTTACAAAACAGAAGCCCGAGGTCTGTGCAATTTCGTAAAAATTCGACGGCAACAGGCAGTACCAAATACCGCAGGTGCAAAGCACCATAATCAATGAAACGATATACATCGACATAGGAATGTCAGAGAAATATCGCTTACACAGCTTCATAAAGGTAAGTGCCAAGAAAACAAGACCGACACTGGAGAAAATGAACGTAGCTATCATACTCGGGAAGTAGTAGCCTGTAATGAGATGGTACGGCAAAAACAATAACACCACAGGACCGATGCCGTAGTATGAATAGTACTCGCCGTCATACATAACGTGGTCCCACAAGGCGTACACATCATTTTCGACACGCTGGCTCCAGTCATATGGATTATCCAGTGCCAAAAGCTCAGGGGCAGGAACTGTGTCAAGGGTTACCTTGCCTTGTTCAAAAGCATCAACAAGCTCTTTTGTCATTTGGTTTCCGTCAGTCATATGGAAAATATCGTTGCCACCAACCGCATTAGATGTCATAAACATCATAATGCAAAGCAGAACCAAAACAACCAAGGCTGTGACGGATTTTAAAGAGTTCTCCTGCTCTTTTACTGAGCGGTTTAAGAACACTGATTTTACAAACAGGAATACAAATACTGCAAAAAGCAGGAATGTCAGCACTCTTAAAACCGAGAATGTTGACGGATGTGAATAGTTAAAGCCGATTGTGTCAGACAGGGTGAACGAAGAATCGCTTGAGAGCTTGATTTTAAGCTTTGACACATCGCCCGAGAAGTTACAAATAACGTACTTGCTGTCCTCAATCTCAGGGAAAATCTCGCCTTTTACCAAACCCTGACGGATATAGTACGAGCTGTTACTCTCGTCGGCAAAGTCGATATCGTAATTAATACAAGCTGAGGTTGAGTTAATATCAAAGTAAATTGTGCCAATTTCCCTGTTAATATCCGTAAACTCAATTACAGCCTCGTTGTCACTATTTTCAAGTCTGTATGTATCGTTTTGTGCTAAAGATAAATTCTGCACCGATGCATCGGACAAAGACAGGTCAAATTCCTCAAAATTACTGCCCCAAACGTGAAATGAATTGAAGTTAAAGACAAGACTTTCTAAAAGCAAAATAACAAGCAAGGCTTTTGATGCAAACAAGGCGGTGTTTTTTAAGCCCTCTGATTTACTCTTGCCCCTTGAAAAAATGCTTAGCAGTAGTGATACAACCGCACAAATACTAACGCCTAAACCTACGTTAGCAAATGCCGAGCCTGTAAAAAATACACCTAAGCCGAGCACAACGGCTAGTACAGTTGCAATGAGCTTAAGGGGCTCTTTTGGCTTAAAATCCCTTTTCATAATCGCTGTTACTGTCATAACAGCCAGAGAGATAACCTGTAACAAAAACAAAACGTCCATCTTGTCCTCCCTACTCATAAAATATATAATTAAATATACCACACAGAAACAGTCTTTTCAACAACAAAACGCTTTGAATATAACTTATGGGTTCAAAAAAATTAGAGGTTGTCTAATTAAAAGTTTGACAACCTCTTTTGCAACTTAAAGATAGCGTTTCATATTCTCGATGTTAAGCTCCTCAGTTTCTTGTAGCTTGTGAGCTAAATCGCGAATTTGTTCGTTTTCGCCTATATACTCGTTAGCGTTTCTTATAACTTTTGCAACACCCATCGCACTTCCCTGTAGCATCATTTCGGCAATTTTCGAGTCTGTCGGGTCGGTCATAGTTTTCATTCTGCTCATCATCTCTGTGGACATCTTCGCCATTGCACTCGGATGTGCAACGTCGCACCCGTTTTCTACAAGCATATTATGAGCAGATGTGTAGATTTTGTTGTACTCCTCGCGTTGATTTAAAAGCTCTTGTTTAAACTTTTTACCACTCGCGTAGTCCTTAACAGCATCTATGCCGACAACGCCCATCTCGGCATTTTTTGAAATAAGATTAAGCATTTTTTCATCATTTAAATTTTCATTGTTCATATTTTCACCCCGATAGTAGTTTTTGCAACCAAGGCGAATTTATGTGTTGTTTATTAATGCTACATCTACACTACACAATGTAGGGGCGAGCATTGTGTCCGCTGTATAAAACACCACTATTAATCAAACAGCTCCTTATGCATACGTGAATAATGGAAGATGTACTGCTGAGCAATTCCGCCGTATAAACCAAACTCATCGCCCTTATAACCAATAAACAACACGCCTAAAGCTCGCTTCATCCACACGTCAAGCGGGAAGGACTCAAGACGGTGAAGTCCGTAAAGAAGCACACAGTCAGCGACCTTGACCCCGACTCCCGTTATTTTCATCAGCTCTTTTTGAGCCTTTAAGTAATCCATATCTCTTAATTTTTCGAGGTCGATTTCGCCTGAATATACACGCTGTGCGGCGTCAATTATGTAACGATGGCGAAAACCTGCTCTAATTGGTGCTAAGTCATCAGGGGAAAGCTTTGCTAACCTTTCAGCGGTCGGAAATGCATAATGCACACCGTCTATACTCTCGCCGAAATTTTCGCACAATCGCTCAACTATTCCCTTTATTCTGCCTATATTATTATTCTGCGAAATAATAAACGTAATTAAAGCTTCAAACGGCTCTTGATTTAAAATGCGTATACCTCCCGCATAAGCCGACGCTTCTGCTAAAACAGGATGCATTTTAGATAAATCATCTTTAATTTTTTTGTAGTCTAAATCAAGGTCAAAGTAATTTCGCCACATTTTATCGTCAAGCTCGCTGTCGCTTACTATAGTGAGCGTGCCGTTATTATACGAAACATTAGCGACAATATTTTTTACAACACCTGTGAATGAACCGTCCTCGTTCTCAACCCAACGAAAGCTCTGCCCGCAATCTAAGGTCTGTGAGAGATTAAACGGATATATATTTTCAAAAATCAACTTTCCCATAACAAAACCCTTTTCGTAAAATCTGAATTTAGTATACCACAATGAAAAATAATATGCTATACTATGCGTATGTAAATGTATGGAACGCAAACTATTAGTGGAGTTGATAAAATGAAAGAAACTATCTGCACTATTCCGATTAACGATATTTTTAATGAAGTCGGCGGTTGTCCTATCTGCCGTATGAGAGATTTAGTTGAAAAGCAGTACGTTGAGTACATCACAGGAGCCGCTATGATGGCACCAAACATTAGGGTCATAACTAACGAAAAAGGCTTTTGTCACCATCACTACGAAATGATGTTAGGCTCGGGGCCTAAGCTTTCAAACGCGTTGCTTATGCAGACTCGCTTGCAGTATATAAACGATAATATGATGCCGAAAAATGCATCTGCTAAACCATCTAAGGCTCAACTGGATGCAATTAAAAACGCACGCTCGTCTTGCTACGTATGTGATAGAATCGACTTTGACATTAACCATTTGTTGCAGACATTTTATGTTCAATTTTCTGCTGACCCAAGTTTTAGAGAACTGCTTAAAAAGCAGGAGTACCTCTGCCTTAACCACTACGAACTGCTTCACAGAGGGGCAAACGCTAAAGGCGGTATCAAAAGTAAGGATATGAAAGCGTTCTGCGAAATTACAAACGCGTTGTGCAAAAATTATCTCGAAACACTGTATAGCGATGTCACACATTTTACGACAATGTTTGACTATCGTAACGCCGGCGGTGACTGGAAGAATTCTAAAGACTCAGTTGAGAGAAGCGTGAAATTTATTACATCGAATGAAGTAGACGAAGTAAAATAAATTAGGATATGGAACAGTCAAAGCGAAAACCTACACGTTTGAAAGATTATGATTATTCGAGTGCAGGTGTGTATTTTTTAACGATTTGCAGTAAAGATAGAAAACTAATATTCAGCAGAATCGTAGGGGACGGCGACCTCGACGTCCCAAGAGTTTGCCTATATAGACACGGCAAAATTATAGAGAAACACATTGAATATATGAACAAAATATATGACAACATTAGAATTGACAATTACGTTATAATGCCTAATCATATCCACATTTTGTTAAGTGTTTATGATAACGGGATGTCTAGGTCGCCATCCCCTACGAATGATATAATTCCATCGTTTGTAGGCACCCTTAAACGCTTCGTTAACAGAGAGGTTGGAGAAAATATATTTCAACGTTCTTATAATGACCATATCATAAGAGATGAACAAGATTACCTAGCAAGATGGAATTACATCGACAACAATCCCATAAAACGGAATCTTGACGATTTAAATTAAAACGCAAAAACAGCGACAGGGTACAAGCCTTGTCGCTGTTTTATTTTTTGGGCGACAACACAAAGGTCGCCCATATATTTATTTTGAAAAATGTTTGTAAATCTTTAAAACGCCTTTTGATAAATCGACACTGCCAAGTCCCAAAAATGTTCCTTCGCTGTCTTTAACGCGGAAAATCTCTGAGTCTAAAAAGCTCATATCTCTAAGAGCTGTGCGAGTAATATCAAGCGGATTGCCGTTGTAAAACCTAACCGCTTGCTTTTCACTTACTATTAGCTCCTTGTAATTTACAAAAAGGCTTTCAGTTGAGAGAACTTTGCCTTCTATACTGCCGTTTTCTGCCATAGCCTTGAGTTCATCAAGTGTTATAGCCTCGTCTAAGGTGAAACCGCACGCTGTTGTTCTTACAAGACTTGTCATAACTGCGTTGGTGCCTAAGCTTTGAGCTACATCCGATATTAAAGTACGGATATATGTACCCTTAGAACAGCTTACAGCAAGCTTGCCCTCCTGCGTTTTTTCGTCAAACTCCATCAAATTAAGCGAGTACACAGTGATTTTTCGAGCCTCACGCTCAACCTCGATTCCCTGTCGTGCAAGGTCATAAAGCCTTACTCCGTCCTTTTTCACGGCGGAGTACATCGGAGGCACCTGCATTATCTCGCCGACGAATTTTGCAAAAGCTTCTTCTAGCTCCTGCTTTGTTACATCATCGCCGTTTTCAAAGCTTATTTCTCCCCAAATATCAAGCGTATCCGAAGAAAGCCCGAGCTTAAATGTAGCAACATAGCTTTTGTCGTGGTTAGGGATGATGTCCTGAGCCTTTGTTGCGTTGCCGACCAAAACGGGTAAAACACCTGTCGCGTTAGGGTCGAGCGTTCCGCAGTGACCGACCTTTTTGGTGCCCAATGTCTTACGCACAACGGCAACCACGTCAAATGAGGTGAAATCAGTAGGCTTGTTTATTACAACTACTCCGTTCATAGCACCTCTTCAGCCGCCTTGATAAGCAGATACTTTACGGTCTGCATATCGCCCTTGATTGAACAGCCCGAAGCCGCCACGTGTCCGCCACCACCAAAGCGTTTACAGAAAGCACAGGCATCTATGCCGTCGTTAGTGCGGACAGATACCTTGTATGTGCCGTCCTCTTTCTCACGCATTGTGATGCCCATTTTGACACCCTCAATCTGGCGAGGAATGGAAGCCAAGCCCTCCATTTCGTCATCACCTGCGTTAAGTGCGTTCTGCATAGCAAGAGTTGTGTAAATTATCGCACATTTACCAGAGCAGTAAAACTCCATTGTATCGTACACCATACGCTCCATTTTGAGCTTTGCACGGCTTTTTGTTTCAAAATTGATGCGATTAATCATCGCAAAATCGCACTCGTTTTTCATAATATCAGCCGCGATACGGTGAGTTTGGGCGGTTGTGTTTGAGTAACAGAAACAGCCTGTATCAGTTGAAATACCCGTATACAACGCGTTAGCGATATCCTTTGTAATTTTGACACCAAGCTCTTTTACAAGCACATAAATTATCTCGCAAGCAGCGGCACAGGAAGCGTCAACAAAGATATTATCCGCCACCATAGTGTTAGAGCCGTGGTGGTCTAAGCACAGGTTAATTCTATCCTTGTACTCATCTTCAAGCTCGCCGAGCAGGGACATTGCCGCTACGTCGACAGACACAACATAGTCACAGGAAAAATCCTGCTCAACGTAATTTTTAGCAAGATAACTGAATTTTGACGGAAGCTTTCCGCTTATTTTCACGTTTGCTTTCTTGCCCAAAGCTCTCAATGCAAAGCACAGAGCATAGGCACAGCCTAAGGTGTCACCGTCAGGATAGCGGTGTGTAAGTATGTGGAAGTTGTCGTTTTTCAAAAGCAGTTTCGATACTTCAAGGAGTGTTATCTTCTGCATCTTCGCTCTCCTTAATATCAAGAGAATTTAAGATTCTCGATATTTCAGCACTGTACTCGATTGAGTCGGTAGCAGTGAAAATAAGAGATGGCACGTGTCTTAGCTTTAATCTGTGACCTAGCTCGCGACGGATGTAACCTGACGCTGAATCTAAGCCCTTGCACGCACCCTTTGCTTTGTCTAAACCCTCAAGTGCACTGACAAACACTGTACAATAAGACAAGTCGTATGTAACCTCAACTCGCACAATTGAGAGAAAAACCTCTGTAACCCTAGGGTCTTTAAGCTCACGGAAAATTGCCGTGAGCTCACGCTTGATGTCCTCGGTTGTACGTCCCATTCTATGATTAGCCATAATTATTAGTCCTCACGATACTCTTCGATTGTGAATACCTCGAAGATGTCGCCTTCTTTAATATCTGAATATTTCTCAAGACCGATACCACACTCGTAGCCTTCAGCTACTTCCTTAACGGAGTCTTTGAAACGCTGTAAAGATGCAATTGTGTCGTCAGCGATGATGATACCATCTCTAACAACTCTTACGCCTGCACCACGCTGAATCTTACCGCTCTTGATGTATGAGCCTGCGATGTTACCGATAGATTTGATACGGATGATATTTCTAACCTCAGCAGTACCAAGGATGACTTCTCTGGTTTTCGGAGCGAGCATACCCTTCATAGCAGACTCGATTTCCTCGATACAATCGTAGATAATACGATACATACGCATATCAACGCCGTCACGCTCTGCACTAGCCTGTGCGTTTGAGTCAGGTCTAACGTTAAAGCCTACGATGATAGCATTAGATGCATTAGCAAGCATAACGTCTGATTCGTTTACAGCACCAACGGCACCGTGGATAATATTTACTCTTACTTCATCGTTAGAGAGCTTTTCGAGCGACTGTCTTACAGCCTCAACAGAGCCCTGTACGTCAGCTTTAACAATAATCTTGAGCTCCTTAACCTCGCCTAACTTCATCTGGTCGAAGAGATTGTCGAGTGTTACCTTAGTCTGAGCGTTGAACATCTCTTCCTTTTGAGCTGTCTTTCTCTGCTCAACAAGCTCACGAGCTAAACGCTCATCAGAAACAACGTTGAAGATGTCGCCACCTGTTGGTACATCACTAAGACCTGTAATCTCAACAGGAACTGATGGGCCTGCTTCTTTAACTTTTTTGCCCTTATCGTCAAGCATAACTCTAACGTGACCTACAGTTGTACCTGCTACAACTGTGTCGCCCTGACGTAAAGTACCATTCTGTACAAGGATAGTAGCAATTGGACCTCTGCCCTTATCGAGTCTTGCTTCAATTACGATACCCTTACCTGCACGGTTAGGGTTAGCTTTAAGCTCTTTCATATCAGCAACAAGGAGTACCATTTCTAAAAGGTCGTCAATACCCATCTGAGTTTTAGCTGAAACAGGCACGATTGGTGTGTCGCCACCCCATTCCTCAGGAATGAGCTCATACTCTGTTAACTGCTGCTTAATCTGCTCTGGGTTAGCACCAACCTTATCCATCTTGTTGATAGCAACAATGATAGAAACGCCTGCTGCCTTAGCGTGGTTAATAGCCTCAACTGTCTGTGGCATAATACCGTCGTCAGCAGCAACTACAAGGATTGCGATATCTGTAGCCTGTGCACCTCTTGCTCTCATTGTTGTGAAAGCCTCGTGACCAGGGGTATCAAGAAAAGTGATATCTCTGTCATTGATGTTAACTCTGTAAGCACCGATGTGCTGAGTGATACCGCCAGCCTCTGTTGCAGTAACATGGGCGTTACGGATGCAGTCAAGAAGTGAAGTTTTACCGTGGTCAACGTGACCCATAACAACAACTACCGGAGCACGCTCAACAAGATTTTCTTCATCATCCTCGCTGTCGTCGATAATTCTCTCCTCGATTGTAACAACAACTTCCTTTTCAACCTTTGCGTGGAATTCCATAGCGATAAGAGAAGCTGTGTCGAAGTCAACAACGTCGTTCTGGGTAACCATTGTGCCCATTAAGAAAGCCTTCTTAACAACCTCGGCAACTGTAGCCTTGAGTCTAAGTGCAAGCTCTGAAATAGAGATTTCGTCAGGAATTTCGATAGTCATCTGCTTAGCCTTACGCTCAGCAGCGATACGCTTTAATCTCTCCTGCTCTGTTTCACGCTTACCCTGACGCTTGCCCTTCTGTGAACGCTGGTTGATTTTCTGCTTTTTAGATGACATCTGGTTTTCGTTCTTAACCTTTTCAAATGCCATACGGTCGTACTTTTCATTGTATCTGTCAACGTTGATTTCAACAGCAGATGTATCAACTACTCTGCCCTGACCGCGACGTGACTTAATTTCAGAATTAAGGTCAACAACCTTTTCCTGTTTTGGAGCCTGTGGCTTTTCTTCCTTTTTAGGTGCAGATGGCTTATTAGCCTTTTTAGCACTCTCAGGGCGAAGGCTGTCCTTAGCCTCCTCACGCTTACGCTTTTCTTCCTCTTTACGCTCTTTTTGAGCCTGTTCAGCCTTTTCGATAGCCTTATCTCTAACTGCAAAATATGCGTTTAAGTTTTCTACAGCGTGTTTTTGTGTGAAGTAATCAAATACAACATCAAGCTCGTTTTCCTCGAGTGATGCCATTGTCTTTTTACTAACCTTGCAATACTGCTCAAGTACTGCGATAACGTCTTTAGCTGAGACGCCTAAGTCTGTTGCTACATCCTTAATTTTATATTTAATCATCATAGCCATGCGTTATTCCTCCTTTTATGAGTGTGTCGGCTTTTTGAGAGAAGCCCTCGTCTGTAATTGACAGCACCGCTGTGTATTTTCCGACAGCTAAAGATATCTCCTCTTTAGTGTAGGCTACAGTGTGGGATTTTACTCCCATTTTATGACAAGCGATTAAAGTATCCCTTGCCGTGTGCGGTGAGCAGTCCGATGCTACTATAACGAGCTTCGCTTTTTTCAGGTTGATAGAATCCATAACAGGGTCAAAGCCTAAGGTGAGCCTTCCTGCTCTTCTGCAAAGACCTAAAAGTGACAACAATCTGTCAGTCATTTTCTATCTCCTTTTCCATCATATCGTAAAGCTGCGGAGAAATCGTGCAACTTAAGGCACGCTCGATTCGCTTTGCTTTTCGTGCAAGCTTCAAGCACTCCGCGTTTTTGCAGATATACGCTCCTCGACCCGGTTTTTTACCAACTAAGTCGAGCGAAACCTCGCCCTCTTTAGAGCGAACTACACGCACAAGCTCTCGCTTTTCTTTCATTTCGCCACAGCCTGTGCATTTTCGAAGCGGTACTTTTCTTTGAGTTGCCATAGCTTTCTCCTTCTTTTATGTGATAAAAATTACTCTTCTGTTTCTGAGTCGTTCTCTGTGTCTTCGCCCCAGAAGCCTGATTCAGGACGGATGTCAATTTTCCAACCTGTTAACTTTGCCGCAAGACGAACGTTCTGGCCTTTGTTACCGATAGCAAGGGACAGCTGAGAATCAGGAACTGTTGCCTTACATGACTTGTTTTCAAGGTCGATAATCTCAACGCCTACTACTGACGCAGGAGATAAAGCCGCCGCAACGTACTTTGCAGGGTCTTCGCTAAAGAGCACGATGTCGATTTTCTCGCCGCAAAGCTCGTCAACGATAGCTCCTACTCTTGCACCGCGTGTACCGATACAAGCACCTACTGCATCAACCTCGCTGTCTTCTGAGAAAACAGCCATCTTAGTACGAGAGCCTGCCTCACGGGAAACAGACTTAATCTCAACAACACCGTCGAAAATCTCAGGAACTTCGTTTTCAAAAAGTCTTCTTACAAAGTCAGGGTGTGTTCTGGAAATAATAGCACGTGGACCGCGGTCGCCCTCTTTAACACCTGCAACGTAAATCTTAACGTTGTCGCCCTCTTTGAGCTCTTCACCCGGAATTTGCTCGCTCTTTGGAAGAACAGCCTCTGCCTTACCGAAGCGGATTGTTGCGTTACCTGAAACAGGGTCAACACGCTCGATTAAAGCTGTTGCGATTTCCTGCTGTTTTGACTGGAACTCAACAAGCATCTGACCCTTTTCGCCGTCGCGGATACCCTGACGGATAACTGAACGGGCAGTCTGTACAGCGATTCTGCCGAACTTCTTAGGCTCAAGCGGAATACCGATTTCCTTGCCGACTGTCGCACGCTTTGAAATAACTCTTGCGTCCTCGAGTGAGATTTCGAAGTTTTCGTCCTCTACTTCTTCTACAACCATTTTGTTGAGCTTAACCGCAAAAGCGTTCTTATCTGGGTCCATTTTGATATCAACATTTTCGTTACCGCCGTAAAGGTTACGACAAGCTGAAACGATAGCCTTGCTGATTTGAGCAATCATATACTCAACAGGAATACCCTTTTCTTTTTCCAGTAGCTGTAATGCTAAAAATAATTCTTTGTTACTAGCCATTTTTGATAATCTCTCCCTTTATATATGATGTATTTTAAACTTATATATCAAAATCGTCGAGCTTGATGTATGCAGCATCTTTTTTAGCTATAACGATTTCATTTTCGTCTGAATGGTCCCTTATTGTAACCTCGCCGTCAGCATATGCTTTTAAAACACCCTTGAACTCCTTGCCGATGCCCTCAATCGGTCTAATCATTTTGACCATAATATCAGCACCGATAAACTGCTCAAAATGAGCGTCGAGCAAAAGCTCACGTTCAACTCCCGGAGAGCTTACCTCCAAAATGTAGTTATCGGTAATCGGGTCAAGCTCGTCAAGCGGTTTGTCGATAGCACGGGAAACGTTCTCGCAATCGTTGATGTCAACACCGCCGTCCTTGTCGATGAAAACTCTTAAGAACCACTGCGAACCCTCTTTAACATAGCGGACGTCCCACAGCTTTAAACCAAAGCCCACAACGATAGGCTCTACCAACTCCCATACAACGGTTGCGGTGCCCTTTTTCTTAGCATTTGCCATAAATTCACCTCAAACAATACAAAAGAGCGGGTCGTCAAGACCCACTCTCTTTTAATAGTATATTCAACTTAAGCTTAGTTTAGCACACTCACATCAGAATGTCAAGCACATTTACTTATTCTTTGTACTCCCAGCCAAGCTTTGGTGTGATGAGTCGACCTGTTGAGTCTGCATCAAGAGTTTTAAGTGCAAATGTGCAGTTCTCCCAATCATAAGCAAAGCTAAAGGATACTGAGTTTGTTGTTGTTGAGTTTGTGACAACATAGTTGCCATCTTTGTCATATACATCCATCCACGACTTAGCTGAATTTACATCTTCAGGCCATGATACAACAAGACCGCCGTTTTCCTGCTTCTCAAATGTGAAGAAGTTTTCGTCAGAATACAGTGTCTTTGTATCTACTGCGATGTAGTTCGCTACCAGATAGCCATACTGTTCGTCAGCATATTTAGCTACTACTGTGAAGTAATATGTTCTGTTTGGCTTGAGGTTGTTGAATGTATATGTAGTTTCAGTTGTTGCATCATATGTGAGCCACTGGTCGTCAAGGTTGACATTCTTTGTTGTGTTAGAATACTTAACCCAATACTGTGTGGCATTTTCAAATGCAGGCCAGCTGATTGTTGCAGAATTCTTTGAAATGCTGTCAAGCTTTACTGTGATGCTCTCAGCTGCTTCGGTAAGAATATGAAGTACCGGTGCATCTGCAAGATTTGAAAGCACGAGCTTGCCGTTTTCCTCTGTAACTGTGATTACCTTGAAATAGTAATCTGTTGCAGCCTGAAGATTTCTTACTTTGTATGAAGTCTCAGTTGTGTGGTCATAGCAGTAAAACGGGCCGTTTTCGTCCCACGCCTTGTAAATCCAGTATTTAACAGCTCCGTCAACAGGCTCCCAGCTGATTTCAGCATCAATAAGTCCTGCTACGCCTGTAATCTGTTCAACGTCAGCGGCTTTCTCGGTTGTAGCTGTTACTACATCAGCCGAAGCTATAGGGCTTATCCATCCGTTTGCGTCGCTGTAAATAACCTTGAAGCTATACTCTGTGCCAGGGTTAAGGTTAGCAACTGTGTATGTTGTATCTGCTACAGATTTAACGCAAGCATAGGAACCGTCGCTCATTTGTTTGTACACCCAGTACTTAACTGCACCGTCAACCTTGTCCCAAGAAAGAGTCAAAGTTGCTTTAGTGGTACCTGTAACTGTTACATTCGACACCTTTTCAGCTTTTACAGGCTCTGTAGGAGCTTCTGTCGGTTCTTCATCAGCTACGTATGTGAGATATTCGTTGTGAGTGAACTCTTTAACCACAACAGGGCCCTCAGGGGTTTTATCAACGTAGTAGTTTTTCTCAGAGTCAACCATCTCAATCATATCTGTGCTGAGTGTAGTTTCACCAGCAGCAAGAGCTGTGAACTCAAACTGTGCGAGAACCTGCTCGCCTGTAAAGCTGATGCCCTTAGTGGTTGAGAAGTTGTAAAGAATTCTATCAGTAAGGTCAGTGTTGCACACAGCGTATGATGACACGCGAGGGAAAACAACATCGTATGCCTCCTCTGTATCATCAATAGGTGTGACAGCGAGTTTCGATGACTCGTAGTTAACCCTTGCCTCTGCGTTGAGGATTTTAATGTCTGTCAGTGTGTAGGTATAAGTGAACTTTTCGCCTACAGGAATGTTTGTTGTAACGCCGTTTACAGTAACAGCGAGGGTGTCTGCATCTTCAGCAAAAACCGCGAAGGAAAGAGATAAAAACGCTGACAGCGTAATAATGAGTGCAAGCAAGATAGAAAGTAGCTTTTTCATAATAAGCCTCCTTTGATATTTATACACATTAATGATAACATTGCACGCATCATCGAGTCAATACAAACTCGACTTTTCAATGTAGAATTTAACACCCTTTTTTTGACAAATCGTACAAAAATCCCCACCGCTTCTGCGGTGGGGAGATAAGGATAAAGTCAGTTATTCAGTTTTTACTCACTCAACCTTTGCAAGCTTGAGCTGGATTGTGGTTGCATCCATAATCGTGCGGTTGCCGTCTCTATCTATATCAGAAACATAAGATAGCGTTGCTGTGTTGGTTGCGTTTTTATATGATGTTAAATCATCATATGAATTGAATACACACAATCCTACTAAAGCTTTCTGCACATAAGTAGCATCTATAATTGTGAGTTTTCCGTCATCATCAACATCACCTATAAAGCTACCTGACCCATTTGGAATGATATACTCTGTAAAAGCATTTTCTATATTCTCAAAGTCTGCTGTCCACGCTTGTTCAAGTGTGTAAAACTTGTTCTCTGTTGGTACATAAATGTGATAAATCAATGGGTAAGGTATGCAATAACTCATCAACTGTATATAGTAATCACCAAAAACACCATAACACGGCATCGGACCAACACCACTATACCTACCAGCTACCAATAACCAATCTGGAACTTCAGTATCATTATCTTCAGCAAAATACTGGTAAAGCTCGGAATATGTAAACCAATCTTCACCTTCATAGTTTGGTCCGTATCCACAATCCGTCATATATTTTTCGAATTCATCTGCATATACACCATTAGCGTACCTAGAGCTTGCTGCTGATACCGAAGTGGTAACAAGCATAAATATCATACATAATATTACGACTAATCTCATTATCTTTTTCATAATAAGCCTCCTTTGATATTTATACACATTAGTGGTAACATTGCACGCATCATCGAGTCAATACAACCTCGACTTTTCAATGTAGAATTTACCGCCCTTTTTTTGATAAATCGCACAAAAATCCCTACCGATTTTTTATCGGTCAGGCTTTTTATGCTCGTGTTTCTTAATTAGAGTGAAATTATTCAAGTCCTGCGAGCTTTAGCTGAATTGCAGTTGCGTCAAGAACGCTGAGCTCGCCGTCGCTGTCTATATCCGAGAAACGACCGGTTACACCTCTTCGGTCTGTGTAATTATCCCAAATTCGTCCTAACCCGGCAAGCTCCATTTGAATACTTGTCGCATCAAGTATGGACAGCTCACCGTCTTCATCGCCATCACCAAGCATTACACTTTTATCAAGTGCTCGCAAAACATCTATGAGCCCTTCATATTGCTCTAATTTATCATAGTCATCTACCAAGTCAACAAACTCTTCTTTCTCCACATCGTACACCGCATATTTCATATCGAAAGGATAGCATAGACTAGGAGATTTTAGGACAAAATCATCAAACTTTAGATAACACATTGTCGTAAGTGCTACTTGGCTAGCTTCGCCTTTGACAAGACACCAATCAATTACTTCATTATTTGAGTAGTGATAATATACTTCTTCGTATTCATAGTATTCTCTATCACCAACATAACACTCTATAAATTTGTTTTCGTATTTCTTATCATCTGCATAATCCATATCACTGTTTTTGAAATAATTGATTTGCATAACAATGCTGTTATCGGCTATCTTTTCTATGTCACAAATTTTGACAGACACAATAACCAATCCGCTACCAACAAAAAGCTCTTTGTACTCAATTCCATCAAAAACTACTGGAACTATTTCAGTTTTATACCAGTTATCGTAATATTCCTCTAACTCTATTCTAGCCTGTTCTACGTCAGGCCAGCTAGGCATTTGTGATGCATTAGGTTGTTTTCCGTAGAAAGAAATACCTATTCCGACTGTATCATTCGGGTCACCATTTTCAATCACCTCTAACAATTGAGGTGAGATTTTATTGTCATAAGCAACTGCCACTACATTTCCGCAGAGTAAAATAATAACCAATGCTAATACCATAGACAATGTTTTCTTCATAAAATCATCTCCAAAACTCAACTTTAAGTAAATCAAAACTTTGCTAACAATCCAATTTCAACTAGTATGTTCTCCACGAAATCCAATAATGCAAATCGCTATTACCACTAGGATCAAGCATAGAGCTAGTCAATCTCACTTGCAAACAATAATTACCAGTAGTTTGAATCTTAGTATCAATTAACTCAACATTATTATTGGTTGATTCCGAAGCTACACAATATGTTGAGTAGGGATTGTCTCGAACTAGTCTTATATCTATATTGTTTCCATATTCTTCGTATAAAAGTATGTTTTCCTCTTTTTCAAAAGTAAGTGCTACTCTTATACTTTCACCTTTTTTAAGATTATAGGTCGCTACAGTTTTATACTCGGTGGGTGCGGTTTGAGAAGCCGAATACACCCCATAATACTCTGTTCCATAATTCGAACACTCATACGACCTAACTGCGTTAACTAAACCAGCCCCACTCTCATCCATTAACTCACCGTAAGACACGGTAGTTCCATCTATATTTTCGTTGCTAGAACCACAAATGATGTAATTTTTTGCAGCATTCGGATTAAATATTGCTAAACAATCACTTTGCATAATTTGTGCTACTACAGCGGTAACAATTGGGGCTGAATAACTAGTCCCGTGTCCCAAAAGAAACACTTCACTTTCTGATACTGGCCAATAAATATATGTTCCCGGAGCGACTACATCAGGCTTATTAGCACAGTAACTATCCTCCTCGTAACTTGAAGCGACAGCAACAGTAATAAAATCTCGTGCTTCGTTACCTAATTTAGTAATTGCATTCCCAACTGTTATCGCATTGTATGATTTACCAGGAGTGTGTACATCTGTTATCCCATTGTCATTGTTACCAGCGGACACAACGAAAGATACTCTTGTATTATGAAGTATATTATCAACGCATTGGGCATCATAATCATATCCCGTACCCGTTTGTTCTCCTCCGCTAAAATTGATAACATTTACTCCCATACTGCTGAATTTCTCAATTGCAGATAAAAGTTCAACAAGATTATCGATTCCAGTTTGATAAACAGTAGCACCAGCAGCTGCTCCACCATATGTTTTTCCATCAATAATTGTTTTTCTTCCGCATATAAGCGAGCAAACTTTCGTTGGATGATAAGCTTTAATGATTCTTTCAGAAACAGCTGGTGCATCAACATAAGAGATATTTGCATCTAATAAATTGTAATTTGTTTCGTCATAACGACTATACTCTGCCTCAATGACACCTATTTTTATGCCAGTACCATCATAACCAGTACCATCATTATACAAATTGCTTCCTAAACCAATATTATCATCTGATTGGACAACAGAATTAGCATTCCAACTACAATTCTGATATTCAACATTTTCAAAATAATCAATCCTGCAAACTTCGGATAACTTTGAAAGATTATAAACATTTTGAGCTGAAACTTCAGCTATAACAAATTCTCCGTATTTAGGTTGAAAAATAATCTTAGCAAATAATTCTATATTATTCTCAACAAAATCAGACACATAAGTACCTACTACACTAGAAATTTCTTCCCTATAACATCGCAAGAACTTATTTACATCTTCGGTCATTGCTCTATTAATTTTCATTCTAGTCTCTATATCCAAAGAAGAGTTGCTATTATCGAGACTAAGAATTTGAGGGGTGATTTTTTCTCCCTCTACAGTCACCGCAATAGTTTTATTATCAATAATTATATTAGGAACCACTTCGTTATAATAGACCCTTTTATTCTCATATGCTTCCACATTATACTTGTACTTTTCGTTTAATCGTTTATTTACAATGTTTTTGTCACAGTTGTTTAGATAAATGCAAACTGATATAGTATCGTTTTTGTTTGTAGAAATGATATCTAGCAATTCCTCTGAAATTTTATTATCTATGTCAACAACATCCACCGCAAACGTAGAAGTTACTGATAATAATAAAACAATCAAAGCCAATAAATAAGACATAATTAGTTTACTTGTTTTCATAATTTTCTCCTTAATTTCTGAAAATTTCATATTACCTAGTGATAATAAAAAAATCAAACTACTAAAACCATCTTAATCATCTCCTTATGAAAGGTTATTTTTTCTGTTTATATTATGTCATAAAAATATTACTAAAAATCAAAGTGGTAAAAAATGCACGATTTCTGGTAAAAATAGCACCTTTTATTTCTAAAACAGAATTATATTCGCTATTTTGTGTATCTCACCCATTATTTTGCAAAATTTATATGAATTTCTCACAATTAAATTATACACACTGTAGTTATTTACTGTCAATTGTGATATTTCCCAAATACTGGCACGTCCGCTTATTCAAGTTAACAACTCAAAAAACACGCAAAAATCCCCACCGCAAAAGCGATGGGGATATGTTTTGAACACAAATATTCAGTTAAATCATTTAACCATCCAAAGTTCCTTAGCATACTGGAGGATTGTTCTGTCAGAGCTGAACTGTGAGCAGTGAGCGATGTTCTCAAGACACTTTGTGCCAAAGAGCATCTTGTCCTTGTAGTCACGGTTAACCTGAAGCTTAGCCTCAACGTACATTGGGAGATCGTAGAACAGGAAGTAGTGGTCAGCGATGTGCCAATGTGTACCGTTAACAAGAGCGTTGTGGAGCTCAGCGAAGCTACCCTCACCCTGAGCACCATCGTCATCGAATGTGCCGTCAACAAGAGTATCAACAACTCTCTTGAGCATTGGGTTAGTCATATAGATAGCCTTTGGATCGTAACCGTTACGCTTTAAGTTCTCGATGTCCTCAACTCTGCCGCCGAAGATGTACTCGTTCTCCTCGCCTGCAGCCTGAGTAATCTCAACGTTAGCACCGTCGTAAGTACCGAGTGTTACAGCACCGTTGAACATAAACTTCATATTACCTGTACCTGAAGCCTCTGTACCTGCTGTTGAAATCTGCTCTGAAACATCAGCAGCAACAACGATTTTCTCAGCGTAAGAAACGTTGTAGTTAGAAACAAAGATAACCTGAAGCTTGTCCTTTGTATCAGGGTCGTTGTTTACTAAATCTGCGATTTCGTTGATATATTTGATGATAGCCTTAGCTCTTCTGTATCCAGGAGCAGCCTTAGCACCGAAGATGAAGCATGTTGGCTCGAAATCAGGGAGCTTGCCGTCTTTAATCATAAAGTAAATCCACATAATTGAGAAAGCGTTTAAGAGCTGACGCTTGTACTCGTGGAGACGCTTAACCTGTACGTCGAAGATGAACTTAGGATTGATTTCCTTGCCCTCCATCTTCTTAACGTAAGCTGCGAGCTGCTTCTTCTTTGTAGCCTTAATTTTATTGAATGCTTTTACAGCGTCCTTATCGATGCACTGTGCAAGCTTATCAACCTTAGCCATATCTCTCTGCCAGCCGTCGCCAACTCTTTCTGTGATGAAAGATGAAAGCTCTGGGTTGCAAAGACCAAGCCATCTACGCTGTGTAATACCGTTAGTCTTGTTCTGGAAACGCTCTGGATAAATCTTGTACCAGTCGTTTAATACGTCGTTCTTGAGGATTTCTGTGTGAATCCAAGCAACGCCGTTTACGTATGATGAGCCATAGATGGCAAGTCTTGCCATATGAACTCTGTCATCAGAGAGGATGCACATTCTGCGGATAACGTCATCTGTCATACCTCTGCCCTTGAAGTCGTTCCAAAGACGCTCGTTGATGAGCTCGATGATGTGGTAAACCTCAGGAATAACGTTTCTCATGAGGTAGATATCCCACTTCTCAAGTGCTTCAGCCATAACTGTGTGGTTAGTGTAAGCGAAAGTCTTCTGAGCAATCTGGAATGCTTCTTCAAATGAGATACCCTCAAGACCTAAAAGTCTGATAAGCTCAGGGATACAGCATACTGGGTGAGTATCGTTGAGCTGAATAGCAGCGTGCTCACTAAAGTGTGAGAAATCGTTGCCGTATTT